>JAISYJ010000051.1:0-77551 GCA_031270005.1 Hungatella sp. | reverse complement strand
TTGTTTTCCTTAGTGGAAAGCTCCTTAAAAAACTGCCAGGTTCTGCGTGCAGTATCCAGAAGCAGTTCTTTGTCCTGGGCTTTATTACTCAGCTGATACTTCTTTTCCGGCTGGCTGATCTGGTAAGCGATTTGGTAGGCAAAGCACCAGTCGGCAATTACGGCTGCCGTCAAAACCATTCCTGCCGGGTTTAAATATCCCATAAATAAAATTATTAAAAGGGCAGCCGCCGGAAGAAGAGAACTCCACATCGTAAGAAAATACCCTTTTCTGGTATTGACAATGGAGGCGTCCACTGCTTCCGCCGTATTCCACCTTAGTAGGTTTTTCTTGCTGATAAAGATCCGATACAGAGTCCTGATCATTGCATCACATGCCACATAGGCACGGTAGGGAGTGATTGTAAACTCCAGGAAAGCCCTATAAAGCATCGCAGCAAGCTCCCGAAAGAAGCATTTATAAACAAGGGCAAGCTTTGGCCGGATCAGCTTCTGGGTAATCACTGCAAGCAACAGGATCACCAGGGTAAATATATCATTAAAGAAAACAATGGGTAACCAAAGATAATATGCCTTTGGCATCCACGCCAGATTTAGCAATACAAACAGTGTCTTACTTAAAGGAACCATGCTTCTTCTTAAGTTGTCAAAGATCTTCCATTTTGACAGCGCGCATAAGTTTTTTCCGTCCTGGGTCTTTTTTAAAAACAGCCAGGGTAAAAGCTGCCAGTCCCCGCGCAGCCATCGGTGTTCCCTTTTGGTAAAGGATAAAACACTGGTTGGGAAATTGTCCATAATCTTGACTGTACTGGAAAAAGCCGTCCGTGCATAGCAGCTTTCAAAAAGGTCATGACTGAGAATCCTGTTTTCCGGCACCTTGTTCTGCAGCACCTTGTGAAAGGTTTTCCTATCATAAATGCCCTTCCCGGTATAGATTCCTTTGTTAAAAATATCCTGGTAAATATCTGATATTACAGTCCCATAATGAGCAAGGCCTGATTCCCCTCCGAAGATTTTCGTAAACCTGCTGCCGTTCTTATCCACAATATGATTTCTTACGGAGGGCTGAATAATGACATAGCCCTCTTCTACCTTTTGACCTGCAAAATCCAGAATCGGTTTGTTTAAGGGATGATCGATCAGTCCCACCAGCTTTGCGGCATTGTCACGAAGCAGATTTGTATCCGCATCCAGTGTAATCACATACTGGAAGGTGGTAAGAAGCTCTTCATCGCAGTAAATGGAGGAAAAGGTGGTATCCTCCTTTCCCGCTCCATTTAAAAGGCTATTAAACTCTTCCAGCTTTCCTCTTTTACGTTCCCAGCCCATATAACAATTCTCCGCTTTATTCCATTTGCGGCAGCGGAAGAACAGAGAAAAACGCTGGTGTTCCGACGGATAGAGTTCATTCAGCTCCTTCATACGGGCAACAAGGGCGCTTTCAATTACCTGGTCCTTTGCCATGAACTGGTCTTTAGAATCCTCAAAATCAAGGAGCAATGCAAAAAAAAGGTTGGACTGCCGGTTTGCCAGATAATGCTTTTGAAGACGGTCCATATATCCCAGGCCCTGTTCCTTTGAGGAGACGATAACCGGCATGACCACAAAGGTTCTTGCTTCCGGCCGTATTTCCTCTAAATAGTTCAGGGAAGGAATCTTCCTGACCTTAATTCTTCTGGTAAATATAAAATTTGTAATCTCTATGGAAATACCCATTAACAGCGGCATTGCTGCCAGAAGAATCATTGCTTGCCGGCTGATATTATTAAGTCCGCCAAGGGTCCGGAAAGCATAGAGCAGGCAGGCACAAAGTGCCGGAATAATAAGGAACAGGGCAAAGAAATAGAGGAAGCCATTTACATTCATCCGTTTCTTTATTTTTTGAGGGACCGGCTTTCCTAACGCCTTTGCTTTTAAAACCGGGTAACCCTTACCCAAAAGCCAGGCTCCCACATGATGAGAGCAATGAAGGTCATCCCTTCCCTGAACTGCCAGCTCCAGACAGTCCTGAGCGATCTTTTCCTCCGGCAGACGATAACGATGGGATAATTTAACAATGACCCCACGGTACATGCCCCTGGATTCCAGATCCATCTTTGGATATACCCCATCCGGATCCTGTGATAAAATCTGCTCCAGACAAGAATATTCCTCAAAGAATTTTTCTTCATCAACTTCATTGATATCTCTCAGGCTGACAATCAAAGTCCTGATATTTGTCTCAAGAAATGATTCAATCTTTCCTTCCTCCATAAATATGCCGGAGGTCTTCACCTGCCTTTCCAGGGAAGAAAAATGATGTTCCAGGTATTTTTGAATGGAAGCCTCATCAAAAGACATATTTCTTAACAGGTATATTACATGGGCATGGAAGGAGTAGTTCTGCCTTAAGTTATCCTCTGTTTTGCAAAGCAAGGCTGATATAGCGGACGGTCCCTTCTTATCTGCCAGTTTATCCCGGAGAAAGCTTTCTGCCTTTGACTTCACATCAATCATATGAAGTATTTCATCCGCGATAACAATGATTTCTTCAAGAATGCAAAAGCCCAGCACCTCCGGCAAAACCCAGATCTCCTTATCCGTAAGCGGAATTTTCTGCTGATAAGCATTCAGCATCACAGAAATATTTTCTTCACTTAAGTGGCCGCCGGAAAGAGCCACCATTTTTTTTGCCACAACATAAATTCGTGTAAAGTTCCGGTATTCTTTTGACTCCAGGACCGGCAATACGGCATAGCTGGTTCCCGAGGTACGGACCTTTTTAATTTCCCGGTACAGCATCTGGAAATTGTCAAAGAGCCATCGTGCTGCCGGAATCAGGGAAATGATATCGGTGGACACAGAAGAGATGCTGTCTCTTATTTTATTCAGCTTTTTATAGGCGGCCTGATTATAATCATTAAGGACAAAGCTATGTCCCACCAGTTTGACCTGGCTATGGCTTTCCGCCAGATCAAGCATCTGCTTCTCCCACTCACTTGGATCCAGTTTATTTTCTTCTCCCTGGAAACAGGCAGGGAAATGCACTTTCTTACTAAAATGATAACGCCGGTAATACAGTAAGGATAGTACAAAACAGATCAATACAGCCAGGATCAATAAGATATTCAGAAGAAAAGGTGAATTTATATAAAAATTAGTTTTTTCCAACAAGCTCTGCAATTGAAGCTCCTCCTTATTTAAGAAATCCTTCCGACATAACCATATCTTCTTATAGATAGTTTGTCTGTTTTTCTATAAAAAATAGCGCAATATTATATTGTAGCACTTTTTCTGTCTTTTTATTAATTTCCTGTCAGATTTATAAAATTTATATGAATTTCCTGTTCTTAACTGGTAATTTTTTCCTGAACCAGATATCTATCCATAAAAACCACCCCAAAAATGGGTATTACAATCCCGGCAAATAAGTCACTTGTTTTCTTTCACATGATCTGCCCACCAGGATTGTCCCTTGATTCTTTCAGCATTTTTCAGTACAATAAGTTCACTACATCCATTGGCAAATTACAGTTCGGGAAATTATTGATAAGGCCAGCATGAGCCGGACGATGATTATCCTTTTGACCTGTGAGAAAGAAGAACTGTTCCAGTGCAGAATTTTTTGAGCGTTGATACAACCGATTGTGTAAGAGAGGAAAATGAGATGACATTACAACAGTTAAAATATTTCATTGAAGCAGCAAACTGCGGCTCCATCACCAAAGCCGCCGAACGATTATTCATTGCCCAGCCAAGCCTTTCAAACGCTCTTCGCGACTTGGAAACGGAAATTGGACACGAACTTGTCACCCGGACCCCGAAAGGCATATCCCTGACCACTGACGGTGCGGAGTTTTTGGGCTATGCCCGCCAGGTGGTTGAACAAGCGAGTCTCTTAGAACAACGATGGCTGAACAAGAAACCATCGCGGCAGCTGTGCTCCATATCTACCCAGCACTATGCCTTTGCTGTGAATGCGTTTGTTAATATGGTAAAAAAAACCGATGCCGAAGAATATGAGTACACATTACGGGAAGCAAGGACTTTTGAGATTGTGCAGGATGTTAAAAACCTGCGCAGCGAACTCGGCATACTCTACATGAACAATTTTAACCGCCAGGTGTTAGAAAAGCTGCTGAGGGAAAACAATCTGACATTTCATCCGCTCTTCACCGCTGTTCCTCATGTTTTTATAAGTACCTCCAATCCCCTGGCCAGGAAAAAATATGTGACACTTAAAGATCTGGCCGATTACCCCCGCTTGTCCTTTGAACAGGGGGACTACAACTCCTTCTATTTCTCAGAGGAAATACTCAGCACGGAATACGCAAAAAAAGATATTCACGTCGGTGACAGAGCCACCATATTTAACCTTATGATCGGGCTTAACGGTTATACAATTTCCACAGGAATTGTGAGCGCAGACTTAAACGGTGATGATATCACGGCAGTACCTCTCCGCGTTAACGATTCGATTGAGGTTGGCTGGATCTCCCATAAGGATATTCAGTTGACACGGCAGGCGGCAATGTACCTTGAGGAATTGAAAACGGTTGTGGCCGAATATGGGGTCGACCTTAAAAATGAGTGATAGCCTGTAACCATAGCTTGGCATACCTTTATTTGATACTGATATTCATCTTTCGCACATTAACTCATAAAAATACTCGGATTTATGTGTCCTGTAAAGATTATACCAGGCATCTAATATCTTTGCAGAAAACACAGCCAAAGCTTTAAGGACTTGCTGGGAAAATTCTAACGGAGCTATTCCCGAAGCAGTTATCAGGTTTCCGTCAGTTACGGCAGATTCCTGCTTATAATACTGTTCTCCCCCATAGCTTGGGCAGATCATTTTAAGATATTCCAAGTCATTGCTTGTATGCCAGCTTGAATCCAGCAATCCTTTCCGGGCAAGTCCTATTGTAGCTCCGCAAACAGCAGCCACAACAATACCTTCCTTTAAGCAATGCTCTGCCATAGACAAAATAGGATCATGAACCGTTTCTGTCCATGTATCTCCACCAGGCAAAATCAAGGCATCTGCATTTTCCATGGTGCATTCATCAAGTTCCATATCCGGTAATATTTTCAGGCCTCCCATTGTAATAACAGGAGTCTTTTTAATTCCCACCGTAACGATTTTAGTTGGGGCTGAGCCTTTCTTATAATATCTTCCGGAGTTCAGCTCCGCAGTTAGATAACCTATTTTCCAATCAGCCATTGTGTCAAACACATAAAGATATACAACGTTTTTATTCATACATATGTCCTCCATTTTTTAATGTTTCAAGCGTTGATCAAATAATCAGCCGCGAGAAAAAACGATGTTATCTTTATAATAAAACAACTTCACTGACAACTGCTGTCAGTGAAGTTATTGTTCATTATCCAAACATCATAATTTAATTACTTCTATCCGATTTCGTCCATTCCTTTTTGCCGCATACAACGCATCATCACTTATTTTATACAGTGTATATATAGAAGTGTTTTCATCTGGAATAACGGTGATGATTCCTATGCTTATGGTATATTTTACAACATGATCTCTGCCAACGATAACAGAAGCATTCTCTGCAATCCTTCTTAATCTTTCTGCAACTTCTAAAGCCTCTTGTTCATTGGTTCCCGGAAGCAACACCGTAAACTCTTCGCCGCCAATTCTGCCAAACAGATCATAATCCCGTAATTGACTTTTTATATTCACTGCAAAATCTTTAAGTACCATATCGCCTGCATAATGTCCATGGACATCATTTATCTTTTTAAAGTTATCCAGATCAATAAGAAAGAATGAAATAGGCTCCTTTCTTCTTTTAAATAATGAAAGATTCTCTTTAGCCCGCAATAAGAATGCTCTGCGGTTGAATATATCAGTCAGTTCGTCATATGTAGCAACCTTAGTTAATTCCAAATCCGACTTTTCCTTTGCCATCAGGATAAAACCAATATTCCCGATTAACATAATCAGATACAGGCAAATAAAAAACAAAACATTGTATATATTATTGGACATCAAAGACATGGATTCTCTTAAACTCATTCCCACAAAAGCTCTTATAATAAGCAAAATGAATTCTGTTAAATAAATAAAAGCAACCGTTTTCTGTAAAACAGAGGAATTCTTATCCGTTAATAATACATAAATTGGAAAGTACCACAGTATAATCATGGTGATGGATATAATTGAGACCCGCACCCCCTCCACATTATTCAGAAACAAGGCTAGATGGATCATAACAATGGAAATGGCGGCAGCAATAAAATAAGCCCGTCTTATCAATTTGTTATAGCGCTTTTTTATAATCAAGAAAGCAATAATCTGCGTAGTATGAGCAATAATTAAAAAAGAATCACCCATCGATATTGAAATAGATGAATTGATGATGCCCCGTAACCCAAGAAGGGCCCATGCAAAGGTATCAAAGAGCCTTGCAAATAAAAAAATATATAAAGAAGAATCCTTTTTATGTTGAACCATATAGGCAATACCTAATATTCCAGAAAAAAGATGCCCTATAACAATTGTGAATATAAGGGTCTTTATGTTAAAATCTAAACTCATTTTATTACTCCCCAACTTCATGGTGAAGTTCCATGGTGAAATTATAGGCAATTAACCGTTTTCAGTAAACCTGACTTGAAGCCTTAGTTCCTAACAATTCTGCCTAAGCTAATCTCCCCCATCATACACCTTCATCATTAAATATTCATCAATCCCTTTACGATAACGACCTGGAATGGTTCCTATGTACTTATATCCTGATTTCTCATCAAAAATCTTTGCACCCGGATTGTAATCTCCAACCACCAAGAATATTTTATCTCTGGCTTTAAAAACCATATTTTCCATTGCCTTCCTACAACAATCTAAATATTCTGCAGTTCCTTTTTTTAATTGAATATTCACCACTCCACCCCTTCATTTCCCTAAATAAATAACCCGCTCCTCTAAATTTATGCACAATGTACATACTTTACCTGAATAACAACTAGTTTATAATAAAATTAAAGCAGACATAACGGTTGGTGTCAACATTCTATTGCAACAAAAGCATTCAAGGAGCCATTATCCTTTTTATTGTAAACAGAATATTTTTAGTTGACAAATACAAAACAAGGAGTATAATGACAGGTAATTGAATAATATCTTCAGGGCAGGGTTAAATTCCCTACCGGTGGTAAAGCCCACGAGCCGCAAGGCATGATTCGGTGCAATTCCGAAGCCGACAGTATAGTCTGGATAAAAGAAGATGATAAATCACAGTATTTCTTTGTATACGTAAATTCGCTCTGGAACTATTTTTTGTTCCGGAGTTTTTTTATTGCAGTACATACCTGTCTATGCTTGTGATACCTTAAATGCCTTGAACGACTTTGTTCAAGGTATTTTGTTTTTTAGGAGGTGCTGCATGACTGACACAGAATATATGAGATTTGCTTTACAGCTTGCAAAGAAAGGCTGCGGCTGGACAAATCCAAATCCCATGGTTGGAGCGGTTATCGTAAAAGACGGTAAGATTATCGGACAGGGATATCACCGGAAATACGGGGAGCTTCATGCGGAACGCAACGCTCTTGCAAGCTGTCACACATCGCCAGAGGGAGCAGCCATGTATGTGACACTGGAACCTTGCTGCCATTCCGGCAAGACACCCCCCTGCACTGAGGCGATCCTGGAAAGCGGGATCCGCCATGTGGTAATCGGTTCTTGTGACCCGAACCCGCTGGTGGCAGGAAAAGGCATTGAGCTGTTACGTTCCTCTGGAATCAAGGTGACAAAAGGAGTTTTAAAAGAGGAATGTGATTCACTGAACCAAAGTTTCTTTCACTACATCCAAAACAAAACACCCTATGTGATCATGAAATACGCCATGACTCTGGATGGGAAGATTGCGACACACACTGGCAAATCCCAATGGATCACCGGTGAAGCGGCTCGTCACCGCGTACATGAGGACCGGCACCGCTATTCTGCCATTATGGCAGGGGTCGGCACTGTCCTTTCCGACGACCCGCTGCTGACCTGCCGGTTAAAAAACAGCAGAAACCCGCTCCGTATTGTCTGTGATACCCATCTTAAAACACCCTTAAGTGCAAGGATTGTTACTACCACTGGTACTGCCTCTACTCTCCTTGCTACAGCAGTTACAGACAAAGACAAACACCGCCCTTATCTGGAAGCAGGCTGTGACATTTTAGTACTTCCTCAAAAAGAAGGGCATATCGATTTAAACTGTCTTATGACAGCTCTTGGTGAAAGAAAAATTGACAGTGTTTTGCTGGAAGGCGGCGGCACCTTAAACTGGTCTGCCCTGCAAAGCGGAATCGTCCACAAAGTGCAGGCCTACATTGCCCCTAAGCTATTTGGCGGCAGCGGAAAAACCCCGGTAATGGGCCTTGGCGCAGCTAGCCCTGATCAGGCGTTTCATCTAGGCAGGCCGGCTATTTCATGGGTTGAGGAGGATATTCTATTGGAAAGCGAGGTGATCCGGTGTTCACAGGAATCATAGAAGAAATCGGTAAAATTCAAACCATCTGCAAAGGCCCAGAATCTTCATTTCTCTCTGTTCAGGCAAAGAAAATCATGGAGGATGTCCGCCTGGGGGACAGTATCGCAGTAAACGGTGTCTGTCTCACGGTTACAGCCTTTTCTCAAGGCGGATTTACTGCCGATGTTATGAACGAGACCTATAACCGTTCCTCTCTTGGAAGTTTATCAACGGGGAGTCCTGTCAATTTAGAGCGGGCAATGCCTGCAAACGGAAGATTCGGGGGACATATTGTTTCAGGCCATATCGATGGAACCGGAACGGTATCTGCCATTCAAAAAGACGATAATGCCGTTTGGTACACCATTAAAACCACCCCTGATATTCTGAGGTACATCATAGAAAAAGGATCTGTTGCTATTGACGGAATCAGCCTTACTGTAGCAAAAGTTAAAAGGGATAGCTTCAGCGTTTCTGTCATCCCCCATACAGCATCAATGACCATTTTGCCAGACAGGCGCATTGGTGATATGGTCAATCTTGAAAACGACTGTATCGGCAAATACGTGGAACGGCTGATGGGCATTCAGCAGCCTGAACATAATATCACAGCCGGCTTTCTTAAGAAATACGGCTTTTAGGAGGAATCGAAATGTTTCAATACAACACCATTGAAGAAGCACTGAATGAACTGCGGCAAGGAAGAATTGTTCTTGTGACAGACGATAAAGACCGGGAAAATGAAGGAGATTTTATTTGTGCCGCTGAGTTTGCCACCACGGAAAATGTGAATTTTATGGCAATACACGGCAAAGGTCTCATTTGCATGCCAATGAGCGCAGAGCTTTGTAAAAAGCTGAAACTCCCTCAGATGGTATCTGATAACAGCGATAACCACGAAACAGCCTTTACTGTATCCATTGACCATGTGGATACCACCACCGGAATTTCAGCGGCAGAACGCAGCCTCACTGCCATGAAATGTGTGGAGGAGAAAGCAAGGCCAGAGGATTTCCGCCGGCCCGGTCATATGTTCCCTCTGCTGGCAAGAAAAAACGGCGTGCTGGAGCGTAACGGACATACAGAAGCCACTGTGGATCTGATGCGGCTGTCCGGCTTAAAGGAATGCGGCCTGTGCTGTGAGATCATGCGGGAGGACGGAACCATGATGCGCACTCCGGAATTAATGGAACTGGCAAAAAAATGGGGGCTTAAGATCATCACCATAAAAGACTTACAGGAATACCGCAAAAGAAATGATAAGCTTGTTGAACAGGTCACCTGCACAGATCTTCCGACAAAATACGGGGATTTTAAGGTTTATGGATACATCAGCAAGCTAAACGGGGAACATCATGTGGCGTTGGTAAAAGGTGAGATCGGTGATGGTCAAAATCTTTTATGCCGGGTTCATTCCGAGTGCCTTACCGGAGACGCTTTCGGCTCAGAGCGCTGTGATTGCGGGCAGCAGTTTGCGGCAGCAATGACACAAATCGAGAAAGAGGGCCGCGGGATCCTGCTATACATGCGTCAGGAGGGCCGCGGGATCGGCCTGATCAATAAGCTGCGTGCCTATGCCCTTCAAGATAAAGGAATGGATACCCTGGAGGCTAATCTCGCCCTTGGCTTTGACGGGGATATGCGGGAGTATTTTATCGGTGCACAGATTCTCCGTGACCTTGGTGTAAAAACATTGCAGCTGCTCACGAACAACCCGGACAAAGTCTATCAGCTTTCTGGTTTTGGTATTGAGATTACAGAGAGAATTCCCATCCAGATGGATGCTACTGCACATGATCTGTTTTATTTAAAAACAAAGCAGAGAAAAATGGGCCATATTTTGAATTATTAATATATTTCTAAAGGAGAACTTACAATGAAAACATTTGAAGGAAAACTGGTATCAAAGGATATGAAAATCGGTATTGTTGCCGCACGATTCAATGAATTTATAACTGCCAAACTGCTAAGCGGCGCCCTGGACGGACTTAGGCGCCATGAGGTCAGCGATGACTGCATAGACACTGCATGGGTTCCCGGAGCTTTTGAAATTCCGCTGATTGCCTCTAAAATGGCAAAGAGCGGGAAATACGATGCGGTGATCTGCCTTGGCGCAGTCATTCGCGGCAGCACAACCCACTACGATTATGTTTGCAATGAGGTATCCAAAGGCATTGCAAGCATATCCCTTAGCAGTGATATTCCAGTTATGTTTGGCGTGCTGACCACAGAAAACATCGAGCAGGCCATTGAACGAGCAGGCACAAAGGCCGGCAACAAAGGCTTTGACTGCGCTGTCGGGGCCATTGAAATGGTCAACCTCATCCGTAAAATTGATGCTCGTTAAGGCCAGGCTGATCCATTACATAGAACATGCGTCGGGTACAGATACTAATTCCTATCATTATTAAGGCAGCCATATAAAAAGGAAGGTATGTACTGCTTCCTATCTTATCAAACACAATACCATAAAGGAACTGTCCAAGAGGATTCGTACACATACAAACACACATAACACAAGAAATGACTTTCCCGGTTAATTCTTTGGGCGTTAATATCTGAAGATATGTCATTACTTGTATTTGGAATAATGTTGACAATACCAGCATCAGAGAACACCCCATAAGCAAAACAATATAAATCTCCATTGGCCCTTTTAGAACCTGAAGTGCGACCCCTCCTAAAAGAATGGAAAGCGCACACCCCATTAAGAGAAATGGACTCGTCTTTGATTTTAGTTTCTTCGAAAATACTCCGGCGATCAAACCTCCTAATATGCATCCGGCAGCGATGATACCTTGCGCAAATCCGTATAACCGATTGGCAGTATTAGAGGAAAATCCCAGATGCTGAATAATTAGAACCGGAACTCCTATTAAAACCAGAGAAGTCAAAAAAAGATTGATAGAAGCAAAAATCAATGACAGCTTCCACAAAATCGGCTGCTCCTTAAACATAAAACCAAAACTTTCTTTTAAGTCGTTGAAGCCGGTAATGATTATATTTCCTTTTGCCCGCCTTTTTTCAAATGGAATATGGATAAAGATTTCCATTACGGCAGCCACGAAAAAGCAGCCAATACTCACATATAGAATCGGCGCTAACCCAACAATGGAAAATAATATACCGCCAATTACCGGCCCAACCATACCGGCCAATGAGCTTATTAAATCAACAATGGAATTGGCCTGCATGATATTTTCTCCATCTACCAGAACAGGTACGCTGGCCTTTACTGCTGGCTGATATGCCCCCTGTATACCATACAGAATAATCATTGTTATTGTCATAAGCGGTATAACATCTATTTTCCCTACCAGCAAACAAAACAGGAAAATAAGCATTGCTGTGGCAAAATCCAGAATCACCATGATATTTCTCTTATTAATACGATCAGCGATGATTCCTCCTATGGGAAACAGGATAATCATAGGAATAAATGAGCAGGCCAGAATTGTCCCAAATAAAACGGACGAGCCTATTTGGTTTAACAGGTAGAGAGGAAGCGCATACCTTAAAATCTGATTTCCGAATAAGGAAATAATCTGGCCTATTGCCACAAGTAAAAAATCTTTTGAAAATATCGCTTTATTTTGCATAATCCTTTGTTCTCCTTTCGAAACACATCTTTGTGTCCTAGGAAACATACTTTATCACTTTTTTGTGTCCTTGTCAACAAAATAATTGCAATAAAAATGCAGCCCGCTCTCTATGGAGTTGGGCTGCCTGTGGTTTTTTTCATTATTCAAGGCTATTTAGTTGTGATTAAGCATTCTGGTACACTTGCGCCTGGTCATCATCTCCTATTCCATAACGCGCTTTAAATGGGCCTGGTACAACTACAGTTTATCATAACATTCCGACTTCATATCTACACCCAGCTTTTCTATTTCTGCATCCAAATGCTTATTATACTTTTCCGCAAAACGAATCATACTGTCTAATTGCTTCTCAGTTACCTGATCAAATACGGCTTTATCCCGCTCCTGGAACTCTTTATGCAGTTCCTCGTGGACTTTGTAAATTGAGCTTCCTTGTTCCGTAAGCCTGAAATAGATTTCTTTCTTGTTGTCCGGCTTCTGGTAGCTATGGATAAGACCTTTTTCTATGAGTTTTTTAGTTATTTTACTTATGGCACTTCTAGTCATATAAAAAGACTCTGCAAGCTTTGTCACATTGGAATCTTCATTTTTTCCGATGTATTCAATGCAATGTATTTCAGAAGGCTTATAATCCTTAAGGCTTTCTTTCATCTTAAACCCATCAAGCCAAATCTTCTTGTTAAATAAATCCCAAAAACCCTTTATAACCTGTTCTTCTTTTTTCACTGCCTGTCCTCCCACCCGTTGGTGCATTAATAATATTATACTGAATGTTTGTTTCTATTTCAACCTGTGTTTAAAACAGGCAGGCTTATTTTCCAATAAAGTAATCTTCTCTCAGGAGAATTTAACGGACTGAATACGCCCCTGCTGTCAATGGCTTCCTCAATCATAGATGGGTACTCTACGGAGCGTTTATTGAAAAAACTACAGGCAAGAGCTACAATCATTTCGTGGTGAAGAAAGCATGCAAAACGATAAAGCCCATAATATCATCCATTTTAAGATGATGTAATTACTTTTTGATAATATAAAATGAAAAAGTATGAAAAGGAGAAAATGAATTTGAATCATAAAATTAAAATAGATAATTTTCTTGATGATTATGGAAGAATAACGCAATTACCTCAAAAGAAAACCTTCCGAGCTGCGACACTCTGCTATTTAGCTGAAAAGTTTGCATCTGACCGGGATTATACTGAAAAAGAAGTAAACTCCATCTGTGAAGAATGGCATACGTTCGGAGATTATTTCATACTTAGGCGGGAACTTATTAATAATGGGTTATTATGCCGTGAGCCAAACGGTTCTCGTTATTGGAAACCAACTGCCTTTCATCCGATTGACTCCTATAACTGGGATAGCGAACCCTGAGAGCTTCGTATAGTCAATATAACTGCCTGGCCATACTAACAGATAATAAAAGATGACGGCATTATTTTAAGTACAGGAGCAAAGCTTTACCTTGCTATTCCACAAACTGATGTCCCCATTTACACATCGCATCCAACACCGGCATAAGGGACTTTCCTTTATCCGTAAGCCGGTATTCCACCTTAGGCGGCACCTGGGGATATTCTGTCCGAATGATTAACCCATCCGCTTCAAGCTCCTTTAATTGATTACTGAGCATTTTATGGGTGATGCTTTTAAGGGCTCTTTTTATCTCACTATACCTCATTACTTTACAATGCCATAGCCAGAAAAGAATATGCATTTTCCACTTTCCGCCTACCAGGGACAATGTATATTCAAATGGCTTGGAATAGACTTCTTCTTCATGATCCATTCTAACTCTCCTTTTTTATAGTATCTATCCTAAAAGTGCATACTTGTTAATATAATTATTCTATCATAATATAATAAACATAAAATGACAAGGAGGATAACACGATGAAAAGAGAAATTGAAGTATTTGATTATGCGAATGAAATTATAAAGGCGCTGAAAACAGGCGTTTTGCTGACCACAAAAGCTGATGATAAAGTGAATTCTATGACTATCTCCTGGGGCACCCTGGGAATTGAATGGTCGAAACCTATATTTACTGTTTTCGTCAGAGAAAATCGCTTTACAAAACTTCAGCTAGAAAAAAATCCTGAATTCACCATAAATATACCACATGGCGATTTTGACAAGAAGATATTGGGTATTTGCGGGACAAAATCTGGCCATACAATTGATAAAATCAAAGAACTTAACCTGACACTTGAAACACCCGGTCATATCTCGGTTCCTGCCATTAAGGAACTTCCTTTAACCCTTGAGTGCAGGGTTGTATACAAGCAAAAACAAGATGAGCATGAAATTACGGAAGAAAACAGAAACACATTTTACCCACAGGACGTTGATAGTTCATTCCACGGTGCAAACAAAGATTATCATACCGCTTATTACGGAGAGATTCTAAGTGCATATATTATCGAATAAAATAAATGCCAGGCTTGCTGTCTTTTGTATGTGTTCAGTTGTTATATAGCTTTTAGGCATAAATAAAACCTCCTGCCGTATTTTAATCCTGCGGCAAGATGATGACACTCCACCTGGTACAAGCAAGTCCCCGCCACCACCACTTAATTATTTTCACATTTGAAGTAGGGGACTTACTTGATTCGGTTAAATTCAAAATTTGTTGTAATGGAGCTTTTGATATAGCAGCTTATCTTCTTCATATGGCTTTTTTTCCTCCGCAGGATAGCCAATGGCAATCATACATTCAACACTATATTGCTCCGGTATCTCCAGAACTTCTCTAATATATTCCCCCGCAGTCTCTTGCCCGGTATGAAATCTTTCTCTTACCTGAATCCAGCACGACCCAAGACCTGCATCCTGTGCCGCCAATTGAATCATGGTCGCCGCTATGGATGCATCCTCAACCCATACATCACTTGAATCTTTATCCGCTATTACTACAATTGCGAAAGGGGCACCTGCTAGAAATTTAGAAGCAGGCTCCCGGCACAGAGAAAGCCGCCGGATCAGTTCCCCATCGGTGACGGCAATGAACTGCCAGGGTCTTATGGACCTTGATGAAGGTGATAGCAGGGCACTTTTAAGAATTACATCGATCTTCTCTTTTTCAACTTCTCTGGCTTGAAACTTTCTAATGCTTCTTCTGGATTTTAAAAGATTAAATAACATAAATTGCTCCTTTCTGATTTCCATTGCATTCCATCCCTATTCTTCCATATCGGTATTGTAACAATTGCAATTTTATATTACAATTTAATTTATACACTGTACAATTTTATATTACCTGGGAGGTATAACCATGGATTCACCACTCAACTGGTATGATGAATATTTCCATTCAGAAGACCGCATCGTCCTGACAAAACAGGAACTGGACTTACCGGGCATACGGCTGTTTGCCACGCATAATATCCACAACGCAATCTTTCCTCATATACCCCATTATCATGAAAATACGTTTGAATTTACCTTTGTATCCAAGGGAACCATTTCCTTCTATACGCAGGAAACGGAATATGAAGTTTCCGGAGGGAATATCTTTGTCTCTTTTCCTGACGAGGTACACAGCACAAACGAAGCGCCCATTACTCTCAATGAACAGTACTGGTTCCAGGTCGACATAAGCGATCCGAAAAACCTGTTATTTTTAAATGAAGAGACTGCAAAACAACTGATTGAAGATTTAAAAAGCATAAAAAGGCATATCGTATCAACAGATATCAAGGAAACCCGTCCTCTGATTGAAAAAGCCTTTGAGCTGGCCTTATCCGATGGGAACCGCCTGTTGATTGCCGGATATCTGATTATCTTCTTCCAATTGATGATCGCGGCCGCCAAAGAGGAAAGATACTATCTGACCAATGATATTGAAGCAGCAGTCCGGTACATCGAAGAACACGTCACGGAAGAATTATCTCTTCATACCCTGGCCGGAATCTGTAATCTGTCCGTTTCACAGTTTAAGCAGAAATTCAGGCGCATCGTAGGTATCTCTCCGCGGAATTACATCAACAAGAAAAAAGTGAAATGTTCAAAATTACTGCTTCTTCAGAATATTCCCGTAACAGAGGTGGCCATGAAGCTCAATTTTAATACCAGCAGCTATTTCTCCACTGTTTTTAAAAAATATACGACCCTGACTCCCAGCGAATACATTCAAACAAAGCTTGTGGACAAGGTCGCTAAGTAAAAATCGGGCTGTCACAAAGAACTGCCCTTGCAATGGATATAAGTTGTCTCTGGCCCTGGCTTACATTGTCGGTGGCTGCAGAGACCTTCGCCGCATAACCTATCGGAAGTTTATCAATAAAGTCGGCGGCATGGGCGATTTCCGTCCCTTTGATCACCTCTTCCTTTATAGCGTCATTCTTTGAGTAACGGATATTATCCATAATCGTTCCGCTGTACAGGCTGGTATCCTGGATCACAACAGAGAAGCATCTTCTTAAGCTGTCCCGTTTCATATGGGTGACCGGAACTTTGGCAATCATAATTTCACCGCTGTCTGCATCATTAAAGCGGGTCATCAGATTAACAATTTATCCTTATTATACCATGTTTTTTCATAAAAAGTATAAAGCAGCTTTTAAATTTTGGTGCAGCGAAAGTCAAGCTGATATTCGCAATCCGCTTCGTTACTTGAGTCGGTTAAAAAATGCTTTAAAATATATGAAATTTGTGGAATTAAATTTACATATCCAAATAATAAGATATAATAAAATTAAGGAAAAATTGAAAGGAGTATCACGATGAATACAGCAGATTACTTTATTAAAAACTTGGACATGACCCCTCATCCGGAAGGAGGATTTTATAAGGAAATTTATGCATCTGAAGAAACTATAACCTCAAACGATTTAAAAGTTGACTTTGAAGGCTCCCGAATCCTTTGGACAAGTATCTACTTTTTACTTAGGGACGGAGAAGTTTCTAATTTCCACAGATTAAAATCTGATGAAATGTGGTACTATCATTCAGGTTCTCCCCTGACTATTTATATGATTAGCCCAAAAGGGGAATTTATTACGGAACAGCTTGGACTCGATATTGAAAATGGAGAGAAACCTCAAGTATTGGTGCCAAAAGATTATATATTTGGCTCCGCTATGAATAATAAAGGCTATGCATTAGTTGGCTGCATGGTATCGCCAGGATTTGAATTCAGAGACTTTGAGTTATTTAAAAGAAATGATTTGTTGGAAAAATATCCTCAGCATCAGCAGATCATTCAAAAATTGACTTCCAATTAGTAAACATCTGTCTTGATAATCATATTTATTGGTTTCAAGCCACTTTGTATAAGATTTCATTTGCTTACCAAGGCTGCACCTCTGAATAGGACTTAATGTTCTGATCCGATAATGCACTGCAGCTTTCAACTTTTTAGATTCTGTTGGTTGAACGATACCGCTTGATGCTGGTGAAGCCTTGGTATGCATACAAAATACTATTGATTAATCTAAGCCGCCTTTTGCGACATAACTTTTTTATACATGTAAAATCCTAATAAGTCTGATAAAAACCATCCCACTACAATCGCCCAGCAAATACCCGAAAATCCTTTAACAGGTGCAAATGAATAGGCCAGCAATACTCTTAATCCCTGTGACACTATGGTCAGCAGGATTGATATTTTAATGGCTCCAAGGCCCCTGAAAAAACCATAAAACATAACAATAAAGCCCAGCAATACATAAAATACGGAAACAATCCTAAGATAACCAACACCGACAGCTATTACCTCTGCTGCATCTTTATTTACGAAGAGCGTTATTAAATTGGGGGCGAAAATAAATGCGGCAACGCTGATTACCGCCGACAGGATTATGATAATCCTTGAAGTAGTACGAAATCCCTCCCGGATTCTTTTTATTTCTCCGGCACCTTCATTCTGCGCAGTATAAGTAGAAAAAGAATTACCCAGATCCTGCAAAGGAGCATTGGCAACCGAGTCGATTTTGGAGCAGGCTGCAAAGGCAGCCATAACAGTTGAGCCAAAGGTATTGACTAATCCTTGAATAAGCATCATTCCAAAGCTGGAAATTGACTGTTGCAGCGCTGTTAATACGGAAAACGCAGCGATTTTATTAAAAACAGAGGCGCTGAACCGGAAGTCTTTCCGCTGGAAATTCAGAAATTGCATTCGTTTTATTGTGTAAATGCCGCATCCTACCGTAGCAAAAGCTTGTGTAAGGAGCGTGGCAATGGCTGCGCCGGCAGTCCCCATGTGCAGCACCACGATAAAGAGCAGGTCTAAAATAAGATTTGATATGCATGAGATGATCAAAAAGTACAACGGTGTTTTCGAGTCTCCAAATGCCCGTAATAAAAAAGCAAATGCATTATACATGCCAACAAAAATAAAACCGTAAAAAACATATTTTAAATAGTCTGCAGCATAGGCGGCAGTTTCCTTTGGCATTTGATAAAGGTTGATGATCTGCGGTAAAAAGACCGATGTTATAATTGTAATCAATACACTGATACAAAATAAAAATATTAAGGCAGTAGAAATCGTCTGTTTCAGTTCATCGTACTGCCTGCCGCCATAGAGCTGAGAGAAAATTGCCGAAGCCCCCATAGCAAGTCCTATTAAAATAGAAGTAATGAACACAATCACAGCACCAGAGGAACCAACTGCTGCAAATGCATCTGTGCCTACAAATTTTCCTATTACAATTGCATCAATAATCCCATAAAATTGTTGAAGCAAGTCTCCAATAAACAATGGAATGAAAAATTTCATAATAATCCTTGAAGGATTTCCTTTGGTCATATCAAGCTCCATCTTTTTCTCCCCTCCTGACGCCTGTTATTTTGAGACAGATATGCGATTGCTAAATCTCCGGTAACCGGATTAGAGTAAATTTCACACTCTATTTCATAAACCTGTCTTATAAGCTCCTTTGTCAGCACTGCTTTTGGATTTCCTGAAGCTATGATCCGTCCGTCTTTCACTACATAAAGAAAATCGCAGTAAACAGATGCCATGGAAAGATCATGCAGAGCTGCAAGAACACCGATATTTAATGATTTGACAACTGATAAAATCTGAAGCTGGTATTTAATGTCCAAATGGTTGGTCGGCTCATCAAGAATCAGGAATTCAGGCTTTTGAGCGATTGCTCTTGCCAGTATTACCCGTTGTTTTTCACCGCCAGATAATGTTAAATAGCTTCTGTCCGCATACTCCGTCAGGTTAACTCGTTCTAACGCATCGGCTGCGATTTTATAATCCTCTATATTGTCAGAGTCCATTAAGTGTTTATGGGGCGTTCTCCCCATCATTACCATCTCATGGACAGTAAAATCGAAATCCAATTCATTAAATTGGCCTACCACACCCATATCTTTTGAAATGGTACGCGCAGATGATTTTAAAACATCCTTATCCCCTAAAAGGACAGTTCCCTCTTGCGGTTTAATAACCTTATAAATACTTTTCAGCAAAGTGGATTTTCCGCATCCATTTGGTCCGATGATGCCGACAAACTGTTTATGATCCACTTGAATGCTGATATCTTTTACAATATCTGCCCCCGATAAGGTAACTGATATGTGATCTGCTTTTAATTTCAATTTATCTCCCTCCAAACCAGTAGCCTTTTTTAATCAGCATATACATAAACACAGGTGCACCAAGAAGTGAAGTAACGATGCCAATCGGCAGTTCTCCATTTGGAATTACTGTCCTTGCAAAAACATCTGTCCACATCATAAATAAGGATCCGGTAAGAATCGCCGCAGGGACCAGCCGTTTATGATCCGCCCCCACGACACCGCGAACAATATGAGGAATAATAAGGCCTACAAACCCAATAATCCCACAAGCGGAAACTAAGACACCTGTTACCACGGAAGAAATCACCATGTATAACCGTCTGTAAAAATTTAAATTAACACCCAGGGTGATTGCGGCTTCTTCTCCCATTAACATCGTGTTCATCACTCTTGATTGGGACAGGAAAAAGGCTGTTGCCATAATTACCACCGTAGTCACAGAAGGCAAAGTGTCCCACTCTGCTGATGCCAGACTTCCCATTGTCCAAAAGGATACGGAACGGATACCCTCTGAATTTTTAGCAAAATAAATAATAAAATTTGAAGATGCACTGCATATGGCATTAATTACAGTTCCCGCTAAAACCAGCTTGACAGAAGATGTCTTTCCTCCAATACTGGCAAGGGCCAGAACAAGTGCTGCCGCAATCAGAGCACCAATGAATGCCCATGATGCAACCCCCAATTCTCCCAGTATTCCTCCGGTCCCAAATCCAAGCATAATTGAGAAGGTTGCTCCTAAGACACCTCCAGATGAAATTCCCAATATATAGGGGTCTGCCAATGGGTTTTGTACGGAAGCCTGCATGACTACTCCGCAAAGTGCCAGCCCAGCCCCCGTAATCATTGCCAGCAAAACCCTTGGAAAACGGATCTGCCAGATAATATCCACATACATACCGTTTAGCTGCTCACCTGCATCACGGATCTGATACCCAGTCAGTTGATGTATCAATATTTTACAGGATTGTTGAAAGGGTATATTTACCTGTCCAATGGATAGTGAAATTACAACTGACACAACGACAGCCGCGAGTAAAATTACAAGAATTATTGAGAAAGCAGGCCGATTTTGTATGCTGCCTTTAAAAATTCGGGAGGTTTTCTTTTGTTCTTCTTTGTGTGTTGAAACCATGCTCATTCCTCCTTAAACAGTTCGGGATGAACAAACTCGGCAACATCCTCATATAAATCCGCAAGATCAAGGCTTCCGCGAATTGCATTGGTATAATCAACCACCATTACATTCCCTTCTTTAATGGCGGTAACATTTTTTAAACTTGAATTCCCAAGCAGTAAATGTTCTGCCGCATTGCTATCGGATTTTTGGAACTCAGTGACAATCATTTTATCAGGATTAATGGAAAGAATAGATTCGGCTGACATTTCCACATAAGTGTCCTTTGATACTTCTATGTACTCACCGCCTGCGCCTTCCACCATTTCATCAATGACACAGAGGCCAGGACCATAATAATAATACGTATCATTCTGGCCGCCTGCGAACAGCAATACCCTTGGTTTGTCATTTGCCTGAGAAGCTTTGTCCTGAATAACTTTAATTCGTGCTTTCTGATCCTCTACAAAAGCATCTGTTTTAGCTTTAATATTTAGTACTGATCCCAAATTATTGATGTCGTCAAAAAAGCTGTCAATTGTACGTCCCATGGTGTAGTTAATACCTGGAAGTACAGAAATTCCTCTTTGATTCCAAAAGGAAATATCGCCAAGGCGTTCATCGGTGAATGCCGAAGACATAGCAACAATTAAATCCGGCTTTAAAGCGATAACAGACTCTTTAGAAGGCCATGTATCCGTGAGAAGCGGAAGCTGTCCCACCTGTTCCTCATATTTGGAATAGGATTTGTCTAAATAGGCCAGTCCCGCAATCTTTTCTTTTTCTCCAAAATGAATCATCAGCTCTGCAAGGCCCTGCCCAATTACAACAACTCTCTTTGGCTCCTCATAAATGGTCTGCTGAACTTCCTTTCCTTTATTATCATAAATAGTAAATTCTAAAGGATAATAACTGGTCTGTTGCTGGGAAATGGTCTGGCTGGCTGATACTTGGTTTGAAGCCCCATTTTCTTTTGTTGGTGGTTGTGAGCAAGCAGTCAATGAGGTAAAGCAAAAGATGATTGCCAATAAAATAAATGTAGTTTTTTTAAGCATATTGATCACTCCTGTATTATAATTAGTTAGTTAATCCTAACTCACAGTGTATTGTACATCATAAATGCTCATGGACTATACTGCTTACGATGCCGATTTATGTTGAGAGAATGCCTATATTAAAAATAAAAAACCACAGGTATCAGCCTGTGGTTAAAGTACGAAGTCTTAAAACATTTTATAAGCAGAACTTATTCTGCATTGCGCAGCAAGGAGGATTCCCGATATTTTAATGGCGTAATACCATATTGCTTTTTAAATGCTGCACAAAAATTGCTGGAGCTTGAATAGCCAATCTCATAGGCAATATCATTAATTGATTTCTCTGTGTTCAGCAGCATGGAGGCAGCCCGCTGTAATGAAAATTTCCTGTGATAGCTAAAAATAGTATCTCCATAAACCAGTTTGAAGCCTTTCGTCAGTTTTTTAGGGTTAATGACCAGCCTTTTAGACAGGGAAAGAATACTTGGCAATTCAAATGGTTCTTCAAGCAAAATTTGAGGAATTTCCTTGATTTTTTGCAATTCATATGGAGTGAGTGCTGTCAGCTCACATGTTTCACGCTTCATAACTTCATTGGATATAATCATTGATAATGTTTCCATAACCTTACTCTCGTAAAATAGAGTACGGGTTTTTTCAGGAAGGCGGCAATTAAATATTTGCAGAAAAGCAGCTGATATTTCAGGGGGAGCATTTAAGCCTAAATAGTACTCTGAGCGGAACTGATCTTCCAGCTTTTCTATTGTATCATTCCATAAACCAGCTCCGGTACTTCCAAAATAAGAGGAAAGTGCCTGCCTGTCAGCTGTTATAGAAACTCCCTGATATTCTTGCCCCGCACAACGCCTGATGATGCCTTTCATATCCTGGGATAAAGAGAGGGATAAATTGTTTGCTTCAAAACAGGTATCTCCTGCTTTTTCTTCTTCTATATACATGCAACCATCGATGCAGTATTCAATTTCAAAATAGTTTCCGGCTAAATCAAATGCTGTCACGATATCCTTATAAAACACAAAGTTATAGATAAGCAGCATAACATTGCCGAGTAAATTATATATTTGTATGGTTCCTTTGCCATACTCCGGCTTTATATCATAAACAATGCCCTTACTCTTATCGTGGTTAGGCAAAAAACGAGCTTTCCCAATTTGCTCATGCATGGCTCTATATTGCTCTAACATAGCGGCATATCCATTTCTTGAATTTATATAGAATTTATGCTCCATTTAAAAGCTCCTTTCCTGTCTTAATACTATCAAAAACTATGGTTCGGCATACTGTTAGTATAAGCTATACTATACCATACTGCCCTGTTTATTGCCAGTCAGGTTTAAAACTTCCAAAAAGAGGCTGCTAAAACCTAACGGGGCTGCAGAACTTTTATTGCTTTTTAGAACTTTTAGCGGTTGCGGAAGAAAACTCTGCAAAATGCCTTTATTCCAGGTTAGGATTTAAAAAGATAAAAAGTCCTTTAAAAAGATTTTTTGTCGGAACATTTCAGTGGACTTTTATGAAGAAAAACTTTAATCCCAAAGGTTATATAAAAAAATAAAGTAACACTAGGATACCCAATGCAATGCGATACCAGCCGAATATTTTGAAGTCATGCTTTTTAATATAGCTCATCAAGAACTTAATGACGAGCAATGACACAAGGAATGCTGTCACCATTCCAATCCCTAATGTCAATAATTCCATCCCTGTAAAAGCAATACCAAACTTTAAAAGCTTTAATGCACTTAATCCGAACATGACCGGTACAGCAAGAAAGAATGTAAACTCCGCTGCCGCAAGCCTGGGTACTCCAATCAATAAGGCCCCGATAATCGTTGAACCGGAACGCGATGTTCCAGGTATAATAGACAGTACCTGAAAGAAACCTATCATCAATGCGGTTTTATAAGCGATGTCGTACACTTCACCTCCCTCAGAAGGCCGCTTTTGATTCCAGTTTTCAATTAGAATAAATGCAATTCCATAAAAAATCAATGTAATTGCAATGACAACAGGGGTATGCAAATGTGCTTCAATATAATCATCGAAGAAAACCGTCACCACAGCACCCGGTATACAGGCAATTACAACCTTAAACCATAGTGAAAGAATATCCTTATGGACAACAACCTGCCTGTTTTCTTTAAATGTAACAGGAATCATTTTGTTCCAAAATATCACTACCACCGCTAAGATTGCACCAAGCTGAATAACAACAAAAAACATTTCTTTAAAGGCTTCGCTCATATTAAGCTGTAAAAACTCATCGACCAAGAGCATATGGCCAGTGCTGCTGATGGGCAGCCACTCTGTAATGCCCTCTACAATACCAAGAATTATAACTTTTATAATTTCCATGAAATCAAATGACATTATTTTAAATCCTCCTTATAAAAATATCTAAATGTTGAATAAAAACCTGAGAGTGAGACAAATCCAATGATCCCTATGACTACGGGAATTGGATAATCCGTAGTTTGAATGCTGCCTTTTACTAAAAACAAGTTAGCTGTCCAAGGATATAAAGCACCAAATTTATGATTACTAATTGCAGCACTCCCCATAACAACGGCTGCAGAAACAATCACGGGTATAACAAACCCTTTTGTTTTTTCGGCTATATACGCAAATGGAGATATGGTCAAAAACATTAATACACTGCCCAATAGAAACTTGATCAGCCATTCGCCTGCAACTTTAAAACCAAACCCATCTAAACCAAAGATGACATGATAAGCTGACATTAAAGCAAAAATTGCTGCCCAGGTCAAAACAGTCAGTACGGTAGTCCAAAGATACAGCATGAGAAACTTGCCGGTTATAAAGTCAATTCGCAAAACAGGTGCAGGCAATATCATTTTCAGCGTCTTTTCCGTATATTCCCTGCTGAATAAGTAAGAAGTAATCGCCACATAAACCATCATATTCATCAATAACATGACATATAACAAACTGCTGTCGAATATGTCGTTTAAGGTAAAAACCTGCTCCGGATGGTCAAAATGGGTTTGCAATGCTTCGACTAACATCATAAAAGGGGTAGACAAAACGCCTAAGACACTGAATAAGACGATTTTAGAGCGTTTTAATTTTAAGATCTCACAGTAAACCAGATTAAGCAATGCCGCCACCTCCAATCAACTCTGAAAAATAATCTTCTAAATTCTCTTTCGTCTGGTTTATTTTTGTTACCATTAATCCGTTTTCTACAAACGTTTTGTTGATCATACCACAGTTATAAGCAGTGTCAAATACTTTCAATGTATTTCCCTGTACCTGGCAGTTTGTAATCCCATAGCTATTTTCCAGAATTTCTAATGCTTTCGTCATATCTGAAACTTCAAATTCAATATATTCATGTCTTCGATTTTGAAGGGCCTCCATTTTGATTTCTTCAATCAGCTGTCCCTTATGCATCACTCCAATGACGTCCGCAATTTGCTCAATTTCACTAAGCACGTGGCTGGATACAAATATAGTAGTTCCTTTATCCCGGCAAAGTGATGTCAGCAATGCGCGGATTTCTGAGATTCCGATCGGGTCAAGTCCGTTGATTGGCTCATCCAGTATGAGCAATTTTGGCTCATGCATCAGTGCCGCGGCAATTCCGAGCCGTTGTTTCATACCTAATGAATAATCCGAAAAGGGCTTTAAATATTCATGATGCAGACCGACCATTTCCAAAGCCTTCATTATGTCCTCCCTTTTTCCCTGGCCACGCAAGCGCATCAAAAGGGTTAGGTTGTCAAAGGCGGTAAGATTTTCGTAAAATCCCGGCGTCTCAATGATAGATCCAATTTGCCGGTAAATGCTGCAATCTGTCTTTTCACACCTTGTGCCAAACAAATAAATTTCTCCGCTTGTTGATCGAATGAGTCTGAGAAGCATTTTCATTAAGGTTGTTTTTCCTGCACCATTTCTGCCAAGCAAGGCGTAGATTTTCCCTTTAGGTACATGGACGCTGACATCGTTTACCACAATGGTTTTTCCATACTGTTTTTTCAGATTTCTTGTTTCAATAAGATATCCCATCTCCATATTTCCTTTCTTTTCCTTCAAGTCCTCCATGAATGATAGCTTTATTATCCATATCTGATATGAGTTGAACAAGAAACCTGTCGTCACAATAGAAAAAAGCCTGACACGTTTCGTGTCAAAGGCCTGTTTTCAAGCTTTTCAGTATTTATTTGATTTGTTTTTCTTTTAACAAGGTGAGTACCTTGATGACAAAAAAGAAAAACAGCAAGGCCCCTGCGTATGGCTCTCTTGTTGCAAAAAAGAAAACAATTGCTATTGCATCTATGGCAAAGGAAGTCTTTAAGATGATACCCCTTAATTTTTCTTTTTCTAAATGTGAAAAAATAAACTGCGTGACTCCAAGCCCTATCAAGGTAATAAAAATGACCCAATAGCATGTAAGAATTGCCTGGGTATTATTCGTGTATATAAGCAGATTAACCGCCTGGATATACGTCCCCGCCGGTTGTCCGTAAAGAGGTAAAAGGATAAAGGCAATTGCCATTATATCCAGCACCCCATAGATGTATCCGAAGACTTTACTCAAATTAGAACGGTTTTCAGTTACTGCTATACTAATGAGTTCATCACCAGAAAGCAGCTCATCAATAGATACATCAAAAAGCTTTGATATCCCTTTTAGTGACTCAATATTGGGATAACCCTTCCCACCTTCCCATTTTGAGATTGCAGTTCTTGAAACGTATAATTGTTCTGCAAGTTGTTCCTGAGTCAGATTCCTTTGTTTTCTAAGTTGTTGTAATTTTTCATTGAATTCCAACTTAAGACTCCTCTCGATTAGACTTTGCACGAAAGATTTCAGCCTATGTTCAGAGGGCAAAAACCGTCATTTCTTAGCCCGGTCTTTGCTCCCACACCGCTCTAAAACCACAACATTTTGTTGCTAAAGTCCGCTTTTTATCTTCCCTCTTGTATCTCTATACACCGATTTCACAAATTATATCATAGAACTCCTGATTTGGCGATCTCCCATCTGCATTTTATCCGGGCACAACATTCCAAGCAAACTGCAAGTATCTAAAATCATACTTTGTGCCAAATCTACAAGTACTAATCTGGCTTGTTTTGTATTCTCCTTCGCCTGTAAAATCAGACAATTATGATAAAATCAATTATTCCTATACATTTAAATTCTCCCCGCCGCCTTCGTCACCTTCAATTGCTTACCGCAAACCATTGTATTTTTCATTGCTTCCAGTACCAATGGACCTTTACCGTTTAGTATTTCTATATAGGTAAGGGTATCTTGTATGGTTATTATTCCGATGTCCTCTGCCCCCACACCTTCCAGATTGGATATGACTCCAACAAAATTGGTTGCCCTGAGCTTCTTTTTCTTTCCGCCATTAAAACGTAATTTCATTATATCCTTATTTAATTGATCACTTTTCATTTTTTTAATCTGAGGAGCCATATGCATTTTTTCATCAAAAGCAGGTTTCAGCCTGGCTACTTCCTCTTTGGCAGGTTTCGTTATTTCCTGAATTTTAAACCCGATCAGTTCTTCGATGTCATGTAAATATCTGGTTTGTGTGGGAACCACAAAGGAGATGGCTTTCCCTTTTTGCCCTGCACGCCCTGTTCTACCTGTACGATGGACATAGTTTTCCTCATCCAGGGGAATGTCATAGTTAATGACCAGAGAAATATTCTCTATATCTATACCTCTTGCCGCTACATCTGTGGCAATTAAATAGCGGCACTCTCCCCTTTTAAAACGCATCATTGCAGATAATCGATCAGCCTGTTCCATGCCGCCATGCATTTTATTACAGGGATAGCCTAAATCATTCAGGCGGTCACATACCATATCCACCCGATCCTTGGTACTGCAAAAGATGATACAGCTATCCGGTTTTTCAATAATCATAACATTGGTAAGCAGTCCAAACTTATCTTCTTCATTTGCAATATAAAGAAAATGATTAATATCAGCTGTCATGATACTGGCCTCGCTGACATCTATATTGATAGGGTTTCTCATATAATTTGATGCTATACTTTTTACTTCATCGGACATGGTAGCAGAAAACAACATTGTCATCCGTTCCTTGGGCAGTTCTTTTATAATTGCTTCTACCTGTTCAATAAATCCCATATCCAGCATTCTGTCTGCCTCATCAATTACTAAGCAGCTAATTTTATTTAAGCTCAACGTACCTTTCTCTATGTGATCCATGACACGCCCCGGTGTACCAACAACTACATGTGTTTTCTGCTTTAACTCTGCTTTCTCAATAGAAAACTGGTGTCTTCCATAGATTGCTGCTGCTTTTATTCGTTTAAATCTGCCTATATTGGTAAAATCCTCTTTTACTTGAACAGCAAGTTCCCTTGTTGGAGTCAAGATAAGGGCTTGTGGTTTATTTTCAAGCCATTCAACTAATTCACATATGGGAATTGCGTATGCGGCCGTCTTGCCGCTGCCCGTCCTCGCTTTGACGATAAGATCATTTTTCTCTAAAGCAGCGGGAATAACTTTAGCCTGAACTTCTGTAGGTATATCATACTCCAGACCATTAAGTGCCTTTACGATATCCTCACTGATAGTATAATTATGAAAACCTTTAGTATCCATATCTAAACCTCTCATTCAATTCAAAAATGTATAATTATAAATAGAATCATATAATTCTTGATAAGTTACGTACTAACCCATTTTACATGAGGATACCGTTCAATGCAATAAAAACGGTTTCATTCGCTTCTATTCACTTTAAGCTTATGCTTTCTTAGAGATTCTTTTATTATGCATTTGCTATTATGACATGCTTTTGATATCATGTTATATAGGAATATTCAAAATCGTCAGCTTCGCAGACGCTTTGAATCATATATAAAAAACAGATATTTAAAAAGGTGGTAGCAAGAATGGATAATCAAGAGCAAAAACATCAGCGTCGTCCCAGGTATAAAGGTACTCACCCAAAAGCTTTTAAAGAAAAATACAAAGAACTGCAGCCAGAGTTATATGCTAATGCTGTGGCAAAGGTTATTCAAAAGGGTAATACTCCTGCTGGTACGCATCGTTCCATTTGCGTAAATGAAATATTGGACTTCCTACAAATTACCCCTGGACAAACTGGATTAGATGCGACTCTGGGTTATGGCGGCCATACTTTAGAGATGCTTAAATGTTTAAATTCAAAGGGGCACTTGTATGCTACTGATGTAGACTCTATCGAATTACCTCGGACAAGGGAGCGTTTAGAGCGCTTAGGTTATGGGTCAGAAATCTTAACGATCAGGCAAACAAATTTTTCCAATATAGATCAAATTACTTCCGAATCAGGACCATTGAATTTTATATTGGCGGATCTGGGTGTTTCTTCCATGCAAATTGACAATCCTGAAAGAGGATTTTCCTTTAAGGCAGAGGGACCATTAGACTTACGGCTGAATCCACTAAAAGGCATGTCTGCAGCTGATCGTCTTAAAACCATTTCACAGGATGAATTACGCGGTATGTTGCTGGAAAACGCAGACGAGCCTCATTCTGCAGAAATCGCTCATGCCATTATTTCTGCAATAAAAAAAGGAACAGACATTACAACAACAAGTCAGCTCCAGCAAATTATCAAAGATACACTGAAATTTATTCCAGAAAAAGATAGAAATAATGAAATTAAAAAGTCCTGTCAAAGATGCTTTCAGGCTCTGCGAATCGATGTGAATAATGAATTTGAAGTGCTATATGAATTTTTAGAAAAACTTCCTGCTGCCCTGGCTGAGGGCGGACGAGTTGCTATCCTTACCTTTCATTCCGGTGAAGATCGTCTCGTTAAAAAATCTTTTCAACGCTTCTATCGTGAAGGTATCTACAAAGAAATAGCCTCTGAAGCTATTCGGCCATCAGCAGCCGAATGTAATTCCAATGGCCGTGCCCGATGTGCAAAATTACGCTGGGCTATAAAATCTTAATAAAAAGCTGCTGCAATTAAGGTATACCCCCACTTGCAGCAGCCCTGATAAAATTAATACATGTCAAATCGATCTAAGATCATTCAATCATAAAACTGGCTACGCCAATATTATTCAAAGTAATGATTGGTTTGCACCAGAATGTCTTGCAGCAGCTATCAGACATCCTTACTTTTAAGATATAATGGCCTTCATAAGGAACTGTAAATTCAAAGCAGCCACAACCGTTAATCTGTACACAGGACAGAAAAACATCGGTGTCGTTGCATCTCTGGCATAATTTTACATCCCAATCATGGAAATCCTGGCATCGGCAGCCCCAGATACAGCCCATTATGATACAGGGTTTAATCAGGCAGTCCTGACAAACAGGGCAGGGCTCCGGTTCCGGACACTCTGCAGGAATTGGTATCGGAATGGGAATATATTCCTTTTCCGGTTTCGGACAGGCTGGGCATTCCGGGCACACTGGGCAGGCTGGGCATGGCTCTGGTTTTGGGCATTCCGGGCACGCCGGACAGGGTTTCTGCGGAGGACAAGGTGTCGGCTCCGGACACGCCGGGCACGGTTCCTGGGGAGGACAAGGCCTTGGTTCCGGACACGCCGGGCACGGTTCCTGGGGAGGACAAGGTCTTGGTTCCGGACACGCCGGGCATGGTTCCTGGGGAGGACAAGGTCTTGGTTCCGGGCACGGTTCCTGCGGAGGACAAGGTCTTGGTTCCGGACACGTTGGACAGGGTTCCTGTGGGGGACAAGGTGCTGGTGCCGGGCACGGTTCCTGGGGAGGGCAAGGTACTGGTGCCGGACAGGGTTGCTGCGGAGGGCAAGGTGCCGGTACCGGACACGTTGGGCATTCCGGGCAGACCTGAGCAGGCTGTTCCTCCATTCCCGGTGATACCTGAGGTACTTCCGGTGCTGGTGCCACTGGGGCTGGTGCCATGGCTTGACATGTCACTCCTCCAACAAATGGAAAATAATGAAATTCAAAGCCGCTGTCAGCATTTACAGCAAAAGCTCTCAAGGCCGCATTACCGCTTACATGGCCGCCTGTAGGATGTGCATGGTACATAGCCTGCGGCGCCAGAATACTTCCCCAGATATCGGAAGACTTTTCCATATAGATATTAGCTGCATCCTCAAACACATACAATGTCTGATTAGCCTTACTTCTTTCCCCATAAACACCGTATTGCAAATGAGCATTGGCTCCCGTTCTCAGCCTAACAATTACTGTGCTCCCTTGCGGAACTTCTGCACGTATACCTTTGTTTATCAAACCATTTGGCCTTACATCAATAAGGAATACATTTTGTACAGGGTCATTTCCCCTTAATATCCATTCGTAATTATTATCCACTACAATTCCATTGGGAGTTAAGGTTTCAATACAGTCTTTGTAATATCCTATGCTTTCCCTTGCATCACTAAAAAATCTGGGTAAGTCAGCACCTATCCTGCTTGCAGGTATATATCTTGGTACATCATAACTGGGAATCAAATAGTGATCACCTTTATCCGATGGTGTCCAATACTGGCTGCCCCCATTGGCCTGGTACAAAAATTTTAGTTCTTGTATCCCATCAGTCAGCCCATCTTTTCCGATGAAATAAGTACTTCCCTTGGCTGCACGGAATCCACCGCCGACAACCACATGGCCGATAACAACCAAAGGACCGGCCATAGATACATTACCGCCAACTAAAAAGCGTACTAAATCCGGTGAGTAGCCGACTTCTCCATTCCCTCTTTTGACAAAGCCAACGCTCAAACCCCTTGGACTGTAAAAACTTCCACCTATAGCTACAGGCCCTTCAACATCTATAATGTTATTGGCATCATTAAATACAATAACATTGAATCTGGATGCAGCACCAAAAGGCTGACCTGCAATCGTATACCAGTTAATATCATCATAAGGTAATCCTGCACTTGCCATTGCTTCCTCACTATAACTGATATTGTCCATATAAACTCCTGCAAATTGCTTGAATTGCAACGCATTTTTATTCTCAATTCAGTTTATTCTAATGGAAATGGTTCTGTGCAGTTTTTTATGCAATAGGACTAAATTTTATGAAATTTTTTTGAAATTAAGATAACCTATCTTCCAAAGTATGGGACAAAATAAGCATTTTTGTCCTTCATTGTCATCATATTCCGAAAAATATCTTTAAAGAATTCTTGCTTTAAAAAGCGTCTCCTTACTCTTTATCAATTTATCGATAATATTAATTATTGTATTGAAATCCAACAAACAAATAACTGATTTTGATATTCCTATCGCCCTGAAATCCGTATTATCAAGAATGATGTCAGACAATCATAATTCTTCTATTTCATCTACATGGTCAACCATAGGTTTAACAAAATGATAATTGCATTAAGGAAATTATTATTTAACTGATTTTGCTAACTTCATTAATAACTTGGTTCTTACAAGTCCTGGATAAATAATCATAATGCCCGTACTATCTATTGTTAATTACCATCTAGTCCTAAACTGAATAAAAGTTCAATGATTATAAACTTGTTTCCTTAATGATCTTTCATTATTTTATAAAATCATTAAGCTCTATAGGTTGTTCAAATGGTTGATAAACTTTTAAGCAAACTATATAAAATTTACACCTTAATCCTGGTTAGACTTGGGGTCAATCAAGCTTTTCAATGTTTTCCTGAATTGAACAACAAACATCGTACCTGTTACGGTTACAGCTATGATATCGGCAATTGGTTCAGCCAGATAGATTGCCATTGTTTGATTTGTAAATATCAAAGGCAGAATGTAAATTAACGGAATCAGAAGGATCACTTTTCTGAGCAGAGCAAGGAAAAGCATAATAAAAAGCCATAATGACGCTGAAAATATCACGCTGCATTTCAGCAGTATAAAAAAGGCTTCCTTAACGCGCTGAACATTTTTCGCGCCAAAATTGTAACTGATAATAGGCTGAGTCCCCTGGGTAAGGCCCAAAAGCGGCAGCATTGAAAATTGCATGACGCTTGTGAGAATTGTCATGGCACCGACAGCAATATCTCCGCCATATTTCAGAAGCGATGCATTAAAACAAACAGCAATCAGGCTTTCCGTAGCATACATGATAAACGGAGCAAGCCCAAGTGCAATACAGGGCAATATCACTTTTACCTCAATCCGGCAGTTTTCTTTTTTCAGTTTCAGGATCGTTTTTTTGCCGCAACTTGCAGCGGTGTAGTCTGCATTGGCCAATACATAAAAAATCCCTCCAAACTTTATGGGGTTAGAGGAAACTGTAAAATATTTAGGTATGGATAGGGACCTGCCAAAGCTTTAATTTTTTATTTGGTGAGTATAAATTATATCAGGTGTTTTGTAAAAGACTGCTATACAAATAAAAAGGCTACGTCTTCAATTCTGAAAAACGTAACCTCTACATTTGTTGCAGAAACTTTTTAAATTCTTTTCACCTGAAGTTGAAGAATGCTTCCGATTTATTTAAACAATTGCTTATATAACTCTTTTAAGCTCTAAATTCAAATGGCGGCGTAATGTCCGTTTTATCTTCCATATCAAAAAGCTGATCACTATTTTTCTCCAGCATGGGTAATTAATTTTCGGAACGATTCTTCAAAATGCTTGTCATCTTCCAGTGTTCTTTTTCTTGGTCCGCTTAGATGATTTTTAGATTTTGCTCTTCTTGCGGCTTTTGCAATGTGTCGCTCCATGAGAAGATGATTTATGTTGTCGTTGGTATACCATCTTCCAGATTGATGAATCGCATATGCATTTTTTCCCAGTGCCATTGCTGCCACACCATAATCCTGTGTTACCACAATATCTCCAGATCTACACAGGTTTACCAGTGCAAAATCGACTGCATCTGCTCCTGCACCGATAATCTTTATCTCGCTGTAATCAGACTGTAACACATGATTTGTATCACATAAGAGACATACCTTTATCTTATATTCTTCAGCTACCCTCTCAACAATACGAACTACCGGACAGGCATCTGCATCCACATAAATCTCCATTTACTTTTTCCTCCTCATTATGCCAGTAAAAAAGAAATTATTCTGCTTTTTTAAGGAATTCTGCAGGCACCTTTTTTATAAGCCATACATTATTTTCAGAGCAATAGAATTTATAACCTGCCTTTGCCATAGCACCGGCATTAACCTGATATACAACAGGCCTGCCATGTCTGTTACCTGCTTTAACGGCTGTTTCCATATCTGTTGATAAAATATAATATTTGATACTCAAAAAGACAAAAAAACTGCAAGCTGCATTGAAATTATCCGGAATAATACAAAAGAGCACATTGATCTGACCGCTTGTCATACAATGCTCTTTTGAAATATATTACTATCTATTTTCCAATGCTATTACCATATTCAAGCAGACAAATCATCTCTACATGATTTGAGCCGATAATAATGATACCGTCGGGACCTAGTGGTTCCTTGGCCACAAGTTAAGTTTTTGAAAAACCAACGCCATGCTTCACTTTCATATAACTTGTTACTCTATTTACATATCCAAATTTACCGTTTTTTGTCCTTCATTGAAATTTTATTAAAACTCCGTTTTTCTTTCAATGTTCCATCTGCTGTCATCCGATACTTTTTCTTTTTTGATGAAACGCCATCTATGGAAGCTGTATGCAATGACTCTCTCTTAGATGATACACCCGATTTTTGTGAGGTAGTTTGGGATGATGTTTTTGACCTTAAAATTTCTTTCTTCGGAGGTTTGGCTTGAGATTTCGCTGTTTTTGCTGTATCTCTTCTTGGCTGCACAGCCTTTATCGCCGGAACGTTGTTCTTTAATGGGTAGGGATGATCTTTTATTTCTATTAATTTCTTCCCAATCAACTTTTCAATATCGTTTAGTTGTCCCTTTTCATCAAAATCGCAGAAGGATATTGCTGTTCCACCAAGTCCTGCCCTGCCTGTTCGACCAATACGATGTACATACGTCTCTGGCGTATCTGGCAGGTCATAATTAATAACATGGGTCAGTTCATCTATGTCTATTCCCCTTGCCGCGATATCTGTTGCAAGCAATATTCGCAATGTTTTGTTTTTAAAATTGTTTAATGCCCTCTGACGTGCTCCTTGTGATTTATCACCATGGATTGCCTGAGCAATTACGTTATTCTTTGATAATTGCTTAATAAGCCGATCCGCCCCGTGCTTGGTACGGGTAAATACTAGTGCTGAAACTATGTTTTTATCTTTTAGAATGTGCAGAAGCAAATCCTTCTTATTACTTTTATCAACAAAGTACAGATACTGCTCTATGGTATCCACTGTTGATGATACCGGAGTGATTTCTATTTTCGCAGGATTCTTCAGAATCGTACCCGCCAACTTGGCGATGTCTGGCGGCATCGTTGCCGAGAAAAGTAATGTTTGCTTTTTTAAAGGAGTTTTAGCAATGATCTTTCTAACATCATGAATAAATCCCATATCCAGCATACGGTCCGCTTCGTCCAATATAAATATTTTAATATGTTCTATATTTACAATTTTTTGATCGATTAAGGCCAGTAGTCTTCCTGGTGTTGCCACAAGTATATCTACCTTTTGCTTTAAATTTTCCTCCTGGGGCTTTTGAGATACTCCCCCAAAGACTACACAACATTTTAAATTAGTAAATTGCCCATAAGTGTTAAAACTTTCATAAATTTGTAGAGCGAGCTCTCTAGTTGGAGTTACGATTAGAGCCCTTATATTTTGTTTTGCCCGATGAGGCACTTTTTCTTCGCTGAGTAACTGAATCGTTGGTATAGCAAATGCAGCTGTTTTTCCGGTACCAGTCTGGGCACAACCAAGTAAATCCCTGCCGCTTAATATAACAGGTATTGCCTCTTCCTGTATCGGTGTAGGAATATCGTAACTTTCCTTTTCCAATGCCTTTATAATATCATGCATAATATCTAAATCTTTAAATTTCATAAACTCTCCTATTAATCTGTATTGTTTAAATTTATCTCTTATCTGATGCTTGACCAGGCCAGTCTATTTAGAGCAACATATTTCAACGGCACATTCTGTATACTTTGAATGTGTAAAAAAAATGTCGCCCCTCTGGTATCCCCTTGGGGCGGGGTGAATTTCTGTGAAGCACAGACTATCGCACAAAACGCCAGCGCAAACTATAAGCAGTTATCCAAGTACCTTCATAATTTTCATTCCACTCTTGAATTCCATCGTTGCAAAAGAATATGGATGAATCCTTTATAATGATTGAAGCTTCTAAAATATCGGCCCCATAGTATAAGTATTTATTAAAACTTTCGGTGGCACCTTGTTTTCCGCTTTATCCAGGTAATCAAAAAAGCATATATAGCCTCCATTCTCAGAAGGAACATGCACTAACTGCTTTTCGTACCAGCCAGTGTTTATTCTTGCATACACCTCTGATTTGAAATAGCTTCGAGTATTGTCATCATAAATCCGGACCTTCAAGGCTAAATCTCCTTTCTGGCGTAAGAATCTTTGACCATTTTGCTTCGAATGAAATTGATATATGTAAAACTGTCAAGAGACTTCATCCTTTACGTCTATCAGTTTCCGCATGGTATTCTCTATGAGTTTATCGTCAACCAGTTCTTTCTATATCCGAAAACACGGCAATCTTAATTTCTGATTTGTATTATTGTTTAGGATATAAGATACTGTGGTATATGACCCCCTACCTCTGCGGCAATATCTTTCATTGTTATTCTTTGCATAAAAACGCTCTTCTTATCATTGCCTCATGCAGCAGATATCGGTCTCTTCTCTGAAAAATTTGCATTCGTCTGATTATACTGGACTTTTCCCATTATGTAAATAGCATAATTTCATATAATATAAAACAAAAGTACCGCCCACCAGTTTCTATCAAGTGGAACCGTTCCTCGTTCCGGGACTTTTTACATATCTGCCTGCCTTAACGAAGCTTTGTACTCACCCGTTTCTCTGTATTTTAAAATCTTGCAGTCACTGTCATCGATATGAATGACAGACTGGTTCGGAACCCTGAAGCCTCTAAATCATGTCAGTGGAAAATTTCCTGTCAGGGTTGGAAATTTTATTAGAAAAAATAGAATTTCCCGTTTCAAAATATAGGGATTTGATGTAGAATTGAAAATAGGATTTTATTGTTATGAAGCCGTAAAGCCGAATAATAAGCGCTCCCAGGTACAATCCGCAGTTCGAACCGAGAACTAATCCCAGATTAGGAGGTAATCTATATGAAATTTCACATGCCAGAGTACAAAATCGACTACGAAGTAAACAAGCCCGATCCATATCCACTTCTTTCTGAGGGAATGAAAAAGGTCATTGATTATCAGGCAGAACACTCTGCCGATGCCTTTGATACCAATTGCTCTTGGGATGAATTGAGAACGAAATATGTAGAAGAACGCCGTTTTTGGAATGAGGGAGGTCCAAATCCCTGCAAAACAGTGGAATTAACAGTCGAAGGTCCCATCGGTCCGATCCCTGTGCGCATTTATTACCCTGATGATAAACCTCAGCATCATGCTTTGGTATTCATTCACGGCGGCGGATTTACCGTAGGAAGTATTGATACTCACGACCGCATGATGCGAAGTGTCATGGCTTCCAGCAAATGCGCAGTAATCGGTGTGGACTATCATCTGGCTCCGGAAACGAAATTCCCGGTTCCGCTGTTTGAATGCACAGCTGTCATCCGTTATTTCCATGAGCATGGATCTAAATATGGTATTCTTCCGGATAAAATGGCAATTGGGGGCGACTCCGGCGGAGCAAATCTGGCTTTGGGGGCTGCGCTTTACCTGCGTGACGTATTTGGCGATAACGATTACATTTGCGCACTGCTGCTCTATTATGGTTCCTACGGTCTGATGGACGGTCCTTCCTGGCGCTTGAACGGAACCGCATTAGACGGTATGCGCAAAAGTGATATGTCTGCTTACATCAGCTATTATCTGGAAAATCCCTCATTAGATGGAGAAAATCCATATTTTGCTACCTTAAACAATGATCTGACCCACGGAATACCTGCTGTTTATTTATGCTGTGGCAGCTTGGATCCGCTCTTAGGCGATTCTCAGGCCTTACATAACATATTAGCTCTCCATGGCGTACACACGGAATTTGAGCTGGTTCCTGGTGTACTGCATGCATTCATGCATTACGGGCGTATGATGGACGAAGCCCTTGACTGTTTAAAGCATAGCGGCGAATTTTATGCTTCCATCATAGAAGGATAAAAAAACTCGCCGGCTATGGCCACCAGCCGAATATATTCATAAAGAGTGCCGCACCTGCGAATATAAATCACAGGTACGGCACTCTTTTTTGGTATTTGCATTCAGGTTTCATATTTTTACATAAGCAGGCGGTGTCGGTGCAATTACAATTCTGCTCTCATACGGTTCTTTATGAATCTGGGCAAGAAGCAGTCTTGCACTCTCCTTCCCCCCTCGTTTATATTCCGGTCTGCTGACCATGATATTCATCCCAGGAACCACCGGAACATCTGAATCCGAAAGCACGGCAATCTTAATTTCTAATTCTTTTCTCTGATATAAAGCAGCGCATAAATACTTTATCATCACTCCCCAGCCACAAATCACAGCATCATTCGGTTCAAATAGTCTGAGTCTTGGCAGAACATTCTGCGTAAGAGAGCGTTTGCACATATCATCAAATGCCATATGCCGGTCGTCCGAAGATGTTCCTTGCATAACGGGGACCTTGCACACGATAAGCTCAGCATCCGGATACAGCTCCATGGCTTTTTTCAATCCGCATAACCGATATTCCTCCTGCAGACTGTCTACGCCCGGCTGCCAGTACAGAATCCGCTTGGCGCCCTCTCCCAAAAGACAACATGCTACCTCAAAAGCCCCATCTTCATAATCAAAGCTTACAGAAGCCAGCCCCTCTTCATCAGGACAGCAGTCACAGGCAACGAAGGGAATTTTATAGTTGTCAATCATCCTGCTGCAGACCGGCGGCAGACCATCTGATGAAATAAAAATAACCCCATCCGTCCGCCGCTGCAGCACGCTTTCCACATACTCCGGGCACTTACTTTCTTTCTTCATCTGGAAATCCATCAGCATAAGACCATATCCTTCTGCCCCAAGCTCTTCCCGTATTCCCTGCAGCAGCCTGCCGAATCGGCTCTGAGCCACAGATTTTTCCAATGCCACTGCGATACATTCCGTACTGTCCTTACGAAGAGAACGTGCAGTTTCATTCGGTATATACTTCAAACGCCTTGCTGCGTCTAACACCGCTTCACGTGTTTTATCTGATATTCTCTGATTTGTATTATTATTTAGGACATAAGATACTGTGGTATGTGAAACCCCTACCTCTGCTGCAATATCTTTAATTGTTATTCTTTGCATAAAAATATTCTCCTTATCATTGCATCATGCAGTAGGTATCGGTCTCTTCTCTGAAGAATTTGCATTTGTCTGAATTATACTAAACTATCCCTCTTATGTAAATAGCATAATTTCCTATAAAATAAAACAAAAGTACTGCCCGCTATTTTCTATCAAGGTGCCGCCTTTCCCCGTTCCGGGATTTTACATATCTGCCTACTTTATCGAAGCTTTGTACTCATCCGTTTCCCTGTATTTTAAAATTTTCCGGTCACTGATAAAGGCACAGATTAAACCGAGCGCCATAGCCGCCATACAAGTAATAAATACGAATTTGTACCCGCCAACCGGGTCTGCCTCTAATCTTGCACCGCACATGGAAGTGTAAAAGGTATCCGGAAGGAATCCCAAAATAGATGCAATTCCGATAACACTTCCCACCACATTTTTCTGTGTTCCGAGTTCATCCACAACTGCATAGTATAATGCACGGAATACCGGATAACACAAGGTAGAGAAAACCATAATAACCAGAATCGGAAACATCATTGCCGCAGATCCTGGTATCAGCACCAGCAATACGTAGCTGACTATAGAACCAACTCCCGCATAAATCATAAACTTGCTTGAACGCCCCATCTTTTTCGCGGCATAAGCTGCGATTGAAGCACCGATTAACGTACAGATTGTCCGGTTATAATTCGCAAAAATAACGGTCATATTCTGATCCATCCCACATACATTCGCCAGATATGGCGCCAGATAAGAGATTCCTGCCTGTGCGATACAGGCACCAAAAATCATTCCGGAAAGCAAGTAGGTAACCGGCCTGCTAAGTGCCTGGCCCATTGCTTTGACACTGTCAAGCAATCCTTTATTTGTAGCGCCCTCAACATTTGTTACAGGCATCAGGAAAACCATTGCAATACCAACCAGAATCATAACCACGCTGCAGGTGATAACCACATAACTCATTGCCCTTGAACTATCGGCTGAATATTTTGTAAATATACCAACAAAAATGGTCGTAAGAATAATACCTACAATCCCGCGTCCTGCTTCCAGTGAGCCATACATACTCCCCTGCTCATCTGCCCCTGCAATCACGTTGATACATTTAATCGATGCTGACCAGTAAGTCAGTACTGTCGTAAATGCCCATGCAACATGGATGATCATCAGTATTGTGTAGCTGGGCCATGTTGCTTCCCATAATCCAAGGACTCCTGTTCCTATCATGGAAAAAATCAAAAGCTTCTTTGCATCAAACTTATCCGCGATCATCCCTCCGGGAATATAAAGAATAATATTGGCAATGCCATACACGTTCAGTAATTTACCATAATCTGCATCCCTTCCGAGCAGCCCCATTGCTTCCTGAAGCGGTGCATAATATGTATACATCAGATATGGCAAAACATAGATCGTGTTCAACGACAACATCATCAAAATAAGGGTCGTAATTTTTCCGAATTGTTTTTCTTTCCCCATACTTTTACCTCTTTCGTTTTATTTTTTGCAGGAATAACAATAACAAATGCATTTGGAACTTCCGCCGCATATGTATAACCAGTTTTTCATTTATCCAGATTTTTTTATTATATAATACCATTATAAGGCAGTGCCCATCCAAACAGCAGCACCAGCGTCGTTATGACGCCTGCAATAATCAGAATATATCCATAGCGGCGATCCTGCTTATATTCGGACGCCACTTTTTCTTTTTCCGGCAATATCATTAATTTCTCGTGGTATTCCATCTCCTCTGCTCCTGCCTGGTGCAGTTTTGTACCAATCAGCGCAAAGAATAAGCTTAAATAGATTCCGATAAAAAACGGATCCAGGAAATTCACAAAAACACCTGCAAAGGGACTGATCCCAAGCCCTACAAGACTTTTGGGAATGACAAATCCAAAAAAGCCGGAAATCATCGCCCATCTGGCGCCGGTTGCAGATAATTTTTTGCATACAATGCCGCCAACCCCCGGCACTACCCAGCTGGCTGCAATAATTGTGGATGCAAACCAGGAAATCACACGCACGCCGCCTAATCCAAGATAAGCCAGCACAAGTGCCAGGATCCCTACCGTCAGCATCATAATACGGCTGTGCTTAAGCTTTTCTGCTTCCGAATTAAATTTTTTGTCAATAATATCCGCTGTTACCGAAAACCCGATGACCGACAGGAACGTGGAAGCACTTGATAAGCCTGCTGCTGTAATGCCGGCCAGCATTAATGTCCCAATCAGTTTGGGAAGCACTTCAAAGGATGCCCATATCAATACACGCTGCGGATCTTCCAGCGCTCCATTTAAGTTCAGCACAGCCACCGACTGCAAATTCAGAAACAGCAGAAATACGACCGTACAAATTGCCGCCACAGCACCGGAACGGAATGTCACATGTTCACTCTTAGCCATAAGATTCCGTCCCGCCTGCCACGGTGATACCGCCACAGTGATTAACCAGATAATCCCCATCGTAACCGCATACATCACTGCTCCAAACACATCCTTTGCTCCCGTGCCGGCAATATTTCCATGATAATCCAACAGTCCCTGGGGGGTGGCCGGATTGTTCATCAAATTCGTCAGCAGTTCACCAATCCCGCCTTGAGCTTTGAAAATAACCGGTCCCGCAAGAATTACCCCAAACAGAAATACTAAAAACATCAGCGTATCTGTTAAGACCACTCCTTTTGACCCAGAGTAAAAGGTGAATACCGTAAAACAAAGCCATGCCAAAAACAGTGTCACTTCATGAGGAAGTCCGGTCAGTTCCTGTATCAGAATACCTACACCCGTAATACATGCCAACAGATATGCCGTCAAGGAAATAATGGTAATGATTCCCGCCACACGTCTGATTTTTCGGTCATGATAGCGCACGCCAAAATACTCCGGCATCGTAGTACATTCAGAGCGTCTTAAATATCTTCCAAACACGAGAGGACCAAACACATAACCGCAGGCACACATGGAATTCAGAAGCACCAAAGAAGTAATATTTCCAGTGTAACACCAGCCCTGATCCCCCATAAATCCGTTTACAGACAACATGGAGGCAATCAATGTACCAGTAATCAAAAAAGTGGGAGCATTTCGTCCACTGACATAATAGTCATTGGCATCTCTTACCTGGCGGCCGGCATATAAGCCAACCACCATATATATTATAATACTTATAATAACACCCCAAAAATAAATGCTCACCGGGTCACCTCTCTCCACTTTGCAAAAACAAAACGGTATTTTTATCGTATATCATTTCGTTCCTCTTCCTTTTTCAGAACAACAATCAAGATGATACCTGATACAACCAGACATCCACCGACGCAAATTGAAAAAATGATTTCTCCCATAATAAAATTATGCTCCTTTCGCCGCATGCAGATTCGGACACAAGCACTCCTTTCACAGGACTATTTCATTCCCATATCCGCAGCTATAACCATCTTCTGAACTTCGCTGGTTCCTCCATAGATTTCTGTAATCTTTGCATCACGCATCATTCTTTCCACCGGATACTCTCTGGTATAGCCGTATCCGCCAAACAGCTGAACCGCTTTGCTGGTCACATACCCGGCAGTTTCAGACGCATATAGCTTTGCCATTGATGCTTGTGCAGTATATTTTTCTCCTGCCGTCTTCATACATGCGGCACGGTAGACCAGCAAACGAGCCGCGTCGACACGTGTCTGCATATCTGCCAACGTAAACTGTGTGTTCTGGAAAGCAGAAATTGGTTTTCCGAACTGGATGCGTTCTTTTACATAGGCCGTAGCTGCGTCAATTGCCCCCTGCGCAATGCCAAGTGCCTGTGCCGCAATCCCAATACGGCCCCCATCAAGTGTCGCCATCGCAATCTTGAATCCTTTTCCAGCTTCACCAAGTAAATTTTCCTTTGGAACCTTAACATTGTCAAATACCAGCTCATAGGTAGCTGAACCGCGGATTCCCATTTTGTGCTCCTTGCTTCCAAAGGTAAATCCTTCCATCCCTTTTTCAAGAATGAATGCGCTGATTCCTTTCTTTCCCAATTTCTTATCTGTCACTGCAAAGATGATATATACATCAGCGTAAGACCCATTGGTAATAAAAATTTTACTTCCATTTAACAGATAATGATCACCCTCATCGGAAGCCGTTGTTGCCTGCATGGCTGCATCCGTACCGGCATTCGGCTCGGTCAGGCCAAATGCACCAAGCTTTTCGCCTGCAGCCAAATCCGGCAGATACTTCTGTTTCTGCTCTTCTGTCCCAAAAGCAAGAATGGGCCAGCAGCAAAAGGAGGTATGGATCGATACGGTAACGCCTGTACTTGCACATGCTTTTGAAATCTCTTCTACCGCCATGGCACATTCTAAGTCTCCCATTCCGACTCCACCATACTCCTCTGGAATCGGAATACCCATTACGCCGATTTCGCCAAGCTGGGGTATCAACTCTTCCGGAAATCTCTCCTCCCTGTCAAGTTCTGCTGCAATGGGCGCAATTTCCGCTTCTACAAATTCCCGAATTGTGTCACGCAATAATTCCTGCTCATCATTTAATTTAAATTCCATAATTTTCTCCTTTTGTTTCCTATATCTGTTATCTCTTATCGATATCTTTTCAAAATCTGCTTGCTTGCAATCACCGTCTGAATCTCACCAGTACCTCCAGAGATGCGTGTAATTCTAAGATCACGGTAAATACGGCTTACACGGCTTCCGCAGAATCCAATGCCTGCCATTACCTGCATGGCATGATCTACCACAATATTGGCAGATTCGGAGCAGAACTGTTTTGCAATGGATGCTTCCTCTCTTCTTAGGATGCCATTATCCTTATTCCAGGCATAACGCAGCAGCATATCGCGCATTGCTTCAATTCTCATCGCCATCTCCATAATATGGTTTTGGATCAGCTGTAATCTTCCGATTTCTTTGCCAAAAGCGATTCTCTGGTTTGCATATCTGCATGCATCTTCGTATGCACACAAAGCCTGAGCATATGCGTTAAACGCATCAATGAGACGCTCATAATCAAATCCCTTTGAGGTCGCCAGCAGGCCGTTTCCTTCTGTGCTGAACATATCCTTTTCTTCGATTTCCACATCGTCAAACCAGATATCGTTTACATTTTCCATATGCAGACCCATGGTCTCCATAGGCTCCTTCTTACAGCCGGGGCCATTGGTAGGAACAAACCATAAGGTTAGCTGCTCCGGATTTTCACTGTTCTTTGCAAGTGTCAGGCAGTAATCACTTCCCTGTGCACCGGAGATAAAGTGCTTGTGTCCATTGATATATACTTTTCCATTTCTGCGTGTATAGGTGGTCAAAATCGTACCGCTGGAGAGATCCGTACCTGCAGTCGGTTCCGAAAAGCCCTGTGCATACGCCGGATGCCCCTCAAAAAACAATGGCATGAACTTTTCAATCTGCTCTTTTGTTCCATTCTCCAGCAATGCATCTGCTTTCACATGATCCCAGAATAAGTATACTGGTGTTCCGCATCTTCCCAGCGCTTCCATTACAAGGAGCATCGTAATCGCGCCCTCGCCGTCTCCGCCTGCCTCCTCCGGCAAGAACATGCTAAAGCATCCCAATTCTTTTAAAATATCCCAGAACTTGTGGGGATGCTCGTGATTCTTATCGCATTCCTGAAAATAACTCTCTAAATTCTCACGTGTCAATGCCTCTTCAATTGCCTGTACCATTAATTCCTGTTCCTCTGTAATTCTAAAATCCATATTTCTTTCCTCCATTATTCTGTCTATCATTATCCCTTACGGGAGATTCAGCGGTTTTCAATCATTTTCCCTGCCAGTCAGGTTTTCGTTTCTCCAGAAATGCTCTTGGTCCTTCTACAGAATCTTCTGTTTTTTCTATATAATCCCAGCAACGGTTACAAAAGCGCTGCGCATCCTCCTGAGATACCTGGGGAGCAATGTGTAAAATCTCTTTGGTCAGCTTCAGGGAAATCGGCGCATTGGCAGCGATTATATGGGCAAGTTCCAGAGCCTTTATAAGTACCTGATCCGAAGGCACCACATAGTTCACCAGGCCAATCTCATATGCACGGGAAGCTGAAATTAATTTTCCAGTCAGGCACATCTCCGCCGCAATTTTAGGCGGCACCAGCTTGGGAAGACGAATCAGTCCGCCACTGGTTGCCAGAAGACCTACCTTCACCTCAGAAAGTCCAAATTTTGCATGTTCTGCCGCCACGATCAGATCACAGGACACTGCAATTTCAAGTCCTCCTGCAACTGCTGTTCCATTTGCCGCGCAGATAATCGGTTTTGTGGACACCCTTTCTGTGATTCCAGCGAAACCATGGGCCATAATCGTCTGACAACCGCCATTTTCATCGTATGCACTTAAATCTTCTCCCGCACAGAAGCTTCTTTCTCCAGCACCGGTTATGATAATGCAGCGTATCTTTGAATCATTTTCTGCATTATTTAAAATTTCTTCCAGCCTTGCAGATGTTTCCGGATCAATGGCATTCCTCCTCTCGTCGCGGTTGATTGTTACAATCAATACCTCATCCCTTAATTCTGTAAGTACCTTTTGTTTCTCCATGCTTCTTTACCTCCTGTTATTTATGTAATCTGCCTGAATCTTTACTAAAGCATTGCAAATACGGGTTATTTCTTTTTTCTGCCGAAAGTGTCGTAAGCCCCTCATGCCCCGGATACACGTTATAATCTCCTTTCATTTCTGAAATCCGGCGCAATGACAAATGCATCTGGGCATCATCACCTCCTGCAAAGTCAGTACGTCCAATGCTATTGCAAAACAAGGTATCTCCTGTAAATAGTCCATCCTCCGCCAAAAACAGTACAGACCCTTTTGTATGCCCCGGTGTGTGGTATACGGTAATTTCAAAACCCGCCAGCCAAAGCTTCTGTCCTTCTTTGATTCCTTTGACATTTGAAAACGCAGTTACGGTGGGAAACACCATACCCATGTCATGTTCCTCTTTTTCCTTCGGGCAGTCCAGCAAATGACAGTACACAGGAAGTTCCTTCCACAACGCCTGCAGCTTCGGAACTGCCAGAAAGTGGTCATAATGTCCATGGGTAAGAAGAATGGCCTCCGGAACCAGATCCTGCTGCACAAGCCATTTCCTGATGTTCTCTGCATCATCTGCCGGATCAATTAAAATACATTTGCCCAGACTCTTGCCTGAAATAATATAACAATTTGTCTTAAACATTCCCAAAACAAGTCTCTGTACTTCCATCACTCACCTCCCTGCATTCTCTTTCGTTATTCTTTAGAACATGTGCTCACCGACAACACCATCATCGATTAATTTTTGAATCCCTTCCCTGGAATATCCTGCTTTCTCCAATATATCTCTTGAATCCTGCCCCAGCAGCGGCGAGCCCCTGTGAATCGGGCAGATCTCGTCATTGAACCGGATGGGATTATTGTAAAAGCGGATGAAACCAATTTTATCCTGCCATGCCAGAGCCGTGACATCTGTCTGGTTCGCATGGTCCGAGGTATAAGCTTCAATAAATGGCAGAACCTCCGATGCCCCGACTTCCACCGCCAGAAGCTTTTCTTCCACTTCTTTGCGGAACATGGTACGGGTCACCGCTTCTATCTTTTCGGTAAGTGCTTCCCTGTTTGCAATGCGTGCTTCATTTGTTGCAAAACGGGAGTCTAAAAGCAAGTCTGTCAGCTTTAAAGTATTAGCAAGGGCTTTCCACTTTTCCTGGGTATCAGCAATGATGGATACCCAGCCATCCCTTGCTTCAAAGATTCCATAGGGTGCAGTAAAACGATCGTGATTCCCAAAGCGCGCCTGGGCCTTTCCTTCCATACCGTAATCCATTACCGTTTCTGCACATGCCTCCATCACAACATCCGACATTCCAATGTCAATTCTGCATCCCTTTCCAGTCCTTCGGGCTTCGATCAGTGCCATAAGCACCGCATTAAACCCATAAATTCCGGTAAGCGTATCACAGTTTGCATTTCCCGCCTTTACCGGAGCCCCCTCTGCCTCACCATTGGTGGCCGCAAAACCGCCGCGCGCAGCCGCGATTGCATCATAGCAGGGATATTTCATCAGCGGCCCGCTGGCACCAAAACCACTCAGCGACATAAACACAATCCCGGGATTGATTTCCTTTAATTTGTCATACCCAAGTCCCAGCCGGTCGATGGAACCGCTCTTGAAATTTTCCAATACCACATCGCATTGTTTTACCATCTCATAAATGATGTTTTTCCCTTCCGCTGAGGAAAGATCCAGTTCAATGCTTTGCTTATTTTTGTTATAGGCACAGTAAAGCGTACTCATGCCATTTACAAATGGATCCCATGTTCTGGATTGATCACCGGCGTTGTATCTCTCTACCTTCCACACCTCTGCGCCTAAATCAGCAAACTGCCATGCCGTAAAGACTCCCGCCAATGCTATAGTAAAATCCAAAACTTTCATGCCCTTAAATACACCCTTTGACTCCCATTTGGCCATTTTTTCTACCCCTTTCCATATATTTCATTCCTGTCAGATCACACCGTCTGCCCGCAAACGTGCAATCTCAACCTGCCCCATATTAATTCCCGCCAGATAATTATCGGTATCTTCTCCAAGCAACGGTGCGGAAGCAATCACATGGTCCTCTTTTCCATCCCATGAAAACTTCGCAGCTTTTCCAATCTGCAGCGTATCGCCAAGCTTTTTATCCTGAATATGAAGCAGCATCTCTCTGTCTGCAACCTGTTCATCATGCACCAGTTCCATCACAGTATTGCACGGACCTCCCGGTACCATTGCCTCCCGGCAAATCATGTCTGCCTCCTGGATGGTAATTGTCGCAAAATAATCTTTTAACTGCTGGTCCAAATCTCCGAAATAATTTTCCATGGAACGAGCAGGATCATGTGCATATCGGGGATCTTCTGCCCAGTCTTTTCGGCCCGCACACTGTGCAAAAGAAATCCATTGTGCATCACTGCCGATACTCAAAGAGAACCAGCCATCCTTACACCGGAATGTATCGGTAGGGTTCGTAGTCGGGAAACCATTTCCAATCCTATTTGGCAGTGCGTTCATGCCAAGAAGGCCTTCTGCAAACGTATCATCCAGTGACATCAGCGTATGCCACACGCTGACAGAAACCTTTATCCCTTCCCCTGTTTTCTGCATGCTCAGATAAGCTGCCATCATTCCGGCACTTAGATGCCAGCCTGCATAAATATATCCCAGGGGAAAACCAAATTTCGTAGGCTTTGCAGGAAATCCCGTCTTTTCCTGTAAACCGGAACGGGAATTAATCAGCAAATCATAATCCGGCATATCCTTCCACGGCCCGCTTTCTCCATAAGGAGTAAGAACTCCGTAAATCAATTTAGGGTTTTTTTCTTTTAACGATTCAAATCCAAGGCCCAGCGCTTTCATATCCTCTTCTTTTTTATTGACAATCACCATATCAAATTGTGGGATCAGACGCCTTATAATCTCCTGACCTGCCTCCTTATTGATATCCAGCGTCATGCTCTTTTTGCCGCGATTGTAAAAAGCCTGGTAAATCCCCTCACCGGCATCTGCTGCACCGCGTCTGCGAACAGAATCTCCTCCATCCGGTTTCTCAATCTTTAGAACCTCCGCACCATAATCAGCAAACATGCTGCCTGTGTACGGGTTACCATCTGTCATATCCAAAACTTTCAATGAACAAAGTGGCTTCATGATCTGCACTCCCTTTCCGTTTTACTTTTACGTGAAATCAAGGAAAATCGACTTCCTTTTCAAGTTGTGTGTTTTAGTATAACATGCACATAAATAATAAGTCAAACTATATTTCGTCTAATTTTTAACTATCTTTTTCATGCATATTTTACATTTTTACGTTATAAACCACTCTTTTTTCACATTTTTACCCAATACTTTTTTTAATATTTTTCAAGAAATTTAACATTTTTTCTTCCCACCTGTTGACAAAATAAATCTTTTTGTTAATATAAAAACAAGCACATTGCTTTCACGAGAAAGTAGTTGTTCTTACAGACAAAATAAACTACAATGTAAAGAAAGGACAGATGGGTAATTACTATGAAAATAATTGCATGTTGTAAAATTGTTCCAAATGAAGAAGAAATCAGCATCCTTCCAACTCGCGAATTGTCCATGGCTGGCGCTTCCTTAAAAATCAGCCAGTATGATTTGAATGCCCTTGAAACCGGAAAGCAGTTAGCGTCAGAAACAAAGGGAACTTTGACTGCACTCAGCGTTGGTCCGGCAGCATCTTTAACAAATTCAAAAATACGAAAAGATATTTTATCCAGAGGTGCAGACGAATTAAGCCTTGTACAGGATGACTCCAATGAATCGTTTGATTCTCTGCAGACTGCCAAGACAATGGCCGGAGCATTAAAGCTCATGGAATACGATGTTGTAATATGCGGCGCAGGTTCCAGTGATCTATATGCCCAGGAAGTCGGCATCCAGGCCGGCACTTTGCTTGGTATTCCTGTTATGAACAATGTCACCGGTATCGAAGTATTATCAGAGACTATGCTTGAAGTGGAACGCACCTTAGAGGACGAGGTGGAGACATTGGAAATTTCCCTTCCAGCAGTATTATCCGTTTCTTCAGAAATCAATATCCCGGCCGTACCGAGTATGCGTGATATTATGAAAGCTGGCAAAAAGCCTGTAAATGAGTTGACTATTGAAGCAAAAACAGATGCGTCGACCCAGACATTAGAACAGCTGGCTCCTGCCGGGCAGGACCGCCGTCAGGAGATTATTGAGGGAGATGGTGAAGAAGCAGTCAGCGCACTTGTTCAGTTCTTAAAGAAAGAAGGTTTCTAAAATTAATCTGGTAAAGGAGGATAATTGATATGGCTATTCCATCTATTTTTATTATAAGTGATAATTACTCTGTGCTTCCCGAGTTCTGCTGCGGAGCAAAAACTCTGGCTGACAGTGTTACTGCAATTGTTTTCGGCGATGAGGCTGCTGCAAAGGCTGCTGCAAACTGCTCGGCAGACAAAATCATTTTCTGCCCTGCTGCAGGAGAAGATGCACCGGAGGATTACGCATCTGCCATCGCTGCCGAAATAAAGGCAGTTCCAAATGCCATTGTGATGGTAAACAACAGCATACGCGGACGCCTGTTAGCCGGAAAAATTTCCGTCTATTTAGATACCGCTGTCATCAGCGGTGCCAATGATCTTTCCGTGGAAGAAGATAAATTCATCTGCAGCCGCATGGTATATGGCGGCACCGCACAGCGCAAAGAGGTATTTACAAAGCCTTACGGCATAGTTACCATCGCAGGCGGTATTTTCGATGCGACGCCTGATGGAGGTGAAACCACAGATATAAAGGTCATTGAAGGCGCACCGGAAGGTTCCATCCGGCGTATCTCCCGCAATGAAAAAAAGGAAGGCGCCGTGAATCTGGCAGCTGCAAAACGTATTGTTGATATAGGCCGCGGACTGGCTGCAGAAGAAGATCTGGATATGTGCCGCAAGCTGGCTAAATTACTTGATGCAGAGGTTGGTTGTTCCCGTCCTATAGCTGAAAACAATAAATGGATGCCAAAAGCGTGCTACATGGGCATTACCGGTGTGCAGGTCAAGCCGGACTTAATCGTGACCTTAGGTTTGTCCGGACAGGTGCAGCACATTGGCGGCATTAATAAATCAAAGGTCATCATTGCCATTAATAAGGACAAGGCTGCACCGATCTTTAAGAATGCAGATTTTGGACTTGTGGGGGACATGTACAAAATTGTTCCGGCATTAATTGAAAAACTTTCTTAAATAACATTTGACAAACGCAAGGAGTGTCACTATGGTCGCAGATATGGTAGGTAGTAAAACGGTACAAAGCCAATGGAATGAAACAGTTTTTTATTACGGAGGCAACACTTTTTTAAAGTATATTTCTGTCAATGACGAGGTAAGCTGCTTTACCTATCATGAATTTGATTTGAAGGTAAAACAGGCTGCCAATGTTTTTTTAGCTTTGGGCATTCGTAAGCAGGAATTAGTCGCCCTTCATCTTCACAATAAACCTGAGTATTTGATCTGCTGGCTGGCTCTGGCCCAAATCGGAGCTGTATCCGTCCCGATTAATGAACATTTTCAAATTGATGAATGCAGGTACATACTTCAAAAAGGTGATATTTCCCGTGTGATTACAGAACCATGCTGTTTGAATATATACACAGAGCACTATAACGAGCTGAAACTTGACACCCTTATTTTAACAGATGGTTTCAGTGAAGATTCCCGCGTTCATCTGCTGGAAAAAGAAATGGCACTTCAGCCGGTTTCATTAAATGCGCAAGTTTCCGTCTCTGCCGAAGAAACCGCTGTTATACTATTTACTTCCGGCACCACAAAACATCCGAAAGGCGCACTTTACACCCACTGCAATGTCATTTATGGCGGGCTATTCCACTGTGCACAAATAGGCATGCGCACAGGAGACATCTTTTTAACTTCTATGCCATGTTATCATATGGATTTCCAGGAAATGGCTGCGGCTCCCGTTATCTGCGCCGGTGCAACTCTTGTTATGGTAGAGCATTATAGCGCACGCCGATTCTGGCGTCAGATTTGTGACCATAAAGCAAACTATACAGATACCATGTCCATCATGAACCGTACTATGCTGCTGCAACCAGTACAGCCCTGGGAAAAGGACCATCATCTAAAGGAAATCTACTTTTCCATGGGTTTAAGAACGGAGGAAAAAGAAGCTTTTGAGGAACGTTTCCATGTACGGCTGCTAAACTCCTATGGCATGACAGAAACAGTTTCCGCCGTAACCTGCGTTCCACTGTATGGAGACCAGCGTTGGCCCTCCGTTGGCCGCCCAGCTGTCTCCTATGAAATAAAAATCGTAGACCAGAACGGCAATACACTTCCCGCCGGTTCGGAAGGTGAAATTTGCGTACATGGCATCCCCGGACGCTCCATCATACCCGGATACTTTAAGGATGAAGAGGCTACCAGGCGGCTCATTGATAAAGACAACTGGCTTCATTCCGGGGATTGGGGGTATTTAGACAATGATGGCTGGCTCTTCTTCCTTGGCCGCTGCGGAGATATGATTAAACGTTCCGGCGAAAATATCAGCTGTGCGGAGGTTGAATGTGTACTCACCTCACACCCTCTGATTGAGGATGCCGCTGTGATCGGGGTGCCTGATCCCATCCGGAATCAGGCAGTAAAAGCGTTCGTGAAGCTGGCAGATGGCGCCGCATTGACAGCGAATGAAATCATCGCTTATTGCGAAAGCCGCCTTGCCTGCTTTAAAGTCCCCGAATTTGTGGCATTCGTAAAGGATTTCCCCCGCACTGCCACAGGTAAAATAAAGAAAAGAGAGCTGCCAACAGCAGACAAACAATAACAGGAGGAATGACCATGAATATACTTGTATGCGTAAAACAAGTACCCGATACTACCGAGATCAAAATTGATCCTGTAAAAAATACACTGATCCGCGAAGGGGTGCCATCCATCGTTAACCCATTTGACGGGTACGCCTTAGAGGCGGCTGCGCGAATAAAAGATGCCAATCCGGACACCAAAATCACCGTTCTTTCCATGGGACCGGAGCAGGCAAAGAATGCACTGAAAGAATGTCTGTCCATTGCCGCTGACTCCGCCTATCTGGTAACCGACCGTGTCTTCGGGGGTTCCGATACCCTTGCCACAAGCTACATTCTTTCCCAGGCCATTAAAAAAATCGAAGAAACTGAAGGAACCTTTGATCTTATCTTCTGCGGCAAGCAGGCAATCGATGGCGATACTGCGCAGGTAGGTCCTGAAATCGCGGAGCATCTTGGCTATTCCCAGATTACTTATGCCCTGGAAGCAGAACTTAGCGGCGACCGGATCAAAGTTAAAAAGGAAGCCGAGGAAGGCATTCAGATTATTGCTTCTACCCTTCCCTGCGTCGTCACGTATACAAAGCCTTCCTGGGATCCAAGACATCCTACCATTAAGCGTAAAATGGCGGCAAACAAAGCTGAGATTCCAAATATCACAGCAGCAGATCTTCCTGACATCAATCTGGAGCGTACCGGCTTAAAGGGTTCTCCTACAAAAGTCAAGAAAACTTTCGTACCGCCCAGAAAAAGCGGCGGTGTCAAAATTGAAGAAGAATCCGGCGCAGATGCAGCAAAAAAGCTGTTCTCACTTATGAGCGACGCTGGTATCATTTAAGGAGGAGACATTCATGGAAGTCAAAAGCAAAGATCTTTGGGTATTTATTGAAACAAAAGAGGATGGTTCCGCAAAAAAAGTCGGTCTTGAACTCTTAAATCCAGGTAAAGACATGGCCGGAAAACAGGGCGGCAGCCTTACTGCCATCATTATTGGCAATCATGTCAACCCGGCTATTGAAGCCGTATCTTCACACGGTGCCGATAAAATCATTGTGGTCGAGGGAGAAGAATATCAGGATTACTCTACGGACGCATACACCGCTGTTATAGAGCAATTAGTGAAAAAGTATGGTCCGACCAGTATGCTGATTGGAGCGACAAACAATGGACGTGATCTCGGTCCACGTATTGCATGCCGTTTAAAAACCGGTCTGACCGCAGACTGTACTTCATTGGATATTGATGAACAAACCGGAAACGTTGCATGGACACGTCCGGCATTTGGCGGTAACTTAATGGCCACGATCATGTGTCCGGATCACCGTCCTCAGCTTGGCACAGTGCGGCCCGGTGTATTTAAAACGCCAGACGAGGCAATTTCTCATGCCGAAATTATCCAGGAAAATATCCATATCCCTAAATCTGATATCCGTACACAAATTCTTGAACTGATCAAAGAAATGGATTCAGAAACAATCGATTTAGAAGGTGCACAGATTATTGTATCCGGTGGACGCGGTGTGAAAGGACCGGAAGGGTTTGCTCCAATTAAAGCGCTTGCCGAAGTTCTCGGTGCAACAGTTGGTTCTTCCCGTGCAGCAGTTGATGCAGGCTGGATTTCTCACCCACATCAGGTTGGACAGACCGGAAAAACAGTTGGTCCCAAACTTTATATTGCTTGTGGTATCTCAGGCGCAATTCAGCATCTTGCCGGAATGAGCAGCTCGGATGTCGTAATTGCCATCAACAAAGACCCTGATGCACCTATCTTTGGCGTTGCTGATTATGGCATTGTTGGAGATTTATTTGAGGTTCTTCCTGTGCTCACCGAAGAAATCCGTAAGGCAAAGGCATAATTATATTTTTAAGAAATTATCATAGAAAAGGCAGATCAATTTCATGCAGTGAAGGAGTTGTGAGCCAATATCATTTAGATAAGCCAAAAATATTTATCAAGATGTAATGTTAAAAGTAATCCCTGACAAATTTTATATAAAAAGAAATGCAGAAATATAATAAACATCCTAATGTTATCTGATTTTTTGCTATTTTTTGAGGCTCAAAAACAGCACCTTTCCCCCTGTTTTTAAGCCTCAAAATCGATTTAAGACCACCCTGGCACAAGCAAGTCCCCCACTTACTGTTTTCGCATTTGAAGTGGGGGATTTATTTGATTCGGTTAATTTATGAATTAATCCACAACGAATTAAAAGATTTAGTAAGAAGCAGCGCAGAGGAAACATGGATTTCAGAAATACATAAAGATTTTGAAGACATTCGCTTTAAAGAGATTCAACCTATAAAAGTAGCTTCCTTGACTTTTAAAGGGGAATATATTTAATATATACCACATCTCACCCAAAACAGAAAATCAACCCAAAGAAATGATTACGGAGGTTTGTTTCCCAATTAGAGCTAAGTAGAAAATAAATGTCTCTATTGCTCCCTGCCCCCTGAAGCATATTCATTCATACATATGTCAAGTACCTCTCTGGCCGGCTGGATCAAAGCATTTTCATACTGGCATTTCCACTGCACAGTTCGTTCCATGTGTCCGTCTACTATTCCATCTACCGTTTCACCACTTTTGATGGGCGCATAGTTCGTGTACATATAGCTCAGTAGATTATAAGCATGGTTGACCACCCAGTTTGGATCCATTCCGTGAAAATGATATTGTAAGTCGGGCAAGTAGAGCGTGCTCATGCCAAGTGTATCCACCATCATATCCTCCGTGTTCTCAATGTTGAAGAAACGGACATTGACCGCAAAATAGATAAATCGGTCTTCCCGTGGAATCTGATGGTTTAAGATTTTTTCTCTCGAAAACATTTTCCCAGAGGTCTGAAACTGTACGGCAACACATTCCGGATATAGTTCAACAAGCGCCTCCATAAAGTCCATCATCATATCCGCCCTGTCTTTATAATCCGTCATGGCTCCCGCAAGCATATCGGTTGCAACTACCTGATAATTGCATTCAGACAGGATCTCGGCGCTGTTTTCACAATCCCACATCTGGCTTTTTGTGATATCATCTATCTGATATCCTTCCGCTTTAATGCATTCCATGACCATCAGCTGGGGCGGCATACTCCCGTCTTTAAACTCCACCTTGTATTTCTTTGGCGCAAATCCAGCCACCTTTGTGTCGTGGCAAAAACAATCCACTTCTCCCAGATGCTTTTCTATGACAGCAGTCATCTTTTCTTGGGATGGCATCTTACATTTATCCTTCATTAGCAGACGCATGAGAAAAACAGAGCCAGGCTGCTCCTTTTGCCTTAAATCCTGCTTCAAAGAATTGTTTTCTTTCTTCTTAAACTTATCCAAAATGCCCATGATGCTTCCTCCCTCTATTTTTCACACATAATTTTTTACACAAATCCTTCCGTGCAATGCCACGGGTGATTAGAAGCTTCTGCTCTTCGGTGAAGGCGATTGTTTCACCATTTTGCAAAGCCACATCTTCTTGCAGCACATAAGGAACCATGCCTCACAGAAAATCTCAAACATAATTCAAATCGACTCTTTGGACATCCACAAATATCTCTATCTAGTCCTTGCCAATTCACTTTGCAAGTCTTGCTTAAAATCTCGTCCTATACGAGTTTATCTGGATAATATGTTATGAAACCGTTTAACACAACAGGTACCCTTTTCCTTTAAAATACAATATAAACCGATCAGTTTAAAAAGCTAATTTGCTTTTTTTAATAGCGGTATGAATATGGCATCGGGTTAGGTGCCGCCAAGAGCTGCGGCAGCATTGATCTCATATTCCATATGTAGAAAAATCTATGCATCCGTCCTCAGATACTTCTACTCCTTCCGATCTAAGAAGTTCTCTTTGAATCGCTGCATGTCTTTTATCCGTGATTGATATTTTGCCTTTGGAGTTAATTATCCGGTGCCATGGGAGATTGTACTTCTCAGACATAGAATGAAGTATCCTGACTACCTGCCTCGCTCCTCTGGCATTTCCTGCAAGTCTTGCAACCTGTCCATAGCTCATAACTCTCCCATATGGTATTCCCCTTATTATTACAAGAACTTCCTCAGTAAACTGTGTCATATGGAACAAATCTCCTTATTAAACCTTTAAATATATTAATTCATCATAGAACTCTGTTACAGCCAATGTACGGATTGCTATGCTCGATATGACCGCAGCTGGACCGAAATTTTGGACTCGGCCTGATGATTTCATCGACCTTTGCGCTTATGATCATCTGGATTATAATATACCGCCTTGGTATACACATGGTCATGCCCGTCACTCCATTCATTGGCATGTTCCTTTCCAATCAGAAATCTTTCGGAGAACGGCCAGGAACGATCAGCGCTTTCAGTCTCTCCTGAAATATCCTGCCTATTTTATTTTCTCTGTTTCAATTTCATGAATATGACCTATAAACTGCATTTATATTGCCGGCACTCCACCTTTGGATTAACCGAGTCACAGAGTGTCTAAAAACACGTATCAAAGTGCATAGAAAACATCCACCGACTTATTTTATCTAAAACTGATTGAATAAAATAATTATATCATATCTTTCCAGTTAATAAAATGCATACCTACACATATCTTGTTGCTGCATTTCTGATGACCAGGATCATTCGATTACGGCTGCATACATAATAATACTCCGGACTCTCATAATATAAAAAGGAAATAAATTAGAGGCATGCCTCTAATTTATTTCCTTTAACTCACCTGTAATCATGTATATCGTTCTTTCACATATATTGGTAGAATGGTCGGCGATCCTCTCAAGATACCGTCCTAAGAACAGAAGTTTAGTACCTTGTTTTGTAAGTTCCCTTTTTTCTGTGATAATGTTAAGAATTTCATTTATAACGGTTTCATAGAGCCTGTCAACATCTTCGTCCCTCTCAGCTGCCTTTTGTGCAAGGGCAATATCCTCATTTACAAAGGCATCAAGACTCATTTTTAACATTTTCTGAGCAATTTCTGCCATCCTTGGAATATCTTTTAGGGAATTCATAATAGGTTCTTCGCCAATCTCAAGTATTACCTCTGCAATGTTTACTGCATTATCTCCCATTCTTTCAAGATCTGTTATGATTTTCAGAACCGATGCAATTGTCCTTAAATCCTTGGCGAGAGGCTGCTGAAGGGCAAGAAGCATCATACATTCCTTTTCAATTTCAAGTTCTAACTGATCTATTTCGTCATCTTTCTTCAGAACATTCCTTGCAAGATCAAGATCTTGTGTTTTTAAAGCAGTCACTGCCGTGTCAATAATATTCTCAACCAGTGCTCCCATTTTTAATACCTTTTGTTTAACCTCAAGTATCTTCTGTGTAAAACGTTCTCTAACCAATATGCTCATCTCCTTTTACAAAAAATAATAGAATATACGGAATTTTAACCAAATCTTCCGGTAAGGTAATCGTTGGTTCGATTATCCTTGGGGAATGAAAAAACCTCTTGGGTATAACCTTGTTCAATTAGATCTCCCATTAACATGAATGCTACCCGGTCAGCGATACGCCCAGCCTGCTGAACGGTATGCGGTGCGATGATAATGGTGTATTGCTCCTTAAGCTGTATTAAGGATTCCTCAATTTTAGCCGTTGATATTGGGTCAAGAGCGGAACATGGTCTGTCCAGCAAAATAACCTCCGGTTCAAGAGCCAAAACCCTGGCAATGCACAAGCGCTGCTGCTGACCACCGGATAACCTGGCTGCAGGAGTATCAAGCCTGTCTTTGACATCATCCCAGAGGGCAGACATACGCAGAGCCTTTTCTACTTCCTCTGCCACATCCGCCTTGGTTTTCGCTCCACCCATACGGGGGCCCAATGCCACATTGTCAAAGATGGACATAGGCAGAGGTGTTGGTACATCAAAGACCATCCCTACCCTGCGGCGCAGTTCTGTCACATTAACGTCCGGGTCAAAGATGTTTTTCCCGTCTAAAAGTATCTCACCCTCCCGACGGGCTCCCACAGTCAAGTCACTCAGACGGTTTAATGTGCGAAGCAGTGTTGTTATACCACTGTTAGCCGGACCAAAAACAGCCATAATCCGATTTTCAGGTATCTCCAGGTTCAGTTCTTTAATAACCTGCTTTTGTTGATAATAGAAGTTTAATCCTTTTATTTCTATTTTTGATTTCTGTGTCATTTTTCACCTCTTAACGGCCTTTAGCTATGAATCTATTGACCAGCATATTGAAACCAACATTAAGCAGAAGAATAAGAATAATCAAGAGCGCTGCTGTTCCATAAGCGTTATCCATGGATATTCCCTCCCTCGCCAGTATATAAAAATGTACTGCCATCGTTCGAGTTGGGGAGAAAAGTGATGTAGGCATACGCAATGCTGATCCGGCTGTTAAAATAACAGCCGCTGTCTCTGCTACACATCTCCCTATGCTCAAAATTACTCCATTAACTATACCAGGGAGTGCTGATGGGAGTACCGTCCTGGTTATTACCTGCCACTTTGTGAGTCCCAAAGAGAAGCCTACCTCCCGGTATAGCTGTGGCACAGTACGAATCGCCTCTTCTGATGTACGTATGATAGTAGGCAGAATCATGATAGCCATGGTTAATCCGCCGGACAAAATTGACCAGCCCATTTTTAAGTATATGACAAAGAAGATAAAACCAAAAAGTCCATATACAATGGATGGTATCCCTGCCAGAGACTCGGCACTGAAGCGGATAATGCGGGTGACTCTGCTCTCACGTGTGTACTCCGTAAGATATATGGCTGTTCCAATTCCAAATGGTGTTACTACAATAACGGCTACTGCAGTCACAATCAGAGTACCGACAATGGAAGAAGAAATACCCCCAGAACGGCCCATATCCCGCGGAATATCCGTTAAAAACTGCCAGCTGAGCATAGGTATGCCCTTGACTAATATATGGATAATGATAGAAAAAAGAATTGCAATAACAAGAAGAGCAGCTGTCCAAATTAAAAATTTTGCTATCTTTTCAGAAGTTTTTGCGTTAATACTCATAGTGACCTCACCTCTTTCGTGTGATGTATTGGGCAGAAGCATTTAAAATCATGATAATAACAAACAATACAATACCAGTGGCGAAAAGCGCCTGCTGGTGTTCGCCAGATGCATATCCCATTTCAATACCGATATTCGTAGTCAGTGTCCTGACAGGGTCAAGAACCGATTCAGGAAGTGCGACAGCATTACCCAGAACCATAATTACCGCCATAGTCTCACCAATTGCCCTGCCTAAACCTAAAATTACGGCAGCAACAATACCCGATTTGGCCGCAGGTAACAGCAGGGAACGTATTGTCTGCCATTGTGTCAACCCTAATGCAAGCGCCCCATCCTTATAATGGCGCGGCAGAGCAAGGAGGGATACTTCGGTGATGCTGATGATCGTTGGCAGGATCATAATACCCAAAATGATGGAACCGGCCAATATGCTTAAGCCCGGCCCTCCCAGGTAATTACGTATCATTGGTACAACGAACAATACTCCCCAGAACCCATATACCACGGAAGGTATGGCAGCCAGCAGCTGAATGGCGGGTCTGAATATGTTTCTAAGTTTTGCAGGAGCAAACTCAGCCAAAAAAATACTGCAGCAAATGGCAATGGGAACTCCCAGGATTGCTGCCCCTAAAGTGACCGATACAGATCCCACTATCATCGGGAAAATGCCATAGGCACCTTGGCTGGGAGCCCATTTCATCCCAAAAACAAAGTTTATTATACCAACCTTGGCAATAATAGGGATACCTTTTATAAATATAAACACAGTGATAAGCGCCAGCACCGATAAAGTCGAAAGAGCAATCAGAAGAAACACACGCTCAGATAATTTTTCTTTAAAACTTTTCATTTTCCTGCCCCCTCTGCTGATGGAATAAGTCCCTCATTGCTCAGTAATCTTTGCCCTTCTGAAGAAAGGGTAAAATCTATGAATTCTCTATTTAACCCGGTCGGCTCCCCGTCGGTGACAAATAAAAACTGCCTGGACAGTCTGTAGCTGCCATTCATTATATTTTCTCGTGTCGCTTCGATGCCATCTAAATGTAAAGCTTTCACTTCATCCGTAACCAAACCCAAAGAAATAAATCCTATGGCATTGGGATCATCCGCAACCAATTGGCGTACCGCCCCATTGGAGTCCTGGACGATAGCTTTCGGGGTTATCTCTTTTTCACCCATCAACAGCTCCGCAAAAGCACTTCTTGTACCTGATCCCTCTTCACGCGCTATGATATTGATCTTTGACTTTGAGCCTCCCAATTGACTCCAGTCGGTAATCGTAGCTGCGTAAATATCGCGAATCTGATCTGAAGTAAGGTCTTGTATCGGATTCTTAGGGTTCACTATTAATACCAATCCATCCTTGGCAATTTCTACATTCCACAGATTCTTTTCCTCATCGTTCAATGAACGGGAGGACATTCCAATATCAGCACTGTGTGTCTTGGTTGCCGTAATGCCGGCCGAAGATCCTCCACCCTGGATATCAATTACAGCGTCTGGATTTAAAGCCATGTACTCTTCTGCCAGAATCTCAGCATAGGGTTGTACGGAAGTTGAGCCCGCAACAATCGTGGCTGGGCCAGATGCTTGGCTGCAGCCAGTCAGCACACCCATAGAAAGGGTCAATATCACTACGCTGACAGAAACTTTTATTCGTCTTAATAATTTGCACGTTACAATCTTTTTCCTCATGTCTCTCACAAAAATCAAACATCAAAATCATCAACTAGGATAAAACTCCAATGCTTGATTTCCTCCATTTCTCAGAATATATTAACGAACTGCAAGTTCACATTTTAAAAATTTTTATCCGAACCGACCTGTAATATAGTCCTCGGTACGTTTATCCTTAGGATTCGCAAAAATTTCTGCTGTTGGAGCGTATTCGACCAATGTCCCCGCTCTATCATGATCCATCATCATAAACGCAGTCATATGAGAAACCCTTGCCGCTTGTTCCATACTATGAGTTACAATAATGATCGTATATTTTTGAGCCAGTTCCTCCATTAACCCCTCAACCTGCATTGTAGATTCCGGATCAAGAGCACTGCAGGATTCATCCATTAATAAAACCTCAGGCTCCACAGCCAGTGCACGAGCAATACATAGACGCTGCTGCTGGCCCGGAGAAAGATCAAAAGCAGATTCTTTCAGTTTGTCCTTAACTTCGTCCCATAAAGCCACCTGGTTCAAGTTCCTCTCCACAATCTCGTCAAGACGAGCTCTTTGCTTTATTCCATGATGCCTTGGACCAAAAGCCATATTATCATACACAGACATGGGAAAGGGATTAGGTTTTTGAAAAACCATACCAACTCTTTTTTTCAGTGCAACAACATCCATATTTTTATCATAGATAGAAACACCATCAAGCAAAATTTCCCCCTCTACCCTAACTCCTGGTATCGGGTCATTCATACGATTAAAAAGACGCAGAAGAGAAGATTTACCGCATCCCGACGGCCCAATTATGGCTGTTATAGCACATTCCGCTATATCCATTGTAACATTCCTCAGCGCTTGGAAGTTGCCATAAAAAAGGTTTACCGCGTCTGTCTTTATCTTGGCTTTTTGCCCAGATTTTAACATTTGATCATCCATTCGTCACCCTCGCTAATCGACTCCTTATTAAAACTTTAATTAAGAAGTTCTTATCCTTTATAATATTTTAAATTTCTATTTTCTTTTTCACAACAATTATTAATTATACAATAATTAAAGATAATTAAAGCATTATCTATGTTAAGTATAGGTAAAATTTGTGTAAAATATTTCACTTCTGGAAAGACCAGCAGGTAAGGTAATATAAAACCCTCCCTGTGGGAATCATATGATACCGATATTCTTCAATAAGAATTTCAAAGCATTCTTGAAAACAATTCTTTGAATATAATCACATTCTGTCCTTTATAACTATCTTGTCCGTAATTCCAAATATATTTTCATATTTATACTGTTCAAATTTCCAAATTTTTGTTTATTTATACTGTATTTAGGTTCGTTTACAAGGAACTAGGCGCAGACCGTGAAATGGATTGCTGACAACAAACAGCGGTATGCACCTGATAAAGTGCATACCGCTGTTTTGTTGTGGGGGAATCCAAAGGAGGCAGCGCCCCTTTTGGCACACGGCTTTGTGAAGCAAAGTGTAGTGTGTTATACACTCTGTAGGCGTTGCCGCTTCAAGTGCAATTGCCGTTTCAAATGCCGTTGCCGCCGGGGGCTTTTCTTTTTCAAGATGGAATGGGGCTTTCATGCCTTGATTTCCTATAAGCGAAAGCATGAGGGAGTGTCAAGGACTTCAACATGAATATTATTTTTTTACTTTGATCAACTTTTTCTTATTAATATTATTGTTCTTTTTTCCTTCAGCAGACCCATGGGTATATCCTATAATATCAAAGTCTTTGGATAATGCATCCACAAACTCTTGATAATGCTCACATTTACTTCTCATGCATGAGGACAGATGAATCGTATCAACATCTGCCTTTTTGAATTTTTCAATTTTAATTAAAAGACTTTCCATCGGTGCCTCATCACATCCAGCGCAGTTGTTAAATGCTGCCAGCTTATAATCTGATTCATCATAGATGCTAAAAGAATCTTTATTTTCATTAAATGCTCTCATACATCCATTTGCTGTACACCTTTTCGAAATGTTTCCGCAAACATATATGCCTATTTTTTTCAAGTGTGTCTCTCCATTGTATACAATTTTAAATATTTATTATATCTATCTTTTTAATAAATGCATGTCTGCTTATTTATGGGAAAGAAGTACAACCAGCTCCATATGGGCTGGGACAACCGTTCTATACTGTATAATGAAACTTATGGAAATTATGTCATTGACATTTTCATTTTTTTAATAATTTCTTCTAATGACTCCATCAGAACCTTTGCCTTTTCAAATTCATTTGTTCGAAGCAACTGTTGAATTCTGGTTTCTGTCTCTTTCTTCTTTTGCTCCAGCAGCAGATAGTCTTTGTCAAAATGATTGGCATAAATCATCTGTCGAAATTTGCGGATGCTCATTCTGCGCACAGTGTTGTTTTCTACCAAAAGTACATAGTCCATACAATTGGCCACCGTATAATAATCATGGGACACCATAAGAATTGCACCTTTGTACTCTGAAATCGCCTGCTCTAATGCAATCTGCGCATAAACATCCAAATGCCCCGTCGGTTCATCTAACAGCAGAAAGTTGGCTTTTTCTAATGAGAGCACTGCTAATTGAAACAAATCCTTTTCTCCACCAGATAATTCACTCACTTTCTGGCTAAGCGTCTCTCCTTCAAAACCATATTTGTTCAAATAGTTCTCTATATCATTTTTTATACCAAAACCTTTTTCTTCAAAGATTTCAAGCAACGTTTTCGTATCGTCATATAATGAGCCGGTAATCTGGGAAAACATGCTAACCTTTGCTCCTTCACTAATCCTGATCGTGTCTTTCTTATTTTCAAAGATTTCACATAGCATTGTTGTTTTTCCTGTTCCATTACTCCCCACAATTGCTACATGCTCTGCAGGCTTCATTTCAAAATTCACATGTTCTAAAAGCTGCTCATCAAATGCAACACTGTAATCCGTCAATTCCAGAATATTTTCATCTGTCACTTCGTCTTCCAGTCCAAAATAAATCTCCGGCTGTTTGATATCCACGAAAGGTGCCTTTGTTTTTCTTGCTTTCAGCCGGTCCACCAAGGTCTGTCTTGCGTGCACGGCTCTTCCAAGGGATGGGTTGTCCATTTCCGTCGCTCTCGCTCTGGATTTTTGTAAGATTTTACTTTGACGGTCAATCTCAGCTTGGTCGGCAGCTGCTGCTTCTTCTAAATCAATCTTTGTAGCCAGAAGTTCATAATTATATTCTGTATAGGTTCCATCAAATTCCTGAATATCCATATGTTCCATGTGAAGTATCTTGTTAAAGCAATGGTTTAACAAATACCGGTTATGCGTGATAATAAGAAGTGTTCCTTTGTGGGCATTGATCAGATTTCTTAACGCATTTAGATGATTAAAATCCAAAAACACATCCGGTTCATCCATAATAAGAAACCTGGGGCTCAGCATCATCTCTTTGATTACCTGAACCAGCTTAAATTCTCCACCACTCAGACTACTGATTTTCTGTTCTTCTAATTTTTGCAGATCAGCTAGTTTTAATTGCTTTTTAATATTGATTTCGTGAGACTCTCCATCAATCGCATTCCATTTATCTAACTCTTTTTGATATTCCTCGAAGATTTTTTCCAGGTCTACGGCAGTCTCCATTTCCTTACAAAAGTCAAATATTCTCTGCTCATGCTTTACAAATTCATCGCTGATATACTGAAACACGGTCATATCTTCTTTTGGATCTAATTGCGAAAATTGACTGACATATCCGATTCTGTCTGTATTGTCAATTACTATTTTCCCATCGTACAGATACTCTTCGGAGTGCATTAGTAAATCGAGTAACGTACTTTTTCCTGTACCGTTGGTACCAATCAATGCACAATGTACATTATCTTCTATTGTAAATGAAACTTTTTTATATAAATCCTTTTGCGGATATGAGTAGGACAAGTTTTGAACCTTAATCATGATTACCTCCTATGGTATTTATTTACGATATAATTTGACACAAACTTCACAATGTGATGCAACCGTTTTTTAATACTTCGTGCCAAAATCCCACTTTAACCCGCCTACTATTAATTAAACAAGATTATTTAGTTGTTTCATTGTCATTTTTATCACCTTATTATATCGGCGTTTTGGTATGACGTCAAGATATGCTGTAATAATCGGCTATTCAGGATTCTCAAAGCTATAGCTGGTAATCACGTGACATTTTTTATATGTTTTTCCTTTCCTTAATAAATATATAAAAAACATGAAGGCCGTTCAAACCTACACGCTTTTTATATATCAGATATTCATTTTTCTACTTCTTCGTCCGTTGCAGTAGGACTACAACTTCTGTATGCCTTGAGTGTGCAATAATGATTCCGTATGTATCTGTTAACCTCTTTGCGGCAGGATATTACCTCCAAAAATCTTCACTGATCGATCAGCAGAAAAATAGAATTAGCTTCTATTCTGCCTGATTGTATGAATAAACGATTTCATTTTATATAACTCTGCATCTGAAAACTTGTGCCGCCATTCTCTTTCATAATACTTGCTTTCATCATCCAGTTTCTTAGCTTTTTCAAAGGAGGCTGCAACTTCTTTTACAAACTCAAGAAATTCGCCATTTGTTTCAAAATCGATACGATATGTTTCTTCTTTCTCAAGATGTTTTCTACCCTTGGGAATTGTTTGTGATTCGTATATGTTAATGTTTATTGTTTCATTTTGTCTTTCTAATTTCCAAATATATGTACCGGGCTCATCATCCCAAGATATCCAGTTTGTTTTTGATTTATCATCTGTATTAAAAATGGACAAGTCATTTACTGCTTTGAGAAGTTCAAAAGGAGCATCATGGCCGAGATAATTAGTAAACTGCATATCTTCCAATAAATCTTTTGTGAAATCACATCCATAAGCTGAGTTATCTTTAAAAGTAAGATCATTAAATTACACAAACTTGAATTCTGCCGCATCAAGACAATTATTTTTAAATGTCGAATCATTAAGATCGCAATAACTAAAATCACATGTCTTCAGATTACATTTATCAAATACTGTTTTTGTAAGATTTGCACCGGAAAAGTCCGCAACAAAAAAACATCTTTCAAAGTAAAGACTGCTTAAGACCTTCAATCATAATTTGCATATCAGGGCAATACCCTAAAGCTCGGTTAAGCTATTCTTGAATATAATGCATATTGGTACCAGCAAAAACCACACAACTACCATAGAGATCCAAAGGGCCAGCCAACATATCTTCATTTATAAAATACTCGTCACACAATAATGACTCAGCCCATTGTTCAAAAGCATTTTTTCCAAAATGTATATTATCATTGGGTGCCAATGAAGCCCAAACAGGTATGTTCTCATGACAACCTCTAGCCTCACATTATGAATACGTATTTTGAGTTGCTGGAAAGCTCCTTGCAATAAGTAAATCCTAGCTCCTGAAAATCCTTGAGACCATTCAGATCAGAAATATTATTCTCCGCCATGAACCGCACCATATCACCGCGAGCCATCTTAGATATTGTTCCCTTTTGCTTCACTTTCCCTTCCACTAGCTCACCAAACTCAATCGTAATAAATCGATCCTTCGGTGTGATATATTTCTCGATGCATTGTGAGTATTCCTTGGAAGCCAAGTTAAGGATAATTCTGTCATCGTCCACTAGACTATGATACAACCGGTCTCCCCAGAAATCATATAAATCTTTACAATCATTCACGGATAGCTTTGCCTGCATTTCTAGTCGATATGGCGTTACCCCATCAAAGGGCTTGAGTACTCCATAGAAGCCTGACAAAATCCGCAAATGATCTGATAGGTACGAAAGTGCCCTAGTTGTAAGCACTTTCGGAGCCATATGCTGATACTGCAAGCCCTCATATGCTATTACTGCCGGTGTCAGTTTACGCATCAAATCCATATCTTTGTAGCGCTTATAGTTTAATTCTGCCAATTTATCATTGCATTTCCACAATGCTTTTCCCTCTGATAAGGACAAGGACTTCATTTCATGCATCAATATTATAGCATCATTAATAAATCCGGGCACTCCGGTAACCTCAATGGAATCCGTATCCTCAATCATCTTCTTTGCCGGAGAAATTATTATCTTCATATCCTAAAATTGCGCCAGCATTTGTGCCGGATTCTCCTCTGCCTTCACTTTGCCAAAGGCTTTTACAATTACTCCATCTTCATCGATGAGATATGTAGTTCGAACCACTCCCATGCTAACCTTACCATAATTCATTTTTTCCTGCCAGACATCATATGCCTGAATACAGGTGAGTTCCGTATCAGAAAGCAATGTAAATGGTAGTCCATACTTTTCCACGAATTTTTTATGAGATGCCACACTGTCTTTGCTCACCCCAAGAACCACAGCTCCCTTTTCCTGAAACTGCGGATACAACGCTCCAAAGTTGCAAGCCTGCTTGGTGCAGCCCGGAGTATTGTCCTTTGGATAGAAATATAAAATAACCTTACTACCATTGTACTCCTCCAACGTGTGCATCAAGCCATTCTGATCCGGCAATGAAAATGCTGGTGCTTTTGTTCCTACCTGTACCATAATCTTACCTCCTGGTTCTTATGTTAAGCATAAAATCCTTCTATTCCGCCTTTTTAGTATTCATTTCACTATTGCAACTTCCATCAATGCCTATACTTCTATATCACTATGCCATCGCAGTGGTCGATTTCATGTTGTATAATCTGTGCAATCCATCCGGAATACTTCTGGCACTGTTTATTGAAATTAATATCCTGAAACTCTACCTCGATATCCATATATCTGGTGGTCTTGCGAACTCCAATCAAAGAAAGACAGCCTTCCTCCGTCTCGTACGCACCAGACTTCTTCACAATCACCGGATTAATCATAGCAATATTAGCAAAACCCATACTCACTGCTATTATTCTCTTCTTGACACCAATCATGTTAGCCGCCAGTCCTACACAACCTACTTCATTCGCTTTTAAAGTATCAAGCAAATCCCGAACCACCTGCTTGTCCGCTTCCGTTGCCGGTTCTGACTTCTGATTCAGAAAAACGACATCCTTCATTACTGATCTAATCATTACAAACCTTCTTTCATTTGCTCAAGATAGTTGTATTTCAGAGCATTCTACCCCCAAGACATTAACGTATATTTACCCTACGGTGCAATTACGCTAATGCCTATCTTTATTTACTTATCCGTTTTCATATGTCAGATTGGTATAACTTTTCTGTCCTTCTGCCTCAGGCTTTCTGCAACAGAGTTATTACCTCCACATACCTTGAGTGAGTAAAAATAATGCTGAAAAGCCATACTTCTTCCCAGTTTTACGCTTTCGTATTAATTCTGAATATCTCATCCAACACTCTGCCGTCACAAGGACCGAAATCAATGCCGAGAATTGCTGCAATCGTAGGAGCTATATCTACCATCTGGATTTCTCCCAACTGGTATTCTTTCTTAATACAATTTCCTGATGCTACAAAGCCACATCGATACTCTGGTTTCTCTGGTGAATACCCATGAGTTGCATACTTTCTATTCTCTTTCTCCAAGTCAGTCACAAGGGACCCGGTAAGGCTGTCATCAAAACAGTATCCAGTCTTTGCTTCCAGCATATACCCCGAAACTGGGAACGCATGAAAACGTTCCAGTTCTTCTCTGGTATAGATCCTCTCAATACCTAAGTTCTTCTCTTCTACCGCTTTTAGAAGAATCTGTAGTACACGCTGCTTCGCATCCTCGTCATTTTCCTTCAGGTGCAAATAGGCAGACCCTCCTGTAGACTGTATATAGGCTCTCCAAAGCATTTCCCCTTTTTCTTCATAAATAAGGCCTTCTTCTTTTAACAATTGATTCAGCTTCACCTTGTACCTTACATTTTTCTGCCCATGATCTCCCAACACCAGAAAAACCGTTTCCTCAAAAATGCCGGCCTCCCGAACTGCCTCCATAATCCTACCGATTCTTTCATCCATCCGGATCAGAACCTTGTCAATCTCAGGACTGTCTGTCCCATAATGATGCTTCGCATCGTCCAGTTCAATGAAGTGCATCATCAGAAGTTCTGGTTTTTTGCTTAGAATGGTGTCTTTTCCACACATGGCAGTAAAATCATCCAGGTAAGGCTGTTCAATCCCCTTTCTTGATTTTCCATATTTTTTCTCAAGCCCCATGCAAAAAAATGGACTTCCATTTTTTAAGATCTTAAGAGATTGATTCTCACGTCCGATTGCCTTTATCTCCGGAAGATTATAGCGAATGGAGGCCTTTCCGGTAACAGGCCACAGGATTCCGGCTGATTTCATTTCACAATTTCTCAAAGCATCATACACAGCAGGTGCCTTGATATCCTTTTTAAACCAGAACCACGCCTGTTCTTCTTCATCAATGAAAGGCTGGAGAGGGGTATTATGATAGATTCCATGCTTATCCGGATAAACGCCGGTCACCATAGTGGTATGCACTACATAGGTAAGAGTCGGATAAACGCTTTTTAATTTTGTACTGAACGCTCCGCTTTTTATTAATCGGGAAAGGTTGGGAAGCCGACTTGCTTTTTCCCAGTTATCTTCAGAAAATGCATCATAGGAGATCACTACCAAATGCTTTGCTTTTCCTTTGCTCATTTTTTCAGCTCCATCATCTTTCATCTTATTTTTGTTCTTTTGGAAGTGTCAGAAAATCACTAATCCGTCAAAAACCACAATATTTTGTGGTCTATCCCCTGTTTTTCTTATCAAAACTACAACACATCATCATTGTCACCGCTTCAACATGTGTTGAGTGTGTAATTCGGATGACCGCATCATCTGGTCTCCCTTGTCGTTAGGGTATATTTTCAAATTGTGTTTCAGCATTGATTTCTGCCTGTTCTGCTGACATTCACCCTGCATCCATCAACAAATTTCGTCCGCTCACGGAATTGTACAGTTCTTTGATTAACGGCATCCATAAAGATTTTTTTTAGTTGATTTCAGTAGTTTCAACTATCCGTAAATTTCGGATAATTCGCCCCCTTGAATTCCAGAATTATTGTTTTTTCCCTTTTTGTTCTAATATCTTTATGCTATCCAAATAATCTTTCTCTACGTTACTGATCGTTTTTGCCTTATATCTCTTGTATTCTGTCTGTGCCTTTTCCATAGCCTGAAGATGGCTAACAGTTCCATTTCCTGTAAGGAGATTCTCTCCCGTCGAAGTCAAAATCCCATCAAGATGTTTTGCCCAATCATCCATTGTCATGGGGATTTCTCTTTCTGCCTGTCTCTCCGCAAAATCCAAATATCCAGAAACAAGTTGCCCCATAGCTCGCAGTTCTTTTTCATTCAAATAATTCTTTGCTATTTTTGCCTCCCGCAGTGTAGGCTGGTCTCCTGAAAATGTCATCAGTCCCATAAAATCTTTTTCTGCATCCGCACGATGGTAAATTACCTCAGCTGCAGTTCCTCCGGAAACAGCATAATGAATTTTATTCTGTATTTTTTTGAAAAATTGAATGGATACTTCTGCCTTGGGATTATAATCAACACTGGTTGCATAGATTTCGAGCACCTGACGGTAAAACACCTTTTCGGATGCCCGGATATCTCGAATTCTTTCAAGCAGTTCCTTGAAATATCCGCCACCACCCAGTTCTTTCAGACGCTCATCATCCATCGCAAAGCCTTTTTTAATATATTCCTTTAATATGCTTGCTGCCCATATACGGAACTGTACACCACGCTGAGATTTCACACGATACCCGACAGAGATGATGACATCAAGATTATAATATTCAACCTGATATGTCTTCCCATCAGAAGCAGTTGTTGCAAATTTTGCAACAACTGAACTTCTAACCAATTCACCCTCATCAAAAATGTTTTTAATATGCCTTGAAATTGTGGATTTATCTCTTTGAAACAAATCAGCCATCTGTTCCAATGACAACCACACTGTTTCATTCTGCATATTGACATTTATCTTCGTCAGACCGTCTTCCGTCTGGTAGATTATAATTTCTCCGTGATTGTCCACTACGTCACCCTCCAATCATTCAATTCCATATCTATCAGTGTCTTTCCAAACTCAATAGCCACATAATTAACCCATTAATACTTGTACAGAATCCATTCCTGCCAGTTTAGTTTTAGTTTTCATCATGTTATATAAATCATCTAATACCTATTGTAAATATCTCAATCGTTTATTTTAACATATACTATGGTTTTCAATAAGTTTTCTTGAAAATTTATTGAAAACCATAGTATGTAGCTTGAGACACTATTTTTTCGTTAACATATTAACGTCATCTATTACAAATGCTAATAAGTCCCCCTTTCTGAGCTTGTTAAATACACCACGCTTATTGCCTAGATCTTTTCGAATGCTAAACATAATATCTTCCATTATAAATAATATATTTTGAGGATTTTCATCTTTTGTTATAGATCCTTTGCGAAATTTTAGCCACTTCTTAATTACTTCATTGGATCCCCAAAGAGTTAACTTTTTTGAAAATTCATTTAATGCTAAAATCATGTCTTCTCCATCAACAGGTAGGTTTTTCCTTGATATATCTAAAACATCATAATATATATTAATAAATGCAACATATGCTGTTTCTTTTTTCATATTGATATTTTTTTACATTATATCCTATATTCATAAATTTTACCTATAGTGGAACTAATTAAAATACTAAGTACAGAAAGACATATTTATTATCCTCCCCCATTTCATGTTTAATTTAATCAGGTTTCAATTAGACTGATTTTTTCTTCACTCCCTCTTCCTCTCATACGCCCATCTACTCTCGACGCAACTCGACACAAACCTCGCAATGCGTTGAGGCTGTAATTCCGATGGCCACAGTATCTGTTACCCCCTTAGAGATCCCTCCTATTTTTACAAACCCTTCTCAAAATCTCTTATATTACAGTTTTCAACTGACTGCTGAACCAAGGTAAATCAATAGTCGATACATATCAGCCCTGTTTTCTTCTTTACCTATGAAATATAAAAACCAGACACTTTAAGCACATATTTTTATAATACATGCTTCTTACTTTCATCATAGGCAGATTACGTTTACACTATGGCAAAAACTCACATCAAAATCCACCTTTTTATAGCCCCTCTACCTTTTTAGAGAGAAAAGAAATAAGTCTCAACATTCAAGATCTGTTTTTACAGAAATTTCTTCATACACTCCAATTGAAAGTTGTAATTTTACCTCCAATTACTTTATTTATTTTACTTATAAAAAGTATGATCCTATAAACATTTCCCAACAGTAGTTTTTAAAAATTCATTACATTTAAAAAGAATAAAAATCAATTTTTCTACCTTATCCCATCCAAAAAATCCCGAATGACAACAAGTATTTCTTAAATCCTTGAATTCAGATAGATTATTGTAATATATATCCCACCACTCTTTATCGCATAGCTCATCATTATACATTACCTGTCTCTGAGCTAACTGCTCTCGATTACTTTCTTCCTTTAAAACCTGTGTGAAAGTTCCCACCATCGCCTTTTCAGGACGCACCTGAGACAAACTGGTTCTATTAACATTTAGGTTCGGAAAAAGTTGCTGAAAACCGAGCAGAAGGCAATCTTTTAGTTGCAGTTCCATTGTTTTACACAACAAGATTCCACTGCAGGAGTAATCCATATCATTAATCTCATATCGTTCTTTGAACAATGCGAAAAGAGAATAGAGTTTCAATCCCCATATCAGACTCTGCTTTATCTTCGGCTCAATATGCTGCAGATAAATTGACGAAAGTCCCCATTTACACAATTCTTCCTCGGACAAATGATTCTGGTCAGCCCATATGTCTGAAATTGCCTTCAAAAAGGTATTGACCATAACTTCGCCAATTTCATCTTCCACCTGAAAAGACTCACTTGATGGTACCTGCTTCAACAATGATTCTATTTGAGTTTGGTTCGCCTCCGACTCTGGATTCTTAGCAATTTCATGTAATGCACGGATAGCATAGCTGTCCATGATGCATTTTACTTGCTGCATCACATGAGAATGTTGCCAGACAGTATAATCTCCAATGATATACAAGCGGTACTTGGCTCTGGTGACCGCAACATTTATAATGTTTGTATTCACCCACCGAACTGCTGGAAGAGCATTTTTATCACAACCAAGCAAAAAGATTACCTCATCGGCCTCCTTGCCCTGAAAAGTGTGAACCGTACCAATATGGGTTCCCGCCCAATCCTGAATACGCTTATTATCACGGCATGCAGGTAAATTATTTAATTCTTTTCTGAAACCATCTTTTACCGTGGTAAAGGGAGTAATCACATACAAACTCGGTATACCATCAGTCTTTGAAAATGCTTGTAAAACTAGTTCTATTGCCTTTTGCCCTTGCAGCCCCACATAGTGATCTTTACCCCTGCTACTGTTTTCAGTACCGCACACGTTAATCCATCGGGAACTTTCCAGACAAAAGCGCGCTTCCATTTCCGGTTTTGGCTTCTGTGTTTGCTGCTTCATGGTGTTATTATACGAAATAGCATTTGATATTTCATACATAGGGCTAATACATCTTCGGTGTACTACCAGAGGACATCCGACCCATGTTTTATCATCACCCGATGGTTCTGTGTAATATGTACCAATAGGATTGATACGGTCTGCAAATTCCTGAATAGAATGTTTTTTTGACTGATACATACAGTTTTCATCGTTGCGAATGATTTTTTTAATTGTATCCATCTCTGCAGTAACAACCGGCTCCACCTGTTTCGGATCACCCACAACAATAGCACGCTGGCAGCGGTATAACGCCCCCAATACCATTTGTGGCTGTGCCTGGCCTGCTTCATCAATAATTAACAGACCAAGCTCCCCTCGTTGCTTAATATCCGAAAGCATGCTTCCCACAGAGGCAAAGGTCGTGGAAAGAACTGGCGTTAATAATAAGATGGTATTCAACAATGCGCTAAAACAGTTTTCCCGGTCTCTCAAAGAAAAGGTTGGCAACTTGCCTTCGTTGTCTTCAATCAAGCGCCACATCAGAGCAAGATTTTTGATATTAAAGAAACAGGATTTGGAAGACAAGATAAAGTTCTTATGTACCTGCAGAGCAAGGTAAAATAGTTTCTCTCTCTCTCGATTATATTCAACGGTAAACCAGGGGTTCAGCACCTGTGCTTTAGTGTTCTCCTCTTCTGATTTACTATCATACATCTCCCAAAACACTTCATCCAAAACAGTCATCTGATGTAAAATATCTTCCGTCTTTTTGGCAGATCGTAAAAGGCTCTGATACCCTGCACATGCTCTCTCAATCGCATTCTTTATATCATTTATCGATTGATACATTTGCTTTTCCCGGTTTTTAACTATCTCAGCTTGCTCGATAACTTCTTTATGTTCTTTATCAAACTGCTGTACTTGTAAGGATAGTTCATCACAACGTTTTTCTTGCTCTTGCATTTGACCTAGAATTTGGTGTAACCAATCACTATGTTCCTTGTACAGATTTTCCATGGGTGAAAGTTTTGCATACTTTTCATCAATAGTTTTAGTAAGCATGTTGACTTTTCCAATTAGTTCAAAAAGCCAGTCTTTTATGCCCCGCTTACTTTCAAGCTCCATGATTTCCTTTCGAATTTCTTGAATTTCACTCTCTAAACCACGTACAAGAATTGTTTGATGTTCTTTTTGTATCTCTAAGGAATCGACCTCTTGAATCGCCCCCTGTCTCAAATCTATAACTTCTTGTTGTCGTTGTTCCAACTCCACAGTCTTCTCTTGAAGCTGTTTAATATACTGCTGATTTTTAGCAATTGTTTCCAATAAATGAATACATTGCTGTTCAAGTTCATTTTTTTCTCCTGAAACTGCTTTCTTGCATAACTAACAGTCCTAATACACCGTTGTATTTCTTCCACGATGGCAAGTTGCTCCTTGAACTGCCGTACAGTTTCGATATACTGCCCTTTGCGCTCTGCAATTTTATCTTTTGTACCAAAATCCTGGATATATGGAAGTAAAACTTTTTGAGCATAGTGAGTTATATTGCTTGCCTTACCAAAAGGTGCAGATATAATTCCCCATCGACTCCGCTCTGTTTTTTCCTTTAAATCCAACATATCATTAGCATATTTAGAAAAATAAATGTCAGGATATGATTCAAAGCAATATTGGTTTTGCTCATCATTCCAGATTTTATGCTCTTCTGTATGAATGACTTCCTTTATATCAAACAGCCGCCGCACCTCGTCCAGCCCTTTTACAACAGCGGGTTTATCTTTCCCATCAAACAGCAGGCCCTTACACAGAGCCGTTCCGTCCGGCAGCTCTTTTGTAATATTTTCAACTGCTGCATTATTGCAAGAAGCAACTAACATTCCATATCTTTTGATCTCGTTATTTTTTAATTCATAATATACATTATGATAATTGCTATATCCATTTTTGGATTTATCACCATCCTGAAAGCGTTTTTCTACAAATGCCATATCAGGGTCATCATACTCTATCAGAAGCCGGGCCCTATCCACAAGATTACCAGCGATAATTTCCTTTAAAAGTGTAGTCTTCCCTGTACCGGGAGGTCCGTTGACAGAAAAAATTGTTCCACCTATTTCCTCTGGATGCATACCAAAATTAATAGCTAGCTGCTGCATAAATGCCGGCATATATTTAGAAGGCCATTTACCAATTGGTGCCATAGAAATATCAAAATACCGGTTGAAAAAGTCTTGTCTTCCAGCCTCGTTATTTCCCTCCCAGCCTTTACGAATATCTACTCGTTTAGAGAAGTCTATCCATTTAGTTTCCGGAAATTCTTCTGCATATGCACCTACAATATAATCAATAAATGCCTCTTGTTCAGTATCTTTACCATGGCGGGGGCAACGTAAAATATTACTATTGAGAATCATCTGCAAATCATTCGTAAAAAAGCTGTTACTTAAATCACTAAAATAAAGCGAATCACAATCTCTGGTCTTGTCCTCTTCTGTTTGGTATCTCTTATATATCATAACACCTTCCGATATCACCGAATTATCACTCCCAAAAAGTGAGATGATATATTTACTTACAGCGGAGCGAAACAGTTGTTGCAATAATTCAAAAGAAAGTTCTTTTCCACTACGCTTTCCATCCGCGTCACTGTACATCAGTTGTTCTTCCATTAAAGACATATCTATGCTGTAATCTTTCAATGAAAGCAACTCCGCCAAGTCTTCATTGCTTGTCTCACCCATATGATATTGTAAGCGCTCAATTCCCCAAATCAGCGGTGAAATACTGAGACTTTTTTCAATATAAATACCCTGAGAGTCACATTTAAGTCCAATCAAACAAATTTTACTATGGTCCTCCTCAATTGTATCATCTTTCAAACTAAACTTTTGCTTAAGATATTTATCACAGTCTCCCCGGCGCACCTTTCCCATGCAGATATCTATTTCATCCGATATTTCCCTAAGGTTCGAATAAATTTGAGCATCCTCCTCAAAAGCCATAGTTGGACTTTTCTCTCCTGGGGAAAAAGAATGATATACCGTGATTTTCTTATACCAATTTATTTTCCCCTCTACTACCCTTTTGTTACTTTCTCGATTTTCTTTACTTTCCACGGGGAAATTAATCTGATCAAGAAATTCAATCAAATACCAATACTTTAAAATTTTAGCCGCAAAATCATATTTATCAATACCCATAGTATCCCCTTTTGTAAAAGTATATATTTTTTATAATGAAAATTCAAAAAACAGACTCCCAGAACATTCTGCAAAAATTCCGGGAGCCAATACTTCTTCAATATATCTATGCATTTGCTTTGATAACATCTGTTTAAGATGTAAATCTTTATCGGCATAAGCAGAAATTCAAACCACAATTCCCAAGTAATATCAATCCTTTAAAATTAGTTTATAGTAATTACCTCTTCTTTTATTTTACCATATAGTGGATATAATATATATTACAAATTGTTATTTTACTCGACATATTTCGACGCAAACCTCACAATGCTCCGTCGCCGGAAACAAATCCACCCCCCATCCCATCTTCGCCTCATACCCTTTCTTTCTAAAATACTCCAAATCCCTTGCCAACGTCTCTGGCCCGCAAGACACATAAACAACCCTTTCCGGTTTCACTTTCGCCACAGAATTAATAAATTCCTCCGTGCTTCCACTCCTCGGAGGATCCATAAACACCATATCCACCTGCTCTCCGTTTTCCGCCATATTCACCATAAACTTCCCTGCATCATTGCAGAAGAATCTGGCATTCTTAATTCCGTTGATCTTGGCATTTTCCACTGCATCCCGTACTGCATATGACGATAGGTAAACTTTTGACATATTAATACGATGATTAATACATCTCCAGTTTTTCCCCCGTCCCACACCGTGCGTGCTAGTTTCCCAGCACACGGCGTTCCATCATAAAATC
>JAISYJ010000015.1:0-81099 GCA_031270005.1 Hungatella sp. | reverse complement strand
ACTGCTGTCAGAAGGAGATATAAAGATACCATGTATGTATGAAAGAGTAAATATAAACTGTGCAGAGGTAAACTCTACCTGGGTAAGTGGTGGTGGAATTTACTTTTTCAATTTTCATAGGATTTTTAGCACTGAAATAGGGCTATACAAAAACATGAGGATTTGATAAAATATATCCATATGCGGAATTTGATGCAAGAGATACCTTACAGGTATACCTTTTATGTCCCAAAACAAGGGCAGGAAAGCAGAAATACCTTGCAGGCATACCTTTATGCCCAAAGAACAAGGGCAGGAAAGCAGAAAGGGAGAAAAACATGAAAAATCCGGTTATAACGATTACAATGGAAAACGGCGATGTGATGAAAGCAGAGCTTTATCCGGAAATTGCGCCAAACACAGTAAATAATTTTATCAGTCTGGTAAAGAAAGGTTTTTATAACGGACTGGTCTTCCACAGGGTTATCAATGGGTTTATGATTCAGGGTGGATGCCCGGAAGGTAGCGGAACGGGAGGCCCTGGCTATTCCATTAAGGGAGAATTCAGCCAGAACGGCGTTTCCAATGCTTTCAAGCATTCAGCGGGAGTGCTTTCCATGGCAAGAGCTATGCATCCCGATTCTGCAGGTTCCCAGTTCTTCATCATGCACAAGGATGCGCCACATTTGGATGGCTCCTATGCTGCATTTGGTAAGATCACTGAGGGCATGGATATTGTAAACAAAATCGCCGAGGTGAAAACAGATTACAATGACCGCCCCATGAAAGAGCAGAAGATCCAGTCCATGGCAGTGGAAACCTTTGGGGAAGAATATCCGGAACCAGAGACCTGCTAAAGCAATGAACTGGGAACGGGAAATCACAGTAGAAGGAAAGATTTTCCAGGTGACCATATCCGACGATCATGAGGCCCTGCGTTCTGCTTTTGCGGAAGGCAGGGCCGTTGTTGGTTTATGGGATCGGAAACGGACGGACCAGAACCTTGGGCCTGCCGCCTATGTGGTGGAGGATCTTGAGGACATTGACGATGTGTTTCTAGAACGGGTCGTCCGGAGAAGAGAGGGACTTCCATGGAATATTGCCCAAACACCGCGCCTGACAATCCGGGAATTGGTCCCCCAGGATTTTGCTGATATACCGGATGAGCCTGAGGCCGGGAAGTCGGGAGCCCTGTTTTTAAAGGAAGAAACCCTGAATGATTACATCAGACATCAATACGTTTTTTATGAGTACGGTATCTGGGCCGTAGTTGACCATGTTACCGGGCGGCTTGTGGGTAAGGCAGGAATATCCAACCTGGAGCTTACCGGGCAGGAAGAGTTTTTAAGAGAAATAAAAAATAATGATACCCCGGTGGAACTGGGATATCACATTTTTTCCTCATACAGGCAGCAGGGATATGGGAAGGAAGCCTGTATGGCCATCCTTTCCTATGCTGCTCTGGCTGTTTCCGAAAGAATCTATGCAAGGATCGATGAACGGAACCTTGCGTCAATAAAGCTGGCAGAGGATCTGGGGTTCCGGCTTATTGCCCGAACACATAGCGGATCAGTTCCACGGCTGTGTCTGTATGAGTGGAATTGCTCATGACCGAAAGAACCGGATCATCTATAATAAGACCGGTTTTTTTGGAGAAATCGGTGCTGCTGATGAGAATTCCGCAGGCCGTTTTTTCACCGGTCTCCTGATTGGTTACAAAATAGAGGTTCTCCTTTACCTTGTTGTAAACGTCGGCAGGAAGGAGTTCCTTTAAATCAATAAATCCGCCCATTTCGCCGAAGTGGTCTATGGTATCCGGCTTTCCGATCATAACATCCAGACTCTTGCTGGATATCATGGCGGTGATTTTGGCCAGCTGGGCATAGGTAAACTCATTCATGGAGGATTCGTCAAAGGTGGGGGACATGGAGTAGTCCACATCGATCTTTACATCTTCCTTAAGGTCAATGTACTGGCGGAAGCCCTGGTTAAAGTAATCATCTGCGGAATTGGCTTCTCCTGTAGGGCTGCTGTTTAAAATGACGCAGGAAAGAGCGGTTTCAAACCGGTTGTTATACACGGCTGATCCGATGGAAGAGATAAAGACTACGGCAACTACGGCAATGATAATGGGGATCTTGTAATATTCCCAGATGTACCAGAGCCTGTCTTTTACGCTCATATTTTTTAGCTTGTCCCGTTCCTCCCGCAGGGAGTCCTTCAGGGTTTTGTCCTCGTATGGGGTCATGATTTACGCCTCTTTCTTTATTATTGCAGGTACTTTTCTAATTATATCATGAACCTGCGGTTCATGACCGGCATTCACCGTTCGCGCTGATGAGCAGGCTTATCTTTGCTCTCTTGCGCTTATTATATCATGAACCTGCGGTTCATGATCAACATTCACTGTTCGCGCCGATGAGCGAGCTCATCTTCGCTCTCTTGCGCTCATTATATCACACAACGACAGATTTTTATTAAAATAAAAATAAAATTTTGGTGAAAAAAGAAAGAATGTTTGCTTTTTAAGGGCAAATCCGCTATAATATCCTTTAATGCCACTATGAAAAGGGGAAGAACATATGTTTTCTGGCTTTTTTAATTATGATAATCCGGTATGGCGGTTTATCGGTAAATTTGGAGATTTGATTATTTTAAATATTCTGTGGCTGGTATGCAGCATTCCTATTTTTACCATAGGAGCTTCTACTACAGCCGTATATTATGTAACCCTGAAACTTGCAAGAGATGACGATGGATATACCATCCGCTCTTTTTTTAAGTCTTTTAAAGAGAATTTTAAACAGTCCACAGCAATATGGCTTATCCTTTTAGCAGTGGGAATGATCCTTGGGATAGATATGTACTTCTTTACCAGATTGTATACAGGATCCGGGTCCTTACGGACGGTAATGGTTACCGTATTCCTGGCAATGGCTCTTATTTATGCGGCTGTTTTTACGTATATTTTCCCGCTTCAGGCCAGATTTTTCAACACAGTAAAACGCACCTTTTTCAATGCCTTTTTTATGTCCCTGCGCCATTTATTCCGCACCATCGGGCTGATTGCCATTGATGGGGTACTGCTGGCAGCAGGATTCGTATTTATGATACCGCCGGTGCTTATGATATTCATGCTGTTCGGTTTTCCGCTGCTGGCATTTATCAATTCCTATATCCTGACTCCTGTATTTAATCAGTACATTCCCAAGGAGGAGGAAAAGAGGGAGGAGCTAAGGCCGTTGTTTACAGACGAGGAAGAGTCTGTGAGCAGCATTTTGATGGCCAAGGGTGACGAGCATCAGGAAGAGATGCCTGAGAATGAGGAAACAGAAGTAAAAGAAACGCAAGACGGGCAGGAATAATTTCTGCCAACAGCCGGCCGGGATCACCCATGCATCCCCTTCCGGCTGTTTTTTTGCGTATGAGGAAATTTCTTTGGAATTCCTGATATATAAAAACCATTCCGTTTAGGATACTTTTATGCGGAGTTCATACTATGGACACCATATAGACACAAAAAAAAGATATACTTAATAACTGTGACAAGGAAATGCCTGGGAGGTGGAATATGACTGAAGAAGAGTATCTCTGTTTTATTCAGCCCTATAAGGATGCACTTAAAAACATCCGTGTGAGAGTGGATGTGCTGAATAATGATTACAGGAGAAAGAACCAGAATTACCCCATCCATCATATCCAGCACAGAATCAAGCAAAAGGAAAGCATTGAGAACAAGCTGGAAAAGAACGGATATGAGACCAGCGTGGATTCGGCCAGAAACTATCTGACGGATGTTGCAGGAATCCGGGTCATCTGCTATTTTGTGGAGAATATCTATGACATTGTCTGCCTGTTAAAGAAGCAGTCGGACATTGTGATTATTAAAGAAAGTGATTATATTGCCAATCCAAAGCCCAATGGATATAGAAGCTTTCACATTGTTTTTGGAGTTCCTGTCTATCACACCGATGGCATGGAATATTATCCGGTAGAAATACAGCTGCGGACCATGTCCATGGACTTATGGGCCAGTATGGAGCACCGGATCTGCTATAAGGGAGAGAAGAAGGAACTGGCAGCTGCGGAATTTAAGAAGTATGCCATAGCCTTAAGGCAGATGGAGAAAGAGATGGAGGAATTTCTCTGAGATAAAAATGAGAGACCTATAAGACGAAGAGCAGCACTGCCACAGAACTTTACATAGCCGTTTGTTCAAAAAGGAGCAAGCGGCTATTAATATTGTTTATGAAAATTTAACAATGAAGGAAGCATATTAGGGAATAAACCTCTTGTACTTTTTCCTGTTTCGTTATATACTAAATACTGTATACAAAAAAATGCAAAAATACAATCCTAAAGAATAAAAAGTGAGGGATGTTTGCCTATGATAAGACATCTGGGGTTAAAAGCATATGGAAAGGTTAATCTGGGACTTGATGTTTTGAGAAAACGGGAAGACGGATACCATGAAGTACGAATGATCATGCAGACCGTAGGCCTTTATGATAAGATTGATATTTACTTAAAAGAGACTCCGGGAATTGAGGTTGTGACAAATCTGTATTATCTTCCGGTGAATGAAAACAACCTGGTTTATAAGGCCGCCAAGCTTCTTATGGAGGAGTTTCACGTCCTTCACGGCATTCGCGTTCACTTAAATAAATTCATTCCTGTTTCTGCAGGCATGGCAGGAGGCAGCAGCGATGCGGCGGCAGTTTTATTCGGAGTCAATAAGATGTTCCAGCTTGGCCTGACAAGAGAAGAGCTGATGGAACGGGGAGTAAAGATCGGAGCAGATGTTCCCTATTGTCTGATGAGAGGAACTGCGCTGAGCGAAGGAATCGGGGAAATATTAACTCCCCTTCCGGATATGCCCCAATGCCAGGTGCTCATAGTAAAGCCCGGGGTCAGCGTATCCACGAAGTTCGTTTATGAACATCTGGATTTATCCGCCTTAGGTCAGGAGGACCATCCGGATATTGACGGAATGATCGAAGCCATTGGGAACCACAACATATACCAGATATCAGAGCGGCTGGGAAATGTGCTTGAAACGGTTACGATCCCGGAATATCCGGTGATTGCACAGATTAAGGACAAAATTAAAGAATTGGGAGCTGTGAATGCCTTGATGAGCGGAAGCGGTCCCACGGTTTTTGGCATTTTTACCAGTCCCAGAGCCGCAGAAAGGGCTTATGAGGAATTGAGATACGGCGAGGCAAAGGGCCTTGCAAAGCAGGTTTATCTGACGAATTTTTATAATACCAGGGAGGTTACAAATGAGCAATGATTTAAAGGTTAATATGAATGAATATCTGCCGCTTCGGGACGTAGTCTTTAACACGCTGCGCCAGGCGATTTTAAAAGGAGAACTGGCACCGGGAGAACGCCTTATGGAGATTCAGCTTGCGGAACGCCTTGGAGTCAGCCGTACCCCTATCCGTGAAGCCATCCGGAAGCTGGAGCTGGAAGGGCTTGTATTAATGGTGCCCAGAAAGGGAGCCGAGGTTGCAAAAATTTCGGAAAAGAGCTTAAGGGATGTATTGGAGGTCCGCAGATCCTTAGAGGAGCTGGCCATTGAACTGGCCTGCCAGCGAATGACCCCGGAGGCCGTGGAGGAGCTTGAAAGAAAGCAGGAGGAATTTAAGACGGCCGTTGAAGAGGGCAATGCCATGGATATTGCGGAGACGGATGAAGCTTATCATGATGTGATTTATAAAGGTACCTGCAATGACAGGCTGGTGCAGATGATCAACAATTTAAGAGAGCAGATGTACCGTTACCGTTTGGAATATATCAAGGATGAGGACAAACGCCAGATTCTTCTGCTGGAACATGACAACATATTAAAGGCAGTCAGACAGCGGAAGGTACAGGAAGCCAAGGAAGCAATGCGGGAGCATATTGATAATCAGGAGATCACCGTATCAAAGAATATCAAGGAACAGGATTAAGAAGAGAGGTATTTTATGGCATTTAAGGAAAAGTATCTGGCTGGTGAGATAAAATTTGAAGCCATTGATGATTTTATTGAAGAATGGAATAACAGCAGCACAACCGAAACTCTTGCCAAGTTTCTCGGCCTCAATGAAGAGGAAGAGGATGTGTGGATTGAAGAGAGTGATGAAGCCTTAAAGGAGCTTTTGGACAGGAGATAGGCAATCATATACAGAATTGGAAAAATTATTAAATAAATATAACCTTTCTTGACAAGGTGACAACGTGTCATTATAATAAGTGACATATTGTCACCTTTTCGTGTGGTCCCAGGATTCACATAGAGAAAGGGAAAGGAGAGAAAAAAGATGCCAACGGAGCGGTTTTATAATCTTCCGGCAGCGAAAAAGAAAACGATCCGCGATGCAGCGCTGGGAGAATTCACCAGGGTACCGTTTGAAAAGGTCTCCATTAACAAGATAATCCAGACTGCAGGAATATCAAGAGGAAGCTTTTATACTTATTTTGAGGATAAGCGTGATGTCCTGGGATATATTTTTGAAAATGCTGCTGAAAAATTTCAGAATGGCTGGGTGAACTGCGCTGAAAGAAATAACGGCGATTTATGGAAGACTGCGGAAACATTTTTGCAATACAGCATAGCAAATACGAAGGAAAATGTATTACGGCTGGTTAAGAATATTGTTGACAGTGAAAAGATGTTTGGTGCAACTCACTGTTTGTGTCGTGAAAGTACTCAGGCCCAACAGAAATTGCAGGAGGTCATGTATCGTTCCATCGATACATCTGATTTTAAAGATCAGGGCATTGAGACTTTCGGAAAACTGGTATCCATGATTTTCTTTGAACTGGTTCATTGCGTGGGCTGGTATTATCATCATCCGGAGGATGAAGAAAAAATTAAGAAACTTTTCCAGGAAAAATTAGAAATTCTGCAATATGGAATTCGTAAACAACCATTACAATCTTAATATGGCCAAATAAGGAGTTACTATGACTAAGAAAAAAGCATTCATCATTGCAGGAGCGGTTGTGATTGTAGCAGCCGTTGCAGGACTGACCCTTCCTAAGGTATTGGAAGGAAAGAAGGAAGAGCTTGTGGCAGAGGTTCCGCCGGCAGTAACTGTACAAAAACCTGAGACCAGGATCATTGAAATAAGCAATGAGCTGATCGGAACAATTGAGCCGGACAGCATTGTCCATGTGACACCCCTTGGAGCGGGGGAAATTACAAGTGTTGGAGTTAAGACCGGCGACGTGGTATCCGCGGGCCAGCTTCTCTGCGTTATCGACACAAAGCAGGTAGAAAGTACACGGATCGCTACGGAAACTGCCAGAATCACCTATGAAGACGCCAAGAAGAATCTGGACCGGTATACGGTTCTCTATGCAGCCGGCGATGTGGCGGAAGCAGATTATCAGTCTCTTGCTGATAAAGTGGAGATGGCAAGGCTTCAATATGAAAATGCCAAGATCGCATATAAGATCCAGATGGAAAGCAGCCAGGTGACGGCTCCCATTGCAGGACGCGTGGAAAGCTTTAACATCAGCGTCCATGATATGGTCTCCCCTCAGACCACCCTCTGCGTTATTTCAGGGGAAGGCGGGAAATCCCTGACCTTTTATGTTTCGGAACGCATTGTAGGAGGATTGAAGGCAGGAGATTCCATAAGGGTGGAAAAGAATGGAACCGACCATGAGGCTGCCATTACGGAAGTGAGCACAATGCTTGATCAGGCAAGCGGCTTATTTAAGGTAAAAGCTTCCATTCCGGATGGAGATGCACTGGCTACGGGAACTTCCGTTAAGCTTTATGTAATTGCCCAAAGAGCGGAGAATGTCCTGACAGTTCCGGTTGACAGCGTTTATTATGAGGGCGGGAACCCGTTCATTTATACATATGCAGATGGATCGCTTAAGAAGAATGCAGTGACCGTAGGACTGGCGGACAATGAGTATGTGGAAGTCCAAAGCGGCATTACTGCAGAGGATCAGGTAGTGACCACATGGACCAGTGAATTATATGATGGTTCCAAGGTTACCCTTGCAGGCGGGAATGAAAGCGATTCCCAGACAGCACAAGGTACGGCAGAAGAAGGAACTGGAGCAGAGCCTTCCGGCCCTGCACAGTAAGGAGGCGGTAAAATGGGAATCACAAAAGGCGTTTTAAAGCGGCCCGTAACCACCGTCTTAACAGTGTTGTGCTTGCTTGTATTCGGTTTGTCCTCTGTCCTGTCTGCTAAAATGGAGCTGACGCCGGAAATGAACTTTCCAATGCTGCTGATCAGCAGCGTTTATGCCGGAGCTAACCCGGAGGATGTAAATGATCTGGTCACCAGGCCGGTGGAAGAGGCCGTAGGTACCCTGTCCGGTATTAAGAATGTTCAGTCCAGCTCCCAGGAGAATGTCTCCATCGTGCTGCTGGAGTATGAATATGGTACGGATATGAATAAGGCGTATTCGGATCTGAAAAAGAAAATGGATAATGTTAAGCTCCCTGACGATGTGGAAACTCCCAGCGTTATGGAATTCAATATCAATGAAATGCCGGTGGTGACTCTGGCTGTAAAGGACCCATCTCAGAATAATCTTTACAACTATGTGAACGATAAGATCGTACCGGAATTTGAGAAAATATCTTCCGTTGCAAGCATTGGTGTAAGCGGAGGCCAGAAGGGCTATGTGAGCGTCCGGCTGATTCCGGAAAAGATGAACCAGTATCATCTTACCATGAATTCCATCAGCCAGGCCATCAAAGCAGCTGATTTTACATACCCGGCAGGAAGTACGGGAGTGGGAAAAAGGGATTTATCCGTCAGTACCGGTGTAGAAGTGGGGAACATTGAAAGCCTTAAAAAGGTTCCTGTAGTAGCTGGAGATGGAAAGACCATTTATATGGAGGACATTGCCGATATTTCGGAAACCTCTGAAAAACAGGAAGCCATCGGACGGTATAATGGAGAAGATACCATTACCTTATCCATAAATAAACAGCAGAAAAACAGTGCGGTGGATGTTTCCAAGGCAATGACAAAGACCATTGAAACTTTGAAAAGGGAATATCCCAACCTGGACATCGTAGTTGTTGACGATACCAGTGACCAGATCACATCGGCTCTTAACAGTGTTAAGGATACCATGATCATGGCGGTTATCATTTCCATGATTATTATTTTCCTGTTCTTTGGAGATATCAAGGCATCTCTCATTGTAGGAAGCTCCATTCCGGTATCCATTCTGGTGTCGCTGATCTTAATGGCGGCCATGGGCTTTTCCTTAAACGTTATCACCATGAGCAGTATTGTTCTTGGTGTAGGTATGATGGTAGATAACTCAATTGTGGTTATGGAGAGCTGCTTCCGATCCCAAAAGGGTACCGGGTTTAGGGAATATATACAGGCGGCGCTGGAAGGAACCGGAGTTGTGCTGCAGTCCATTCTTGGCGGAACGATTACCACCTGTGTCGTATTTATCCCTCTGGCGCTTTTAGAAGGCCTTACAGGCCAGCTCTTTAAGCCCCTGGGCTATACGATTGTATTTTGTATGCTGGCGTCTCTGCTTTCAGCCATTACCATTGTCCCTCTGTGCTACAGCCGGTTCCGCCCTATTGAAAAGCAGAATTCTCCCATGGGAGGAATTGTAAAAGCAATGCAGAATGGTTACCGCAGAATCGTGGATAGGCTGCTTAACAGACGTGCCATGGTTATGATCGTATCGGTTCTGCTTCTGTTCGCTTCCTTTGTCCTTGCCACCAGGCTTGGTTTTGAGCTGATGCCCGAGGTAGATCAGGGAACTGTCACGGTTTCTGCGGAAATGAAGCCTGGGCTTAAAGTGGAAGAGGCGGATAAAATCCTAAAGAGACTGGAAGACATTGTTACCAGTGAGGAAGATTTAAAGTCCTATATGGTAAGCTATGGAGGGAGCGGCCTAAGCTTTAGCGGAGGTAAGAAGGGAACCTTAACCGCTTACTTAAAGGATAACCGTAAGCTGTCCACCAAGGAGGTTGTAAACAAGTGGAAAAAGGAGATGAACCAGCTTCCTGACTGCAATGTTACGGTAGAGTCCACCTCCTCCATGAGCGAAATGAGCAGTAAAAATGATTTTGAGGTAATCCTTCAAAGCTCCCAGCTGGATAAATTGAAAAGTGTTTCCAGCCAGATGGTAGAAGAGCTGATCGATAGCCCCCAGCTGATCAAGGTCCATTCAGACTTAGAGAATGCAGCGCCTGTATTAAAGGTCCGGATTGATCCTATAAAGGCGGCGGCAGAAGGCGTTGTTCCAGCCAATGTGGGCGGCTTATTAAACAGCATGCTGAGCGGTACTAAGGCGGCCACCATGGAGGTGTCAGGCCAGGAAGTTGATATTAAAGTGGAATATCCAAAGGATTCCTATGATACTCTTGATAAGGTGGAGGGAATCATGGTTCCAAACAATTCCGGCGGCTCTGTGGGGCTTACAGATATTGCTGATATCGGTTATGAAGACAGCCCTTCCGCAATTAACAGGAAGAACAAACAATACATGGTTACCATAACAGGCTCCTTTACCGATGTAGTTAAAACGAAAAAGGATAAGGAAGCAGCCAAAAAGGATATTGATGAAAAGATTGTAAATAAGTATTTGAATGATATCGTTACAAGGGCAAAGAATAGTGAGGATGAATCCATGCAGGAGGAGTTTACCAGCCTGTTTAAAGCGATTGCTACGGCTATATTCCTGATCTTCATCGTTATGGCTGCCCAGTTTGAGTCTCCCAAATTTTCACTGATGGTCATGACGACTATCCCCTTCAGCCTGATCGGTTCCTTTGGTTTCCTGGCGGCTGCGGGAGTTGCTATCAGCATGCCGTCACTTCTTGGCTTTTTGATGCTCATCGGTACGGTGGTAAACTCAGGAATCCTTTATGTGGATACGGTGAACCAGTACCGAGCTACCATGGATAAACGCACCGCCCTGATCGAAGCAGGAGCTACCAGACTACGCCCTATCCTCATGACAACACTCACTACAGTGGTATCCATGGTTCCTATGGCAATGGCCATCGGGAAGAATGGGGAGACCATGCAGGGGCTTGCATTAGTAAACGTGGGAGGTCTGACAGCTTCCACCATCCTGTCGCTGCTCATGCTTCCGGTATATTATTCCCTTATGAGCGGTAAGACGGATAAGAGCATATTGCCGGATTAAGAGTCACCAGGGGGCCGGACCTTCGGAAAATCCGGTTCCCTTCTGGAAGAAAGTGGATTTCATGTTCAAAGCGTGATATGATAAAATAATGACAGGTATATAGCATAAAAATCCCAGTTAAGGAGGATTAAGGATGAGAAAATGGAAACATATTTGTACATACTGCCTTGCAGCAGCATTGACTGTTTCCGGACCGGCTGCAACAGCCTGGGCCGGCAGCCCGGAGTTTGCAAGAACCGCAGAAGAGTGGGCAAGGCTTAGGGACAATGTGATGGAATACGATGAACTGGCTGGCCTGATCCGTGAATATAATGTGACGGTCCAGAAAAACCAGCTGGATATTAATGACAAGAAAAAGGATGACAGGATCACCAGTGACCAGAATGCCCAGTATTACCGTGATGCGGCAAACGATTACAGAAACATGATTACCGGAGATGACCCGATGTCTGATGCAAGCGGTGCGGCAAGTGCCAACCGGGCGGAAGCCGCGGCAGATACCAATGTGGAGGATTTAAAGGTATATCAGCTTACCTATGACCAGGAGGAAGCCAATCTGGTAGCAACGGCCCAGTCCTCCATGGTTGCCTATTTTCAGCAGAAATATGAGCTGGAAAGCGCAAAGAGCAGCCTGGAGTTTTTAGAGGCTGTATACCAGTCCACGCTGGTAAGGCAAAATGCAGGAATGGCAACCCAGGCGGATGTGCTGGGAGCTTTAGAGAGTATTCAGAGCACCCAGGCTTCCATTGATAAACTGACGTCTTCTGTTGAAGAAACCAGGCAGAAGCTTTGCGTGATGCTGGGCTGGAAATACAACGATGCACCGGAGATCCTTGAAATTCCGGCTGTAAATATGAAACGCATTGCCGCCATGAACCCGGACACTGATAAGGAATCGGCCCTGGGCAACAGCTATACCTTAAAAATCAATAAAAGAAAACTGGAAAATGCCGTCGGGGATGTGACGAAACAGACCTTGAACCGGACGATTGTAAACAATGAGCAGAATATCGGCTCCGATTTAACAAAACGCTACCGGGCGGTTCTTCAGGCAAAGGCAGCATATGACCAGGCAGGAGCAGAGCTTGCCCTGGAAAGCAAAAATATGGATACTGCCCAGAGGAAATTTGACCTGGGTTCTTTAAGCAGACTGGATTATCTGAAACAGAAAAATGCATATGACACAAAAAATCTTGCTATAAAGACAGCAGAGCTTGCCTTGTTCCAGGCGGTTCAGAATTATGATAATGCAGTGAACGGACTGGCTTCGGCAGGAGGTTTATAAGATATGAGAAAGAAAGGTTACTTATCTGCCTGTATGGCAGTGACCCTTACCCTTACCGCTGCCTTGCCGGTTTACGGTGCAGCAGGACCCGGCAGTACGGGAACTGCCATTCCTGACGGGATGGCAGAGGAAACGTGGAGCAGGCTTCACGATCAGACCATAGAATTTGATGAGCTTTCCGATCTGGTAAGGTATTTTAACCCTGATGTTCAGAACATTGCCGATTCGGCTGGAAATGAGTTAAGCAACCAGCAGTATGTCTATGACGAAATGAGAAGGCATATCCGTAATCTTAATGACGACGCCCAGGCGCTGAAAGATTCAGGGGCCACAGACAGTGCGGAAGGGCTGACGGAATACAATGCTCTTAAAGGCACGGCAAAGGCGCTGGATAGCAGAGCGGAGATGATGAATAACGGAATCAAACGTGCTAACACAGGGGTCAAGAAAAACGTTGACCGCTATTCTAGGACCTTTTCTTCTGCTGCAGATCAGATCATGATAGGCTATAACACCGCCCTGGCCAACCGGGCCGTGGTTCAAAAGGCGCTGGACGTAAGCATGGCAGGCTATGAGGCCCAGACCTTGAGCCTGAAACAGGGCATGGCGACAGAAGCAGATGTTCTGGCAGCTAACAAAGGGGTCCTGGCAGCCCAGGCAGCTCTTGACCAGCTTGACAACACCATTGACGGGCTGAAGCGTTCCTTATGCCTGATGACCGGATATCCGGCGGATGGGGCAGTCCAGATCGGAGAGGTTCCTCAGTTAGATCTTTCCGTCATTTCCACCCTGGATCTGGCAGCAGATACGGCAAAGGCCATCGGAAATAATTATGACCTGATTGATAAACGTCACGGGGCTTCGGGCAAGACCACCACCGGCGTAAAGAACAAGGAAGCCTCTGTTTCAGAGGAAGAGCAGAATCTTACGGTCACCATGCAGTCCTATTACCAGGAAATCCTTCAGGCGAAAACCGCCTATGACGCCGCCTCTACCGCTTATGAAAAGGCGGTGCTGGAAAAAGAAAAGGCAGACCGTTCCTATCAGCTTGGCATGCTGAGCAAAATAAACTATCTGCAGGCCCAGATGGCATTTGCACAGGCAGAGGGAGAAAAGCAAAGCGCTTATAACACCCTGTATCAGGCATATAATACCTACCAGTGGGCGGTTAAGGGGCTTGTAACGTCTTCTGAGCAGTAGGTTCCGGCTTGGAAAGCAGATCAGCCAGCTTGAAACGGATATGGATCTTCGGATTTTCCCGGCTGATCTTCATATAATCAGATTCATCCATGGAGCTTTTCAGTATTGCTTTGGAAGCATCCGGCACAACCGCATAAGAAGAATCTGTGAAACAAAGCGGAGGATAAAGGACGCACCACCAGTTGCGTCCTTTTCCTTCCCCTATTTTTACCCGGACGGCCTCATAATTGCCGCAGGGAAATACCATATCTCCATAGGTTTTGGTAGGAAAGTAACAATTGGTCAGTTCCATATGTGCGGGATAATCATATCCCAGTTTTTTCATGTAGTGTTCTGCTTGTCTTTCCAGACTGTTCTTGTGGGAAAGGACATAGTCTTTTGTTTCCTCAAGGGATGCTTTTTCGCCAAGGTCCTCATATATTGAATTGAGCAGCATGGTGCGCACTTTTAATTTCAGGGTTTGATCTTCTGAGCTGTCGCTGTTTGCAAGCACGTGAAAGCGCAGGATTTCCGGTGCGATCCGTGCGGCCAGAGCTTCATCCTTTTGCCTTCCGCCTGATAAGGTAAGCAAAAATGCAATCAGAAGACAGGTAATACATAGAAATAAATCGCGTTTCTGTTTCATTGGGGTTCCTCCTTTTTTCTGGAATCTATTTGTAATTGTTACCATATGTGCTATAATATAAACACTGTAAATTTGAGAAATTAATAAGGAGAGCAAAATGGACAGAAAAACTGCGGTTGTACTATTCGGCGGCCAGTCATCGGAGCATATTGTATCCTGTATGTCGGTGGTCAATGTTATTAACCATATTAATATAGAGAAATACAATATAGTTTTAATTGGGATCACAGAAGAGGGCCGCTGGATTAAGACAGACTCAGTAGAAGATATAGAAAAAGGCACATGGAAAGATGGACCGGTCTCTGCTGTTATCTCTCCTGATGCAACCATGGGTGGTGTTATCCTGATCGATGGGGAAAAGACGGAAATTGTCAGAGTTGATGTGGTATTCCCAGTGCTTCATGGATTGTTTGGAGAGGATGGGACTGTTCAGGGACTGCTTGAACTGGCGGGAATTCCATATGTGGGCTGCGGAGTACTGGCTTCCGCAATTTCCATGGATAAATTATATACAAAGACCGTTGTAGAGGATTTAGGGGTCACTCAGGCGGCTTATGTGCCGGTGATGCGCCATGACTTAAAGAATATAGAGGCGGTTGTAGGAAAGGTGGAGGAAAAGTTCTCTTACCCGGTATTTGTAAAGCCCTCCAATGCAGGCTCTTCCAAGGGGGTAAGCCGGGCAAATGACGGTAAAGAGCTTAGGGAGGCACTGGTGGAGGCCGCTAAACATGACCGCAAGATTCTGGTAGAAGAGATGATTGTCGGCCGGGAAATCGAATGCGCCGTATTTGGAGGTGGAAACATGCCGGTGGAAGCTTCCGGAGTGGGAGAGATCCTTGCGGCAGCAGAATTCTATGATTTTGATGCAAAGTATTACAACTCTGATTCCAGAACGGTTGTAGACCCGGTTCTGCCGGAGGGGGCAGCAGAACGGGTAAGAGACGCCGCTAAGGCCATTTTCCAGGCAGTAGATGGCTATGGCCTGGCAAGAGTTGACTTTTTTGTGAAAAAGGACGGCGTTGTGGTATTCAATGAGATCAATACCATGCCCGGATTTACTGCGATCAGCATGTATCCCATGCTTTGGGAAGCGGCTGGGATGAATAAGGACCAACTGGTTGACCGGCTGTTGGAGCATGCAATGGGCCGCAATCGGGTATAGCAGGCAGGAAAGAGGAAATTTAATGGCAGACAGAAATTCACCCATAGGAGTATTTGATTCCGGCGTAGGCGGGCTTACGGTTGCCCGTGAGATCATGCGGCAGATGCCTGATGAAAGAATTGTATATTTTGGAGATACGGCAAGAGTGCCCTATGGCAGCAAATCCTGCAGCACGGTGGTCCGCTTTACCAGGCAGATCATCCGCTTTCTCATGACCCAGGATGTGAAAGCAATCGTGATAGCCTGCAATACAGCCACAGCCTGCGCTCTTGAAGCTGTGGAAAAGGAAGTGAACATTCCCATTCTTGGTGTGATCCATGCAGGGGCCAGAACCGCCGTAGAGGCTACCAAAAACGGGAAGATCGGTATCATTGGAACCGAAGGCACCATACGGAGCGGGGTATACACCAGAGTGATGAAGGAAATGAAAGAGGATATTGAAGTGACTGGAAAGCCATGCCCTCTTTTGGTACCTCTGGTGGAAGAGGGATTATTGCACGATTCCGTTACAGATGAGATCGCTTCCAGATATTTAAGTGAATTAAAGGGAAAATATATTGACACACTGGTACTGGGTTGTACCCATTATCCCCTTTTACGTTCAACCGTGGGAAGGCTTATGGGGCCGGAGGTGACATTGGTCAATCCTGCCTATGAAACTGCCTTGGAGTTAAAGCAGGTTTTGGAAGAAAACGGCCTTTTATGCGGGCAGGAAAGCAGTGATCTGGAAAAGTACCGTTTCTATGTCAGTGACCTGGCAGAGAAGTTTACCAGCTTTGCCGCTTCCATCCTTCCGGGACAGGTGAAAGAGACAAAACAAATCAACATTGAGGATTACTAAAGGAGTTCTTACTATGACAAGAGATGTTCTCATCAGCATCAGCGGGATGCAGATTGCAGAAGATGACAGCAATTCGGTTGAGATGATAACAGCCGGCGATTATTTCCTGAAAAACGGCAATCACTATATCCTGTATGACGAGATCCAGGAGGAAACAGGGGGAGTGACCAAGAACACCATCAAGATCCGCCGGTCCGGACTGGATATCATCAAACGCGGCAGCTCCAGCGTTCATATGACATTTGAAAAGGATAAAAAAAATATGTCCTGCTATGCCACGCCTTTTGGAGAACTGATGATCGGGATCAACACAAAGGATATCCAGATTAATGAGGAAGAGGACAGCTTAAAGGTACGGGTGGCCTATTCCCTTGATATCAATTACCAGCATGTATCGGAATGCAACATTGTGCTGGATATTCATTCCAAAGCCACAGCGGATATCCGCCTTTTAAATTAAAAAAGACATATGCCATTTTGATATGACCTCTGTCAAGCAGACAGAGGTCATATCATTTGGCAGTATGCTTTTTTCAGTTATCAGTTATTTTAGAAAATACATTCTTTAAGAAGCGGAATTGCCCCATATTTGCCTAAAAGATAGTCCTTAGAAAAGCTGGCGTCAGACCGGACTTTTATGTCTGCTAAGGTGTAGAGCCTGGATTCATGATATTCGTTCATATCCACAAAAGCTACTTCATCGCGGCGGAACTGCTGATTATTTAATATGGAGATATCATAGGTCGTGAAAATAATCTGTATGTTTGAGTTTTTGTCCTGCTGAAAAGTATCAATAAAGAATTTTGTAACAGCAGGATGGAATTCATTTGATATGTTATCAATGATCAGAATACCGTCGCCTCTTTGGGAAAGATGGTAAACCTGTATAAATAATTGAAGGTATTTCATTGTGCCCATGGAAACTTTTGTGTAGTCCCTATATTGTATCTGGAACTGGCCGGTTTCCCGGGATTTTACCTTGTATCCAAGCTTGGGAAGTCCCTTTTCAACAATAAATTCCACAGCCGGGATTCCAAGCTTTCTTAGCTGTGCCAATGCATAATTAAGGGCCTCCGGGTTTTCGAGGGCTTTGTATGCCCTTCCATCCATGATCAGATGACCTGCAAGCTGGAATGGTTCAAGGAAATCACAGTAATAAGCGATCTGCTTTGAAAAAAAGGTTTCAAAAGGCTCCATGATTGCAGTGATTTCGGGTATATCCAGGCATGATAAAATAGAACTGAATAACCGATCCTCACGAGGGAGGATTCCTGTCCTTTGCCGTAAGATTTTTTCGTACTGGCGTCCAATGGTAATCTCATCACCATTACGTGTGTATACCACATGGTTATCCACTGCCATATTTTCCGAGAGAATTTTCCCTTTGAGGACAGAAAAGCCGTATTCATAGACCTGCCCTCCGCTGATAAAGGAAAGTTCCATTTCCGTGGGCTGGGAATTGGAGTCCTCATCCAGGAATGGGAGGATTTTGTCCAAAGAGCTGATCTGCAGGAGCGACATAAAATGTTTTCTGGGAATGTCCTCCATTGAAAAGAGCTGCCAGAAAATAAAAGAATGAAAACTGGCAAAAGCGAGAAAAAGATTGGTTTTCCCGCTGGAGTTTGCTCCATATACGGCCAGCGTCTTCATCAGTTTTTTGTTTCCTGTCATTACCAGGTGGTTTGGGTGTTCCTTGTAATTAACTGCTTTCATATCAATAAAAGTTTCATCCAGAAAGGAACGGAAGTTTCTAAAACGAAATGAAATTATCATGGTATATTATCCTCCTTTTCGAGATTATACTGTAAAAATCTGTAAAAATAAATAAGAAAGTAAAAAAGTTGTCTACCATGTGATAATTTCGTCGAGGAGCTGCTGCTGTTCCTGGCTGGAACGGGTGAGATAAATTCTTGTAGTCTCAATGCTTTCATGCCCCATTAAATCCGCCAAAAGAGAAATATCGTTAAAGCAGGCCAAAAAGTTTTTGGCAAAACGGTGGCGGAAGGAATGGGGATAGACGGTGTCAGGATCTATTCCATAGCGTTTGGCCAGATGCTTTAGCTGAAAATTGATCCCCCGTGGGGTGATCAGGCGTCCTTCTTTATTTAAAAAGAGGAAACCGCTTTTTTTACCTTTGCTGTGACACCATTCCAGTGCTTCTTCGCATAGAGAGTCCGGGAAATAAATGCGGCGCACCTTTCCGCCCTTTGAATAAAGGTCCAGATATCCCAGGTTTAAATGTTCCACCTTGATTTGGATCAGTTCACTGACCCTGGCACCTGTTGCTGCCAAAAAACGGACGATAAAATACCAGAAATAATTTTTCTCTTCTTTTAATTTAATTTTAAAGAGCTCATAATCTTCATTTGAAATAACGGTATCCAGGAATGTCTTTTGCTGGACTTTCACGGAAGGCAGATGGTAAGAGGCGACTAAAATATATTCCTCTCCATTGGTTTCCGCCAAAAAGCGGGAAAAGTGATTCATGGCATAGATCCGCTGGTTGACTGTTGCAGGACGGTAGCGGGAGATCAGGTAGCTTTTATAATGCTGAAGGCTCTCCGGTGCGATTTCTTTATACATACTGTAAAAAAGCCGGACGCTGCCCGCATAGGCCGTGATGGTATTACTTGATAAATTCTTTTTCTTCAAAAATTTCTTAAAATCATTCAGCAATTCGTCATTTAACATAATATCCTACCAATTCACAATTTGATTAACAATCTGTTTTTGTTCCGTGCTGCTTCGATGAAGATAGATTCTTGTGGTTTCAATGCTTTCATGCCCTAAAATATCGGAAAGCATGGAAATATCCCCGCAGGTTTCAATAAAATTCTTTGCAAAGCGGTGACGGAAGGAATGAGGATAAACCACTTTTGGATCCAGATCATATAGGACGGTAAATTTTTTTAGCTGTCCCCGGATTCCGGCAGGTGTAATCGGATCTCCGTAGCGGTTTAAAAACACGTATCCGCTCACCTGGTCAATCTGGCGCAGCCATTTCAGCGCATCCTCACGGAGGCTTTTAGGTATGTAGATTCTTCTTATTTTATTATCCTTGGAGTAAATATCCATATAACCGCGTTTTACGTGCTCTACCTTGATCTGGACCAGCTCGCTGACCCGGACGCCTGTGGCTGCCATAAAACGTATGATAAAATAAAACAGCATGTTTCCGGAACGTATCAGGCACTTTTTTAAGTATTCGTAATCTGCCTGGCTGATAACGTTTTCCAAGAACGTTTTCTGTTGGACTCGTATCATCAGCATTTTGGAAGAAGACAGCTTTAAAGACTCTGTGAAACAATTAAGAGCTCTGATTCTTAAGTTGACTGTCTGGGGCTTGTAATGTTCCATAAGGTAACATTTATAAAGCATGAGATTATCATGGCTGATCACATGATATAAACCAAGAAATTGTTTTACTGCAAATAAATACACATGAATGGTATTTGAGGACATGTTGTTAAATTCCAGATAGCTTTGGAAATCATCAAGGCTTTGCTCCACGACACTTTTATTTTCTTCTTCTGAACCGGTTACAGTTTCTTCTTTTATCATATCTTTTTCCTCCTTGTATAATGATACAAAAACAGTTTTATATAAGTATATATGTTACGCAGAAAAAAATCAAGAAAATTTCGAAAAAACTGCATTAAATAATGAATAAATGCATGAAAAGCACGCGTTGCTTACGATAATTTCCAATATTAGAAGTATAATTACCTCGTAATGCAATTAGGAATTTCGAAGAGTATTTCAAAAAGAAAAAAGGAGAGTGCATTAATTATGAGAAAGCAGACAAAATTAGTTGCTGTATTATCTACAGCAGCACTGCTGGCTTTAGGTGCTTCCATGTCCTCTTTTGCAGCAACCGGCTGGCAGGAGGAAAATGGTACATGGGTGTACTACAGTAAGAGCGGCGACTTAGAAACAGAGAAGTGGGAGAAATCAGGAGATAACTGGTTCTATCTTAATGAAGATGGCGAGATGGCTACCGATTTTATCGTTGAATATAACGATAACTACTATTATGTAGATGAAAATGGTGCTATGGTAACCAATAAGTGGGTTTCCGTTGAAAATAATGATTATGATGGAGATGACGATGAGGAACCAGTAAATCACTGGTACTACTTCGGTTCCAATGGTAAGGCTTATAAGAGCTCTTCTAACAGCAACAGTGCTTCATTTAAGGTTGTTAACGGAAAGAAATATATCTTTGATGATGAAGGCAAGATGCTGTATGGCTGGATTGGTGAAGACGGAGATAGAAAGACAGATGATGACGCTTGGAAAGATGGAAATGGTCTTTATTACTGTGGTGATGAGAATGATGGCGCACAGAGAATCGGTTGGGCTTATCTTGACATTGTAGACAATGACTATGACGAAGATGATGCTTGGCAATCCAGCAAAAACGTATTTGATGATGAGAATCAGACACGTTGGTTCTATTTCAAAGATAATGGTAAAAAGGTGACAAAAGAAAATGGCAAAACTATTAATGGTAGAAAATATAGTTTTGATGAGCACGGCCGTATGAATGCTGAGTGGGTAATCTTTGATGCTACTCCAACAACATCTGAAAAGGCTACTGGTAGCATTACGGCAACACAGGGTTCTGCTGATTATACCAGAAATTGGAGATACTATGGATCACCGGAAGATGGTGCCAGAATAACTAAGGGCTGGTTTAAGGTAGTTCCTGACGAAAACCTTCATGAAGACGATTATAATGACGATGAAGATGCATGGTACTATTCTGATAAAGATGGTAAATTGGTAGCTTCTGAAATCAAGACTGTTAATGGTAAGAAGTATGCATTCGACTCTTATGGTAGAATGAAGGATGGTCTGAAGTTTATCAGTTTCGAGGAGGGAAGCACAACTAAGATTGTTGATATCTTATCCGATGATGATCGTGACGATGCTAAATTTGATACAGAAGACAACTTCAAAGATAATGCTAATAAGCTGTTAGGTGAGAAATATTACTGCTATTATTTTGGCAAAGACACTGATGGTGCGATGAAGACAAATAAGCAGACTGTTGAAATTGACGGTGACAACTTCAACTTCTTATTCAATAAGTCCGGCAGCTTAAAGGGCGCTGGTAAAACCGGTGTTGATGACAGCAAGTATTACTTGGCTGGTATGCTTTTAAAAGCGGACAAAGATGATAAGTATTCAGTTATTAAGATTGAAACTAAAGATGGAGCTGCTGAATATTCAGTATTAACTACAGATGACTTTATTAAAGAGACTAAGAATAAAGGATATGCTACACCTGATGAGGAAAAGTTAAAAGGTAGCAAGTATACTGAATACTACAATATAGACTATAAAAAGGCAGAAAAGGATAGTATTGTTTATAAATTAGTCAATACTTCTGGTTCTGTTCAGAAGAGCAAGTCTAAAGCAAAAGATGGTAACGATCGTTGCTATGTACAGAGCAGTGAGAATATCACAGCACTTTATGTTGAGGATTAATTTTAACCTAATATAAGTGTTGCCTAATGTAAAGACGCATTGTATGCCTGGCTATTTGATAGCCGGGCTGCAATGCGTCTTTTTTAGCATTTTATGTCAATTCAATATTAAATTAATGATGAGAATAGCTTAGTTGAATCCCAAACCAAGACTATTCCCCTAGTTATGTTCACTGTCTCCGGGCTGACCTCTCAACAATGATACAACAGCCCTTGAAAGACAACTGGATTTATTACATTCAACAACGAATTATTCTTCTGCAAATACAGATGTGATTTCTTTATTGCTTTCAACTTTGTAGCAGTGATCATCGCCGTCTTTTGCTTTGCTCTTGCTCCCAATAGCCCGTTTTTATAAAAAAGCCAATGCAAAAAATGCCGCTTCCTTACAGTATTTTCAGAAAGCGGCATTTCCATGTTTATGAGACTTATTTAGCTGATATATGACTTCAGCATCCACAAAAGCTTCTGGTATTCGGCCAGATAACCGTTAAATTGATCTGCGGTTGCTCCATCGTCACTATCTTCGGCCAGCTTAACGATTTCCTTTGTATCCCGGATCCAGTATTCCACATCCGAAATCAGGCTGTTAATGGTTTCATCTGAGGAAATAGGAACATCCTCCAGTTCCTTGACGGAAGTGAGGGCCAATGCCTTTTTTAAGCTGGCAACAGGGGAACAGCCCAAAGCCAGCAGCCGCTCTGCAACCTCATCCATGATCTGGGCGGTCTGGTCATATAATTCCTCCAGCTTTGCATGGAGTGTGAAGAAACTGCGGCCTTTCACATACCAGTGCAGGTTATGAAGCTTGATATACATGACCTGCTGGTTGGCCAAATATTCATTAAGTTTTTCAAATAAATTTTTGTTCATGATATTCCTCCTTTTCTTAACTGTTTATTATTTTTTCATAGTTTGAAGCAACAGCCTTCCAATCAATCACATTGAAAAATGCTTTAATATAATCAGCCCTGAGGTTCTTATATTTCAGATAGTAGGCGTGTTCCCAAACATCAATGCCCAGAATAGGAACAAAACCTTTGCCTTCCATGAGGGGATTGTCCTGATTAGCACTGGCGGAAAGAAGCAGTCTGCCATCCCGGTTTGCCGACAGCCAGCCCCAGCCGGACCCAAACTGGCCGGCAGCCAGACCGCTCAACTGATTCTGAAAGTCGGAAAAGCTGCTAAAAGCTTTTTCCAGGGCATCTTTGAGGGGGCCTGCAGGTTCTCCGCCTCCGTCAGGGCTCATGGTTGAAAAATACAGGTTATGATTGAAGAAGCCGCCACCATTGTTGCGGATTGCCTTTCTGAGAACTTCATCGGAAATGCTGTCCAGAGAAGAGAGCAGGGAGGTGATTTCCTTATCTGCGACACCGGCCTTCTGAGCAGCGTCATTTAAGTTTTTGGTGTAAGCTGCATGGTGCTTGGAATAATGGGTCTCCATTGTGAGCGCATCGATGTGGGGTTCTAAAGCGTTATATGCGTAAGATAATTGTATTTGATTAAACATAGTAGTTCTCCTTTCGTTTCTGATTTTATCTTTTAAAGGTTATTTTATAAGTTGGTTAGTTAAAACTAACTATCTTGTGACTTAATTGTATAATATAAATATGAGTTTGTCAATCGATTTATTAAAATTTAATTGAGAAAAACTATTATAGTTATATTAACCAAAAAAATGTTTTAATATTGAGATTAATATGAGATTAAAGCTAAATCGAAAAAAGTTAATTTATATTTTTATATCATCGGCACGATGATGTTGATAAATATTTTCAAATAATAGTAATTATATAAACGCTCATAAACGCCTTATTGCGATCGGTACTTCTTCCTTATATATAGGGAAGCAGGACAGGTCTTTTTCATGAACCCATTTTATGCAGAGAACCGACAAAATAATACCTCATAACCCCAAAATCTATTTTTATCAACAAAAAATGCCGGAGCGCGATTGTAATCACACTTCGGCATTTTGCACAGATCTTATTATGATACAGATCATTTTCTAAAAATCGGGTATTGATGTATTCGTAAATACAGAAACCAGATATCTTACTTACCGCCCTTTTTAAACCGGTCCAGGAATTTCTTCTTTTTTGGCGCCGGAGGAACCGCTTTGCCGCGAAGGCTCTTGATTTCGGTTATGTAGATACCGCTTACCACAACCTTAGCTTCTGTTTTGACCGGAAGCACTTCGAATACCTTGGCGTCAGCGATCAGTGTCATAACCTTTGGGCCAACCTTTGCCTTTACAATGGGCAGCTTTGTGCGGCGCATATACCATGGGGTTTGTTCGTACACGATCTTAGGAAGCCCTGCATCCTTTAGCTTCATCTTCTTTTTATCGATTACCAGCATGGATACGGACTGTGCCGCAGCTTCCAATGCCTGCTGCTGTTCCACCTGACGCTTTTCCAGCTTTCTTCCAAGAAAATAAAGGATTGCCAGAGCCACGGCTGCGATGAAAAGAATCACTAATAATACGTTTAAAAATGTGCTCACCGGGAATACCTCCAATAGTTCATTTTGTAAAATTGGGCCTATCTGCAATAGTATAACACATTTTCTTGGAAAATACAAGCAAAAAATGCTTGACACGTTGACATTCCCATGATATTATGGAATGTGCACTATTGTGGATTTGTGTGCCTTGAAGGCACATTTATGCCCAAAAACAGAAACGATTAGAAAGAAAACAGGGGTGAAACGTCAATGGAGAAAAGCAGAATGCGTCCGGTCCCAGCCGGTAAGAGCCTGAGAATGAGCTTCTCAAGACAAAAAGAAGTGCTTGAGATGCCTAACCTGATTGAGATTCAAAAGAATTCCTATCAGTGGTTCCTTGATGAAGGATTAAAGGAAGTCTTTGAAGACATCTCTCCGATTGCAGACTTTGCAGGACACTTAAGTCTTGAGTTTGTCAACTTTGCATTATGTAAAGATGATATCAAGTACACAATAGAAGAATGCAAGGAAAGAGATGCAACTTATGCGGCTCCTTTAAAGGTAAAGGTAAGGCTTTGCAATAAAGATAAAGATGAGATTAATGAACATGAGATCTTCATGGGCGATCTTCCGCTTATGACAGATACCGGTTCCTTTGTGATCAACGGTGCCGAGCGAGTTATTGTTAGCCAGTTGGTACGTTCCCCAGGTATATATTATGGCATTGAACATGACAAGGTAGGGAAGGAGCTTTATGCCTGCACGGTAATCCCCAACAGGGGTGCATGGCTGGAGTACGAAACAGATTCCAACGACATCTTCTACGTGCGTGTAGACAGAACCAGAAAGGTTCCTGTAACCGTGCTGATCCGTGCCCTGGGCTTTGGCACCAACGCGGAGATCATTGAATTGTTCGGTGAAGAACCAAAATTATTAGCCAGCTTTGGTAAGGATACTTCCGACAATTACCAGGATGGCTTATTGGAGTTATATAAGAAGATCCGCCCAGGTGAGCCTTTATCTGTTGATAGTGCTGAAAGTTTGTTAAATAGTATGTTTTTTGACCCCAGAAGATACGATCTTGCAAAGGTCGGAAGATATAAGTTCAATAAAAAGCTTCACTTCAAAAACCGCATTACAGGCCATGTTCTTGCCGAGGATGTGGTTGACACCACAACCGGGGAAATTCTGGCAGAGGCTGGAGCCACAGTAGACAAGCAGCTTGCAACCGATATTCAGAATGCGGCTGTTCCTTTTGTCTGGCTGGAAGGAGTGGAGCACAAGCAAAAAGTTCTTTCCAATTTAATGGTTGATCTGACTTCTTTTGTGAATTTTGATCCCAAGGAAGCGGGTATTACAGAGTTAGTATTCTATCCTGCCCTTGAAAAAATTCTGGCAGAAGCTGGCAGCGAGGATGAAGAAGCCCTTAAGAAAGCCCTTCACAGAAATATCAATGAACTGATTCCAAAGCATATTACAAAGGAAGATATTCTGGCTTCCATCAATTACAACATGCACCTGGAAGAAGAAGTGGGAGCGGCCGATGATATCGACCATTTGGGAAATCGTAGAATTCGTGCCGTTGGCGAGCTTTTGCAGAACCAGTACCGCATCGGTCTTTCCAGAATGGAACGTGTGGTCAGGGAACGTATGACAACACAGGATATGGATGGCATCACGCCTCAGTCCCTGATCAATATCAAGCCTGTTACTGCAGCAGTAAAGGAATTCTTTGGAAGCTCCCAGCTGTCACAGTTCATGGATCAGAACAACCCGCTGGCAGAGCTGACCCATAAGAGACGTTTATCTGCATTGGGACCTGGCGGTCTTTCCAGAGACCGTGCCGGATTTGAGGTACGAGACGTTCACTATACCCATTATGGACGTATGTGCCCGATTGAGACACCGGAAGGTCCTAACATCGGTCTGATCAACTCCCTTGCAACTTATGCAAGAGTAAATCAGTACGGATTTGTAGAAGCTCCTTACCGGGTTGTGGATAAGACCAATGCCCAGAATCCGGTGGTCACTGATGAAGTTGTTTACCTGACCGCTGACGAAGAAGATAATTTCGTGGTTGCACAGGCAAATGAGCCCCTTGATGATGAAGGCCATTTCATCCATAAGAATATTTCCGGACGTTTCCGTGAAGAAACCTCCGAATTTCAGAGGAAGAACATTGACCTTATGGACGTTTCTCCCAAGATGGTATTTTCCGTTGCAACTGCCATGATTCCTTTCCTTGAAAACGACGATGCCAACCGTGCCCTCATGGGATCCAACATGCAGCGTCAGGCCGTGCCCTTGCTGACAACAGAGACTCCTGTGGTAGGAACCGGTATGGAATCCAAGGCAGCGGTAGACTCCGGTGTTTGTGTTGTTGCCAGAAACTCCGGCGTTGTGGAGCGCTCTGCTTCCAATGAAATCATCATTAAGAGAGATTCCGACGGCGGAAAAGATGTTTACCGTCTGACTAAATTTAAAAGAAGCAACCAGTCCAACTGTTATAACCAGAAGCCGATCGTATTTAAGAACAACCATGTGGAAAAGGGAGAAGTTATTGCAGACGGACCTTCCACTCAGAACGGTGAGATCGCTCTCGGTAAGAACCCGCTGATCGGATTCATGACCTGGGAAGGTTATAACTACGAGGATGCGGTTCTCTTAAGCGAAAAGCTGGTACAGGAGGATGTTTATACCTCTGTCCATATCGAGGAATATGAGGCGGAAGCCCGCGACACCAAGTTAGGACCGGAAGAGATCACAAGGGATGTTCCTGGCGTGGGCGAGGATGCCTTAAAGGATCTTGATGAGAGAGGAATTATAAGAATCGGTGCGGAAGTCCGTGCCGGTGATATTCTGGTTGGAAAGGTTACTCCTAAGGGAGAGACTGAGCTGACCGCAGAAGAACGGCTGTTACGTGCGATCTTTGGTGAGAAGGCAAGAGAAGTCCGTGATACCTCCTTAAAGGTTCCTCACGGTGCCTATGGTATTATCGTGGATGCAAAAGTATTTACAAGAGAAAACGGTGACGAGCTTTCTCCAGGTGTGAACCAGACTGTCCGCATTTACATTGCCCAGAAGAGAAAAATCTCTGTAGGTGATAAGATGGCCGGCCGTCACGGAAACAAGGGTGTTGTTTCCCGTGTGCTTCCTGTAGAAGATATGCCGTTCCTTCCTAATGGCCGTCCTCTTGATATTGTATTAAACCCTCTGGGCGTGCCGTCCCGTATGAACATCGGGCAGGTACTTGAGATCCATTTAAGCCTTGCAGCAAGGGCCCTTGGTTTTAACGTATCAACCCCGGTATTTGACGGTGCAAACGAAATCGACATTATGGATACCCTGGATGTAGCCAACGACTATGTAAACATGGAGTGGGAGGATTTCCAGGAAAAATATAAAGAAACCTTAAAGCCTGAAGTTATTGATTATCTGGGCGATCACCTGGAGCACAAGGAATTGTGGAAGGGCGTTCCCTTAAACCGTGATGGTAAGGTCCGCCTCCGCGACGGACGTACCGGCGAGTATTTTGACAGCCCGGTTACCATCGGCCACATGCATTATCTGAAGCTTCACCATCTGGTTGATGATAAGATCCATGCCCGTTCCACAGGACCATACTCTCTGGTTACCCAGCAGCCTCTCGGCGGTAAAGCCCAGTTCGGCGGCCAGCGTTTCGGAGAGATGGAGGTTTGGGCCCTGGAGGCTTATGGCGCTTCCTATACGCTGCAGGAAATCATGACCGTGAAATCCGATGACGTGGTAGGACGTGTGAAGACCTACGAGGCTATTATCAAGGGTGATAATATTCCTGAGCCGGGAATTCCGGAATCCTTTAAGGTATTGTTAAAAGAGCTTCAGTCTCTGGCACTGGATGTAAGAGTGCTGCGTGACGACAATACAGAGGTACAGATTGCGGAAAGCACCGAATATGAAGAAACTGATTTAAGGTCCATCATTGAAGGCGACAGACGTTACCGGGATGAAGAATCCTTTGGCAGCTACGGTTACCAGAAGCAGGAATTTAAGGATGCAGAACTGGTAGCTGTGGAAGAAGAGGAAGTAGAGGAAGTAGAAGATGTAGAAGATGTAGAAGCAGACGGTATCGACGATTCTTTTGAGGAGTTCGATGACGCAGAATTTGAAGATTCAGACGAAGAATAATAGAAGGGAGAACCGCTCATGCCTGAAAATAATGAAACTTACCACCCAATGACATTTGATGCCATAAAGATCGGTTTGGCATCTCCGGAGAAGATTCTGGAATGGTCCCATGGTGAGGTGAAAAAGCCTGAGACAATCAACTACAGGACCTTAAAGCCGGAAAAAGACGGTTTGTTCTGTGAACGGATCTTCGGACCCAGCAAGGACTGGGAATGCCATTGTGGTAAATATAAGAAAATCCGGTACAAAGGCGTTATCTGTGACCGATGCGGCGTTGAAGTAACCAAGGCCAGTGTCCGCAGAGAGCGCATGGGCCATATCCAGCTTGCGGCTCCTGTTTCTCATATCTGGTATTTTAAAGGGATCCCCAGCCGAATGGGCCTGATCCTGGATATATCTCCAAGAACCCTGGAAAAGGTGCTGTATTTCGCATCTTATGTGGTGCTTGATGCCGGTAATACAGGACTGCAGTATAAGCAGGTCTTATCGGAAAAGGAATACCGGGAAGAAATAGATAAATATGGCTACGGCGCTTTCCGCGTAGGAATGGGAGCAGAAGCCATTCTGGAGCTTTTACAGTCCATTGACCTTGAAAAGGACTCTGAGGAGTTAAAGAAAGGGTTAAAAGAAGCTACCGGACAGAAACGTGCGAGAATTATCAAGAGGCTGGAGGTTGTGGAGGCATTCCGCAATTCCGGCAACTTGCCAGAGTGGATGATCATGACTGTGGTTCCGGTAATTCCGCCGGATATCCGTCCTATGGTACAGCTTGACGGCGGCCGTTTTGCAACTTCTGACTTAAATGATTTATACAGAAGGATCATAAACCGTAACAACCGTCTTGCACGTCTCTTGGAGTTAGGCGCTCCGGACATCATTGTCCGCAACGAAAAGCGTATGCTTCAGGAAGCGGTTGATGCTCTCATTGACAACGGCAGAAGAGGAAGGCCGGTAACCGGACCAGGAAACCGTGCATTAAAGTCCCTTTCTGATATGTTAAAGGGAAAACAGGGCCGTTTCCGTCAGAACCTTTTAGGAAAGCGTGTGGACTATTCCGGCCGTTCCGTTATCGTAGTCGGACCGGAGCTTAAGATTTACCAGTGCGGTCTGCCAAAAGAAATGGCGATCGAGCTGTTTAAGCCTTTTGTTATGAAAGAGCTGGTTTCCAACGGAACCGCTCACAATATAAAGAATGCAAAAAAGATGGTGGAACGTCTTCAGACAGAGGTTTGGGATGTGCTGGAAGATGTAATCAAGGAACATCCGGTTATGTTAAACCGTGCGCCTACCCTTCACAGACTTGGTATCCAGGCATTTGAGCCAATTCTGGTAGAAGGTAAAGCCATTAAGCTTCACCCTCTGGTTTGTACCGCGTTCAACGCCGACTTTGACGGTGACCAGATGGCGGTCCATCTGCCTCTTTCCGTAGAAGCCCAGGCAGAATGCCGTTTCCTTCTGTTATCACCTAACAACTTATTAAAGCCGTCAGACGGCGGCCCTGTGGCAGTTCCTTCTCAGGATATGGTTCTGGGAATTTACTACCTGACCCAGGAAAGACCGGGAGCCAAGGGCGAGGGAATGGTATTTAAGAGCGTGAATGAAGCGATTCTTGCTTATGAAAACCAGGCAGTTACCCTTCATTCCAGAATTAAGGCCAGAGTGAGCAAAAAAATGGCTGATGGAACCGTAAAAACCGGAGCAGTAGAATCAACGGTAGGCCGTTTCATTTTCAATGAGATCGTTCCTCAGGACCTTGGCTTTGTTGACCGGTCTGTTCCAGGCAACGAGCTTTTGATGGAAGTTGATTTCCACGTAGGAAAGAAGCAGTTAAAGCAGATCCTTGAAAAGGTCATTAATGTCCATGGCGCAGTTCAGACTGCAGAAACCCTGGATGACATTAAGGCTATCGGTTATAAGTACTCTACCAGAGCTGCTATGACCGTATCCATTTCCGACATGACAGTGCCGGAGAGCAAACCGAAGCTGATTGCGGATGCACAGGCAACGGTTGATCAGATTGCAAAGAACTTCCGCCGCGGACTTATTACGGAGGAAGAGCGTTATAAAGAAGTTATTGACACATGGAAAGTTACTGATGACCAGTTGACCCATGACCTGCTGACCGGGCTTGATAAGTACAACAACATCTACATGATGGCCGATTCCGGAGCCCGTGGTTCCGATAAGCAGATCAAACAGCTGGCAGGTATGCGTGGACTTATGGCCGATACGACTGGACACACCATTGAACTTCCTATCAAGTCCAACTTCCGTGAAGGCCTTGACGTACTGGAGTACTTTATCTCCGCCCACGGTGCACGTAAAGGACTTTCCGATACGGCTCTTCGTACCGCTGACTCCGGTTATTTGACCAGACGTCTGGTAGACGTTTCCCAGGATATGATTATCCGTGAGATCGACTGCTGCGAAGGCAAGGATTCACCGTTTATGGAAATCAAGGCATTTACAGATGGCCAGGAAACCATTGAGGGGCTGCAGGAGCGTCTCACAGGACGGTTCATTGCGGAAACCATTGTTGATCCGGATACCGGAGAAGTGATCGTAAAGGCGAACCACATGTGTACACCGAAGCGTGCGGCTGCGGTCATGAACGTGTTAGGGAAGCTTGGCCGTGATTCCGTGAAGATCCGTACCGTATTAACCTGTAAATCCCATCTGGGTGTTTGCGCAAAATGTTACGGTGCCAACATGGCCACCGGACAGCCGGTTCAGGTAGGCGAAGCCGTCGGTATCATCGCTGCCCAGTCCATCGGTGAGCCCGGTACCCAGCTGACCATGCGTACCTTCCATACCGGCGGTGTTGCCGGTGGCGATATCACACAGGGTCTTCCCCGTGTTGAGGAGCTTTTTGAGGCCCGTAAGCCAAAGGGTCTTGCAATCATTGCAGAGTTCGGCGGCGTAGTGGCCATTAAGGATACTAAGAAAAAACGTGAGATCATTGTGACGGAGAATGAAACAGGCAACTCCAAGACCTATCTGATCCCTTACGGATCCAGAATCAAGGTTCAGGATGGCCAGGTGCTGGAGGCCGGTGATGAGCTGACAGAAGGTAGTGTGAACCCACACGATATCTTAAAGATCAAGGGTGTTCGTGCTGTCCAGGATTATATGATCCAGGAAGTACAGCGTGTATACCGCTTACAGGGTGTTGAAATCAATGACAAGCACGTTGAGATGATCGTAAGACAGATGCTTAAAAAGATCAAAATCGAGGAAAGCGGAGACAGTGATGTGCTTCCGGGAACCTCTATGGATGTTCTGGATTACAATGATTTAAATGAATCACTTCTTGCTGAAGGAAAGAATCCGGCAGAAGGAAAGCAGGTTATGCTTGGTATTACAAAAGCATCTCTGGCTACAGATTCCTTCTTATCTGCCGCTTCCTTCCAGGAGACCACAAAGGTTCTGACCGAAGCTGCCATTAACGGCAAGGTCGACCACTTAATTGGTCTGAAGGAGAACGTAATCATCGGTAAGCCGATTCCGGCAGGTACTGGTATGAAGCGTTACCGCACCATTGGACTTAATACAGATTCTGCTTTCGAGGAAAAGGATGAGATCAAGCTGTCAGAGGAAGAGGATGAGATCAAGCTGACAGAAGATGAATTTAATGAGGCGGAAGAGGTTCTGGATATTGACGAGAATGAGATGGTATAATAAAGCAATGAGGTAGCCCATAAATTGCAAAGCCCGGAGATGGATTTTTCTTGGAAATCCCATCTTTGGGCTTTAGCCATTGATCGCCTTTACTTTTATGACGTTATGCTTTTTAATAGGTTATCAGCACATATAAAAAAAATCCTTGACAGAAAAACACAAAATGTATATAATAATTAGGCGTGCATTAACGCGTCATGTTTTTGTGCGTAAATTAAGCTGAAGATAACAGCAACCACAGACAATATCACAGGAGGTGAATGGAATGCCAACATTTAACCAGTTAGTAAGAAAGGGTAGACAGACAAGCGCAAGGAAATCTCAGGCACCAGCTCTGCAGAAGGGTTACAACTCTTTACAGAAGAAAGCAACTGATATTTCTGCTCCACAGAAGAGGGGCGTTTGCACGGCAGTTAAGACTGCTACACCTAAAAAACCTAACTCAGCTCTTAGAAAGATCGCCAGAGTACGTCTTTCTAACGGTATCGAAGTAACAAGTTACATCCCAGGTGAGGGTCATAACCTTCAGGAGCATAGCGTTGTTTTAATCCGTGGCGGTAGAGTAAAAGACTTACCAGGTACCAGATACCATATCGTCAGAGGTACACTGGATACCGCAGGAGTAGCTAACAGAAGACAGGCTCGTTCCAAGTATGGTGCAAAGAGACCTAAAGAGAAAAAATAATTAGAACCACACATTTAAATTTCTAGTGCCGGACTTTAGATATTGAACCTGTAGGTTGCAGGATTTTATAGATAGAAACCGAGCGCGAACGCAACTTGAATGTTTGTGAGTACCTAGGATCTAATGAATAGCCGGTTAGCCGGTAAAGGCTGAACGGCCATATTAAGGAGGGAAGTAACGTGCCACGTAAAGGACATACTCAAAAAAGAGACGTATTAGTAGATCCGCTTTACAATAATAAGATTGTTACAAAGCTGATCAACAACATCATGTATGATGGTAAAAAAGGTGTTGCTCAGAAGATCGTATACGGTGCATTTGCCCGTGTGGAAGAAAAGACCGGTAAACCAGCCGTTGAAGTATTCGAAGAGGCGATGAACAACATCATGCCTGTACTTGAAGTAAAGGCAAAACGTATCGGCGGAGCTACCTATCAGGTGCCGATCGAAGTAAGACCGGAGAGAAGACAGACATTAGCCTTAAGATGGATTACTCTGTTCTCTCGTAAGAGAGGCGAAAAGACTCAGGAAGAAAGACTTGCTAATGAGATCATGGATGCTGCCAATAACACTGGTGCTGCTGTAAAGAAGAAAGAAGATATGCACAAGATGGCTGAGGCAAACAAGGCATTCTCTCATTACAGATTCTAATAGGAGGAAAAAGCTTTGGCTGGAAGAGAATATCCATTGGAAAGAACCAGAAATATTGGTATTATGGCCCACATCGATGCAGGTAAAACTACATTGACCGAGCGTATCCTCTATTATACTGGTGTAAACTACAAAATCGGTGATACTCATGAAGGTACTGCCACCATGGACTGGATGGCGCAGGAACAGGAAAGAGGTATCACAATTACTTCAGCTGCCACAACCTGCCACTGGACCATGCATGAAAACAACAAAGTGAAGCCAGGCGCTCCGGAGCATCGTATCAACATCATTGATACTCCAGGACACGTTGACTTTACCGTGGAGGTTGAGCGTTCCTTACGTGTACTGGATGGCGCCGTAGGCGTATTCTGTGCAAAGGGCGGTGTTGAACCACAGTCCGAGAACGTATGGCGTCAGGCTGACACTTACAACGTACCCCGTATGGCATTCATCAACAAGATGGATATCATGGGTGCAAATTTCTATGGCGCTGTTGAGCAGATTAAAACCCGTCTGGGCAAGAATGCAATCTGCATTCAGCTTCCCATCGGTGCAGAGGATGAGTTCAAGGGACTCATTGATCTGTTTGAAATGAAGGCTTATATCTACAACGACGATAAAGGCGATGATGTTACCATCACAGAAGATCTTGGAGACATGAAAGATGACGCCGAGATTTATCGTGCAGAACTGGTAGAGAAAATCAGCGAATTAGATGATGAATTAATGATGAAGTTCCTGGAAGGGGAAGAACCTTCTGTGGAAGAATTAAAGATAGCATTAAGAACAGCAACCTGCGAATGCAAGGCCATTCCTGTATGCTGCGGAAGCGCATACAGAAACAAGGGCGTACAGAAGCTCCTGGATGCGATTCTTGAATACATGCCGGCTCCTACTGACATTCCTTCTATCAAGGGTGTTGATATGGAAGGCAATGAGATCGAAAGGCATTCTTCTGATGAAGAGCCGTTCGCAGCTCTGGCATTTAAGATCATGACAGACCCATTCGTTGGAAAACTGGCATTCTTCCGCGTGTACTCCGGTGTTATGAATTCCGGTTCTTACGTGCTGAATGCAACCAAGGGCAAAAAAGAGCGTGTTGGCCGTATCCTTCAGATGCATGCCAATAAGAGATCTGAGCTGGATAAGGTATATTCCGGTGATATCGCTGCAGCCGTTGGTTTTAAAATAACAACAACAGGTGATACAATTTGTGACGAGCAGCACCCGGTAATTCTGGAGTCCATGGAATTCCCGGAGCCGGTTATCGATATCGCTATCGAGCCAAAGACCAAAGCCGGTCAGGGCAAGATGGGCGAGGCTTTGGCAAAGCTTGCAGAAGAAGATCCTACCTTCCGTGCAAAGACCAACCAGGAGACTGGCCAGGTTATCATTTCCGGTATGGGAGAGCTTCATCTGGAGATCATTGTAGACCGTCTGCTTCGTGAGTTCAACGTAGAAGCTAACGTTGGTGCTCCTCAGGTTGCTTACAAAGAAACCTTTACAAAAACCGTTGAGGTTGACAGCAAGTATGCAAAGCAGTCCGGCGGACGTGGTCAGTACGGACACTGTAAGGTTCGCTTTGAGCCGATGGATGCCAATGGCGAAGAACTGTTTAAGTTTGAGTCCGCTGTTGTCGGCGGTGCTATTCCTAAGGAATACATTCCGGCAGTCGGAGAAGGTATTGAAGAAGCTACCAAGTCCGGTATCCTGGGCGGTTTCCCGGTAGTTGGTGTAAAGGCTACCGTATACGATGGTTCCTACCATGAAGTCGATTCCAGTGAAATGGCATTCCACATCGCAGGTTCCATGGCGTTTAAGGATGCCATGAACAAGGGTGGTTCCATTCTCCTTGAGCCGATCATGAAGGTAGAAGTGACCATGCCGGAAGATTATATGGGCGACGTGATCGGTGATATCAATTCCCGCCGCGGCCGTATTGAAGGCATGGATGATATCGGCGGAGGCAAAATGGTCAAAGCTTTCGTACCGCTTTCAGAGATGTTCGGTTATTCTACAGATTTACGTTCCAGAACACAGGGACGCGGTAACTACTCCATGTTCTTTGAAAAATATGAGCAGGTACCAAAGAATGTACAGGAAAAAGTTCTTGCAGATAAAAAGGGCAAATAATTCCTAACAGGTTCCACTGGGTTTCAGGCGGCCATGACTGCCTGGAATCCATCAAATAGGCTTGAAAATAGTGCACAAATAGCATATAATAAAAAACAGCCTAACATAAAAATTAAAGCTCAAAAAGAGCATAAATTAAGGAGGACGTTATAAAATGGCTAAAGCTAAGTTTGAAAGAAACAAAACCCATTGTAACATCGGTACCATCGGTCACGTTGACCACGGCAAAACTACTTTAACAGCTGCTATCACAAAGACTCTTCATGAAAGATTAGGTACTGGACAGGCAGTAGCTTTCGAGAATATCGATAAGGCTCCGGAAGAGAGAGAGCGTGGTATCACCATTTCTACTTCCCACGTTGAGTATGAGACAGAGAAGAGACACTATGCACACGTTGATTGCCCAGGACATGCTGACTACGTTAAGAACATGATCACTGGTGCTGCTCAGATGGACGGCGCTATCTTAGTTGTAGCTGCTACCGATGGTGTTATGGCTCAGACAAGAGAGCACATCCTGCTTTCCCGTCAGGTAGGCGTTCCTTACATCGTTGTATTCATGAACAAGTGTGATATGGTTGACGATGCAGAATTACTTGAATTAGTAGACATGGAAATCCGTGAGCTGTTAAATGAGTATGAATTCCCAGGCGATGATACACCAATCATCCAGGGTTCTGCTTTAAAGGCTCTTGAAGATCCTTCCAGCTCTTGGGGAGACAAGGTTCTTGAGTTAATGAATGCAGTAGATGAGTGGATTCCTGATCCTGTACGTGAAACAGATAAGCCATTCTTAATGCCAATCGAGGACGTTTTCTCTATCACAGGCCGTGGTACTGTTGCTACCGGTAGAGTAGAGCGTGGTACTTTACACGTATCTGATGAAGTTGAAATCGTTGGTATTCATGAAGAAACACGTAAGGTTGTTGTAACCGGTATCGAAATGTTCCGTAAGCTGCTTGACGAAGCTCAGGCTGGTGATAACATCGGTGCATTACTTCGTGGCGTTCAGAGAACTGAAATCGAAAGAGGACAGTGTCTGGTTAAGCCAGGTTCTGTAAAGTGCCACAAGAAGTTTACCGCTCAGGTTTACGTTTTAACAAAAGATGAAGGTGGACGTCATACTCCTTTCTTCAACAACTACAGACCTCAGTTCTATTTCAGAACAACTGACGTTACCGGCGTTTGCGATTTACCAGCCGGCACAGAAATGTGTATGCCTGGCGATAACGTAGAAATGTCTGTAGAGCTGATTCATCCGGTAGCTATGGAGCAGGGTCTTCGTTTCGCTATCCGTGAGGGCGGCCGTACAGTAGGTTCAGGTAGAGTTGTTACTATCGTTGAATAATTAAAATTTAGAGCCAAGCCCTTTATTTATAAAGAGCCTTGGCTCTTTTTTTATGCTCCAGACATCACTATTTCTGATTCATGCATTTAACCTCATCAAGTAAGTCCCCCTCTTTAATGCCAGAAAGGCATAAGCGGGGGACTTACTTGTGTCAGAAGGGGGCAAGCTGCGATAGCAGCTATGAGGTTATGAGCAAGTAGCGAAGAGGATTGCGAATATCCAATTGACTTATGCTAATATTTTAACAAGAGAATGCAAAAATTAATTTGCTATTAGTTGTGTTTTTTACTAAAAACACGCCTGTAAAAATGTTACTTATGTACAAATCGTATTATTTTAAATCAAAAAGGGACATAAGTCCTTTAGATAGTAAAAAGTAATTGCTATAATGTGAATATTTCAGGGGTATCAGAGATATAAGTCCTTTTATGATGGATAAGACTTGAAATGAAAGAGGTAGGATGCATGAATAAAATTTTAGACATTGTTACATCAAAAAACCTGACTTATGAGCAAAAGGTTGTGGCCCTGGCCCATGCGGCGGAAAATAGTCTGGAGGTGCTTTCCATACCGGAAAAGACCCGTCATTATATGGACACAGGCGCGATTTGTGATCTGGATGAAGGGCACGCCCCTTACCGTCCAAGATACGTAATGCCGGACTACGAAAAAGCAGTAAAAAACGGCTGTGAGTTTTTACAACTGGATCCACCTAAGGACCTGGACGAAGTATTGCAGTTTCTGATGATTCTGTACCGCCATGTCCCCTCTATCACCAGTTATCCCGTTTATCTAGGTAATATTGATAAACTGATCGAACCGTTTCTTGAAGGGGTGACAGATGAAGAAGCGGAAAAAAAGCTGAAGCTGTTCCTCATTTATTTAGACCGGACTATAACCGATGGCTTCTGCCATGCCAATTTGGGACCGGAAGAGACGAGAGCGGGCCGCCTGATTTTAAAGCTTGAAAAGGAGCTTCAAAATGCAGTTCCCAATTTAACGCTGAAATATGACAGGGACATGACACCGGATTCTTATGCAGAGCTTGCTCTTTATACCTCCCTGTACTGTGCGAACCCGGCTATCTGCAATCACAAGATGCACAAAGATACCTACGGCGATTATGGAATATCAAGCTGCTATAATATTCTTCCAATTGGCGGAGGTTCCTACACATTGACGAGAATCGTCCTTCCCAGGCTGGCGGCGGAAGCAAAGAACAGGGAAGAGTTTCTGACAGAGCGATTGCCTGATTGTCTTTCCTGCATGGGAGACTACATGAATGAAAGAATCCGTTTCCTAGTAGAAGAATCCAATTTCTTTGAGACCTCTTTCCTTTCCAGGGAAGGCTTCATCTCCAGGGATAACTTCCTTGCCATGTTTGGAGTCGTAGGACTGGCGGAATGCACCAACATGCTGATGGATGATCCGGAAAAAACATATGGTCACAATGAAGAAGCAGATGACCTGGCAGAGCAGATCATGCAGGTGATTGCAGATTATGCAGGTAATGCAAAAGCCTTATATTCAGAGGTCTTTGACAATCATTTTGCACTACATGCCCAGGTCGGCATTGATTCGGACCATGGCATTACCTCTGGCGTACGGATCCCGGTAGGAATGGAGCCGGAGCTGATGTTTGACCACCTTCGTCACAGCGCCAGATTCCACAGGTTTTTCCCAACTGGCTGTGCGGATATTTTCTCTTTTGATCCCACGGGAAGAAACAACCCGGCTGCCATGCTGGATATTGTAAAGGGAGCATTTTCTCTGGGAGACAAATATATAAGCTTCTATGCCTCAGACAGCGATCTGGTCCGGATAACGGGATATCTGGTCAAACGGAGCGAGATGGAAAAATATTATGAAGGCGAAGCCGTACTCCAGAATACAGTACATTTAGGCGGTGACAATTACCGCAACGCCCATCTTGAGAACCGGAAGGTAAGGGGGCTGCAGTGAGAGCCGCGATCAACAAAATGATCCCCTTAAGCGTAGTGGACGGGCCGGGATGCCGGACTGCGGTGTTTGTCCAGGGCTGCAATATCGCCTGCGCTTACTGCCATAACCCGGAGACACAGAGATTGTGCAATGGCTGCGGCATTTGTGTCAGCCAGTGTCCGGCAGGCGCATTGTCCCTTTCAGGCAATCAAGTGATATGGGATGAGGCGGTCTGTACCCAGTGTGATCATTGCATTCAGGTCTGTCCCAATCAGTCATCTCCCAAGGTGAAGTGGGTGGAGGCGCCTGATGTCTGGGAGCAGATTTCAAAAAACATACCTTTTATACAGGGGATCACCGTATCCGGCGGTGAATGCAGTCTTTATCCGGAATTTCTTACAGAGTTGTTTACGCTTGCAGGGGAAGCCGGGCTATCCTGTTTTCTGGACAGCAACGGCTGCGTGGATTTCACAAAGTATCCAGGTCTCATGGCGGTAACAGATAAAGTCATGCTGGATGTAAAAGCCTGGGACTCCCATGTGTTTCACCGGCTGACAGGCAGAGATAATTGTATCGTTAAAAAAAATCTGAAATATCTGGCACAGGCAGGAAAATTATATGAGGTAAGACTAGTATGTCTGGATGGAGAATCTTCTTCCGGTCTGGCAGAAGAAAAAGATGTGGATATGGAGGAGGTCATTAAGGGCGTGGCCGCCGAAGTGACCCCTTACCTGGAGAATTTCAGGCTAAAGCTCATTACATTCCGCAATTATGGAGTAAGAGGAAAAATGGAAAAGAGAAAAAGCCCTTCGCCGGAACAAATGGAGAAGTTAAAGGAACTGGCGGTTCAATGTGGGTTTAAAGAAATACAAATTGTATAGAATGAAAAATGGAGGAATCAGGTTATGATGAGAAAAGGTATTGTATTTGGTTTAACAGCGGCTATGGTGCTGTCACTTACGGCTTGCGGAGGCGCAAAAACAGAGACCACAAAGGTCCAGGAGGAAACTTCCGGAGGAAAGAGCAGCTTTTCCGTTGCAATGATTACGGACACAGGCGGAATCAATGACCAGTCCTTTAACCAGTCTGCATGGGAAGGGCTTACCGAGTTAAAGAACAAGACAGGTGCAGAGGTCAACTACATTGAGTCAAAGCAGGCATCAGATTTCGTAACGAATTTAGAGAGGCTGGGAGACAGCGGCGCCGATCTGTTATGGGGCGTAGGCTACGCCTGTGCCGATGCAGTGCTGGAGGCAGCCGGCAGCAATCCTGATATCCAATATGCGATCATTGACAACGCTTATGAGGATACCCCTTCCAATGTGACTGGAGTTATGTTCCGTGCCCAGGAACCCTCCTTCCTGGTTGGATATGTGGCAGGACGGACTACACAGACTGGAAAAGTAGGTTTTGTAGGCGGAATTTCCTCAGGCCTGATCGACCAGTTCCAGTACGGTTATGAAGCCGGCGTAAAGTATGCGGCAAAAGAGCTTGGCAAGGATATTGATATTTCCGTGCAGTATGCAGAAAGCTTTAGTGATGCGGCTAAGGGAAAGGCCATTGCTGCAAGAATGTATTCTGATGGCTGTGATGTTATTTATCATGCTGCAGGCGGCACAGGAACAGGCGTTATTGAGGCTGCCAAGGAAGCGGACAAGTGGGTAATCGGTGTAGACCGTGATCAGGCATATCTGGCACCGGAAAATGTGTTGACATCAGCTCTTAAATTAGTTGGAAAAGCAGTACAGGAAGTATCTGAAAAAGCGTTGAACGGCCAGGAAATCGGCGGTCAGACCCTGACTTTTGGCTTACAGGAAGACTGTGTGGGAATTCCTGAGGAGCATGGCAACATGCCGGAAGGGGTTTATGAGGACACCTTAAAGGTGAAGGATAAAATTAAGGGCGGAGAACTGACACCCCCAACCACGAAAGAGGAATATGAAGCGTTTATTGCTAAATAGAGGAGAAAAAATTTTACACCGCAGGAATCGAAAGAGCCTGCGGTGTAAAAACGAAACACCCTGCGGGTATACCTTTATGTCCAGAAAGCATGGACAATAATGAAAGGAGAAAGTATTGACATGATCACGGGAAACAGCGATTATGCGGTCCAGATGCACGGAATTACAAAACGGTTCGGGGCATTTTACGCTTTGAAGGATATGAGCCTGGATGTTAAGAAGGGCAGCATTCATTCTCTTCTGGGTGAAAACGGTGCGGGGAAATCGACGCTGATGAATGTACTGTACGGATTGTATCAGGCCGATGAGGGAGAAATCTTTATCAATGGGAAAAAAGTGGACATAAAAAATCCCAATGTGGCCATAGCAAACGGCATCGGCATGGTTCATCAGCATTTTATGCTGGTGGAGGATTTCACGGTCACACAGAATATTATTTTAGGAAATGAAACGACTTCCCGTGCGGGTATTGTAGATATGAAAAAGGCCAGGAACCAGATCCTGGAAATCGTTGAAAAATACGGGCTGGAAGTAGATCCGGATGCCAGAATCTGCGATATTTCTGTGGGAATGCAGCAGAGGGTGGAAATATTAAAGGCGTTGTACCGGGGAGCGGAATTATTAATTCTTGATGAGCCGACTGCTGTTTTGACTCCTCAGGAGATTGAAGATCTTCTGTCCATCATGCACAACCTGGTAGATGACGGAAAGGCCATTATTATCATCACCCATAAACTAAAGGAAATCAAGGCATCTTCCGATACCTGTACCATCATCCGCCGCGGCGAATACATTGACACGGTTCCGGTAGAGAAGGTTTCCGGACAAGAGCTGGCTGCACTGATGGTAGGCCATGAAGTAAAGCTGGTGGTGGATAAGACTCCGGCAAAGCCGGGCGAAACGGTATTGGAAATCAAAGACCTTGTCGTGAAAAATGAGAGAAAGCTTGAAGCGGTAAAAGGGCTTAACTTAAGGGTCCGCAAGGGAGAAATCGTGGGGATCGCCGGAATTGACGGAAACGGGCAGAAGGAGCTGGTGGAAGCCATCAGCAGCCTGGTTCCTGCAGAGAGGGGAAGCATTACGGTCTGTGGCAAACCGATCATCAACACAAACCCAAGGACAGTCATAGACAGCGGCGTCAGCATCATTCCTGAGGACCGGCAGAAAAGGGGTCTTGTCCTTGACTTCACTGTAAATGAGAATGCGGTATTGGAACGGTGCCGCAAAGAGCCATTTTCCAGAAAAGGGATCTTAAACAGAAAGAAAATGGAAGAGTTTACAAAAACCCTTATCGAGGCGTATGATGTCCGGCCGGATGACTGCGGTTCCAGACGGGTGGGGGAACTTTCAGGCGGAAATCAGCAGAAGGTTATTATCGGACGTGAAGTCGCCATGAATCCGGATATACTGATTGCAGTACAGCCCACAAGAGGACTTGACGTAGGAGCCATTGAGACCGTGCATAAGACCCTGATCCGTGAAAGGGATAAAGGAAAGGCGGTGCTTCTGATCTCTTTTGAATTGGACGAGGTTATGAATGTTTCTGATACCATAGCGGTGATTTACGACGGAAAGATTCAAGACACGTTTCAACAGGGAACCGTAGATGAAAATACGATCGGTCTGTTAATGGCAGGAGGAAAGAATCATGGATAAAGCTATAAAGATATTAAAAAAACCATTAACAATGACTTTGATCGCTGTTTTCTTTGGATTTATCGTAGCGGGGATCATACTCGCGGCGGCGGGATATCCGCCGGTTCATTCACTTGCCGTTTTATTTGACGGAGTCTTTTCCAGTCCGAAACACATTTCCAATGTAATTATCAAAAGTACGCCTATTATTCTCACGGGAATCGGCGTTGCATTTGCGTTTAAGACCGGACTTTTCAACATCGGAGCAGAAGGCCAGTTTATTATGGGGTGCGTGGCATCTACCGTGGTCGGCATTCTGTTTGATTTTCCTCCGGTGATCCAGGTTCCTCTCGTTGTCCTTGCAGGTGTGGCTGCCGGGGCAGTGTATGGAGGAGTTGCAGGTTTCTTAAAGGCGAAGTTCGGAATCCATGAGGTTCTTACCAGCATCATGCTGAACTGGATCGCACTTTATTTTTCCAATTATATATGCACCTTAAACCGGTTCCATAAGCCGGATACCATTGGAACTTATCCGATCAACCGTTCCGGCTATACAATGATTCTGGGAAATTACAAGACAACAGAGGCAGGAAAGGCAGCTCTTGCACAGAATGAATTTCTGCGCAGCACCATTCTGAAAACAGATGTAAACGTGGGAATTATTATTGCAGTCATTCTGGCTGTGTTTATCTGGTTCCTTCTATATAAAACGGCTAAGGGATTTGAACTGAGAGCGGTAGGATTCAACAAGAGCGCAGCGGAATTTTCTGGAATTTATGTAAACAGAAACATCCTGCACTCCATGCTTATTTCCGGAGCGATCTGCGGGCTGGCTGCATCTCTTTATATTACCGGAAATTCTCCTCACGGGATTGCCACATTGGCAGCCTTTGAAAACACGGGTTTTAACGGATTATCCGTTTGTCTCATCGCGGCAAGTTCGCCAATCGGCTGTATTTTTGCGGGACTGCTGTTTGGAGGCCTGATTTATGGCGGCCAATCCCTGCAGTACGAGGTGGGAGCCCCGTCAGAAATCATCAACATCGTTATCGGTGTCATTGTATTTTTTGTGGCCCTGACCCGTATTATTCCGCCGCTGGTGGACCGGCTTTCGAAGGGAGGTAAGAAACATGCTTAACAGTCTGATGCTATTTGCAGGCATTACACTTATGTATTCCACTCCTTTGGTATTTGCAGCATTGGGTGGAGTGGTGTCGGAACGGTCCGGCGTTACCAATATCGGTATTGAAGGAATGATGACCATCGGAGCGGTTACAGGGGCTACTGTGGGCTATTATTCAGGAAATGCCTGGGCAGGATTTTTTGCGGCAGGTCTGGCAGGAGGCGTTATTGCACTTCTCCATGCTTTTTCGTCAATTACATGCAAGGCGGACCAGACGATTTCCGGCATTGCCATTAATTTGATCGGCCCCGGTGTGGCTCTGTTTATCTGCCGCCTGCTTTTTGCCGGTGCTACCATGTCACTGCCGGTACCTCATAAGATTCCAAAAGTATTTGGAAGTTTAAACTCAGAGGCGTTTCAGAATTTAAATGTGGATGTGACGGTTGTCATCGCATTTGTACTGGCTGTTTTTATCTGGTTCTTTCTTTATAAAACAAAGTGGGGGCTTCATATCCGGGCAGTCGGAGAGCATCCGGCGGCAGCAGATACCATGGGACTTAACGTTTATAAAATCAGGTATATCTGTGTGCTGGTTTCCGGCATTTTAGCTGGACTGGGCGGGGCGTCCATGACCCTGGCCATTATCCCTCAGTTTACGCCTACCGCCATCAGCGGTCAGGGATTTATTGCACTGGCGGCTGTGATTTTTGGAAAATGGACTCCTCACGGGGCTTATGGCGCCTGTCTGTTATTCGGAGCAGCCCAGGCTCTTACCGTTACTCTGGGAGGGGGAAGATTCGCAGTTCCTTCGTCCATTCTGGCAATGCTTCCGTATCTCATTACAATCGTGATCCTGATCCTGTTTGTGGGGAAATCCTCTGCGCCGAAAGCCAGCGGGCAGCCATACGAAAAGGATGCAAGATAAGAGTTTTGAGACAAGTAATGATTCCCGGCGGATCATAAATATGATATGATGAAATCAAAGAGAAAGAAACGAAAAGGAGCAAGACCGTGAACGATGCTATGTCTTTAATCAATGAACTTCACAGTGAGCCGCGGGAATACTTAAATAATTATCTGGCCAATGCGCCTAAATGGCTCCTGGAAGCCTTTAAGATAGTAAACTTAAAAAAGAGCACCACCTTTATTCATGAAAATGAAACCGTGGATACCATATATATTCTGGTGGAAGGTGTCGTAAAGGCTACGGATTACCGGGTTCAGGAAATCGCCTACGACTATACCAGATTCTATCCGGTGGAGGTGTTTGGAGCCATGGAATTTCTCATGGGCTTTGACTTATACCGGACCACTCTGGTGACAGAAACGGACTGCCGGTTCCTCTGTGTATCCAAGGATCAGTTCAGCCGATGGATGCTTTCGGATATCCATGCGGTTTTAGAACAGGTAAAGGCCATGGGTGTCTATCTTTTAGAGCAGGTCAGGAAGGAACGTCTGTTTTTATTTTTACAGGGAAGCGACAGGCTGTTCCTGCTCTTTATGGAGATTTACCGGAAATCATCCCACCGGGGAACCTGCCGCATACAGCTTGCAAGAAAAGATTTATCAAACAGCACCGGTCTTTGCATAAAGACCGTGAACCGGTGCGTCAGCCAGATGGAGGAGAAAGGGTATATTTCCAGGGAAGGAAGGACCATTATTATCAATGAAGAGCAGTACCGGCGGATTAAGGCCGTGGTTGCAGAAAAAATCGATGAAAATGAGATATAGAGAAGGGTGGATTAAGTATGACAAATTATTCAGAAACAGAAGGAAAGCAGTATCACATCCAGGTTGGGAAAGGGGACGTGGGCAAGTATGTCATTCTGCCCGGAGACCCCAAGCGCTGTGCTCTTATTGCAAAGTATTTTGAAAATCCCAGACTGATCGCGGACAGCAGGGAGTACGTGACCTATACCGGTACGTTAGACGGCAAGTCAGTCAGCGTTACATCTACGGGGATCGGCGGTCCTTCGGCGGCTATTGCCCTGGAGGAACTGGTGATGTCCGGTGCAGACACCTTCATCCGCGTCGGTACCTGCGGCGGAATGGATGTGGAGGTAAAAAGCGGGGATTTAGTCATTGCAAACGGAGCCATCCGCATGGAAGGAACCAGCCGGGAATACGCGCCCATTGAGTTTCCGGCAGTCCCGGATTTTGAAGTGACAGGCGCCCTGGCGGCTGCGGCAAAGGCCCTGGATAAGTCCTATCATGTAGGAGTTGTCCAGTGTAAGGATTCCTTTTATGGGCAGCATTCTCCGGAAACAAAGCCAGTGTCCCATGAACTGTTAAACAAATGGGAAGCCTGGATGAAGCTGGGCTGCAAGGCTTCGGAGATGGAGTCGGCGGCTCTGTTTGTTGCAGCCAGTGCGCTTAAGGTGAGGGTCGGTTCCATATTCCTTGTATTAGCGAACCAGGAACGGGCAAGACTTGGTCTTGAAAATCCGATTGTCCATGATACGGATGGGGCCATACGAACAGCAGTAGAAGCCATTCGTCTAATGATGCGGCAGGATGAATCATAAAAGAGGAGGAGATAAAATGGAGATGACACCAACTCCCCATAATGGGGCAAAAAAAGGAGAAATAGCAAAAACAGTTTTGATGCCGGGGGATCCTTTACGGGCAAAGTATATTGCGGAAACGTATCTGGAAAATCCGGTTCAGGTAACGTCGGTCCGGAACATGCTTGGATTTACCGGAACCTATAAGGGAAAGGAAATTTCCATTATGGGAGGCGGAATGGGAATGCCGTCCATGGGAATTTATTCCTATGAGCTGTACCATTTTTATGATGTGGACCAGATTATCCGAATCGGTTCCGCAGGTTCCCTTCAGGATAAGGTAGAGCTTATGGATGTGGTGATCGCCATGGGAGCCTGTACGGATTCCAATTATGCTTACCAGTATGGACTTCCGGGTACATTCGCGCCTATTGCCGATTATGAGCTTCTGGCCAGAGCGGCAGAAGCAGCCGGAAAGCAGGGAAGGAAAGTGGTTGTGGGCAATGTGCTTTCCAGTGACATTTTCTATAATGCTGACAGCGGGGTTAATGACAAGTGGCGCAATATGGGAGTTCTGGCTGTTGAGATGGAAACAGCAGCTTTATATATGAATGCGGCTGCGGCCGGTAAAAAGGCTCTCTGCATGCTGACGATTTCCGATCTTGTTTTTGGAGAGGAAAAACTGAGCGCAGAGGAGCGGCAGCTTGGATTTGGAAAGATGATAGAAATCGCCCTGGAATTATAAATACCAGAAAAACATGGCTCCGATATCGGGAGAGGGTGGTGGCCAGGAGGTTGGAGATGAAAGAAGAAACGGTGAAAAGTGCTGGGCAGAGTGAGATTTCGGCTGGGACAGAGCTTCCAGTAAAGGAAATGATTGATCAGGCATTTGAAGCTATGGGAAAAGCGTATACTCCATATTCGGGATTTAAGGTAGGAGCGGCGCTTCTATCAGTTGACGGCACTTTGTATCAAGGCTGCAACATCGAAAATGCAGCCTATACTCCCAGTAACTGTGCGGAACGAACGGCATTTTTTAAGGCAGTCAGCCAAGGCGAAAAGGAATTTAGAGCAATCTGCATCGTTGGAGGAAAAGAGGGGATCCCTACAGGGCTTACAGCGCCCTGCGGAGTCTGCCGTCAGGTAATGATGGAGTTTTGCGACCCGGAAACATTTCGAATTATATTAGCATCCGGTAGAGAAGAGTATAAGATATTTTATTTAAAGGAGCTGCTGCCCATGGGATTCGGACCGAAAAATCTATAAAATCATAGAAAACCCTGCTTTCATGGTTTGGCAAAGAATCCTGGAAAGAGATGTTCTTATCACTGTATTAATAAAAGGGATTGTCATAAATTGTCTATTGCTGGCAAGGCTGCTTTGTGATACCATTAACTTATTCTAAAGATAGAAAAAGGGGTTATTCTAAGTGATAAGAGAACGGCTGAAAAAGTGGTATAAAACCGCAGGGATGGTTATAATTACTGTCATCATGCTTTTAATTCCCTGCGCATCTTATATTCTGTTTGAATATGTGACCGGCAATTTGCCGACAATCCCCATGTCCATGGCTGTTTTAAATATAAGCTGGATCTACCTGCTGTATCTTGCAGCTTTTGCAGTCAGCGGAAGCACCAGAATAGGGCTCCCGCTGACTGCAGTTTTTCTGTATATTGTTTCTGTTGCAGAATATCTGGTTGCAGGCTTTCGGGGAAGGCCAATCATGATCTGGGATGTTTTGGCTTTGCGTACCGCCATGAGTGTGGCAGGAAATTATGAATTTGTTTTGACAGAGGAAATGTACCTTGCCTGTCTGGGAGTCCAGGCAATCTGCATCTTTGCCCTGATATTCCCTAAAAGGGTAAAGGGCAGGAACAAACGTCTGGTTTTTGCAGGGGGAAGTACAGGTGCTGTCTTAAGCTTTATTTTATGGTTTTATACATGCTTAATCCCGAACAAAGGTCTTGAAATCAATATGTGGGAGGTAGGTGAGACCTATCAGGAATACGGATATGTGCTTTCAACGGCTGTTTCATTTAATTATGCGGTGAAGAAAAAACCGAAGGGCTACAGCTTTTCAAAAGTAAAGCAGATTTATGATTCTGTGATAGCGGACAATAAGGTCCTTTTAGCATCTGCCGGAGATATAGACGTAGAGGAAGAAGGTAATACAACCCCGGTCAATATTATATGTATTATGAATGAAAGCTTTTCCGATTTAAAAGTGGCAGGAGAATTTAAAACCAACCGGGAATATTTTCCTTTTTTAAACAGTCTGAAGGAGAATACGGTGAAGGGAAGCCTTAGTGTTCCTGTATTCGGATCTTTGACCAGCAACTCTGAGTTTGAATTTCTTACGGGAGATTCTGTTTCCCTGCTTCCGGCTAACAGCATTGCTTACCAGTTTAATGTCAAGCCAAATACATATAGCCTTGTGAGCACTTTAAAATCCCAGGGCTATGAGTCAGTTGCCATGCACCCTTATCCAAAAGAAAATTGGAATCGTCAGGAGTGCTACCGGAACATGGGCATTGATGAATTTCTGGATATAGAAGATTATGAAGGAAGTGAGCTGCTCAGAAACTATGTCAGTGACCGGGCAGATTACGAAAAACTGATAAAGAAGGTGGAAGCCAAGGAGAATCCGGAGGATAAGCTGTTCCTTTTTAATGTGACCATGCAGAATCATGGAGGCTATGAAACCCTGTATGATAATTTTGACCAGGAAGTGTGGCTGACTGGAGAGCTGAAGGGAAAATATCCTAAGGCTGATCAGTATTTATCTCTTATGAAGCGGTCGGATGAAGCGCTGGAATATTTGCTCTCTTATTTTGAGAAAAGCCAGGAGCCTACCATGATCGTTCTTTTTGGGGATCATCAGCCCAGTGTGGAAGATGAATTTTTTGATGATATTTCAGGGACGCCCAGCAGCCTTGTGGAAAATAAGGACCGGCTGATGTGGTACCAGACCCCGTTTATGATCTGGACTAATTATGAAACACAGGCAGAGGAAAAAGGGGAAATGGGAGCTATTTATCTCTCTTCAGAGCTGTTAAAGAGAGCCGGGGTCAATATGACGCCTTATCAGCAGTTTCTGCTGACAATGGAAGAGACCTTTCCAGTGGTACACCCCATCGGCTGCTTCAATAAGGAAGGAACCTACTATTCCTGGGAAGCTTTGCGGGATCCGGAAAGTCCGTACAGGGACTTGATCTCGAACTATGAATATCTGGTGTATAACCACATTTTTGATGGGAAAAAGTGTAAGGAAATGTTTTCTTTGGAAACCGATAAATAAACCAGGATGGATTGTTGCCGGAAAAATCAGATAAATAAGGCGGATAGGGCAGGAAATGCCCCATCTGCCTTTTAAAATTGAAAATGCTTATTAATGGCGGTTATTTTGCAGTAGTCATATAGGTTCCCTGTGGCCGCTTCAGGCGGCTGTTCCAACCCCTGTTATTCTCCCGGGCTGTTACAAAGTTTTTGTATATTCCGCCTTTTTCCATCAGTTCCTCATGGGTTCCCTGCTGGGCAATACGGCCGTCCGAGATCACCAGTGTCTTGTCGGCATGGCGGATGGTATTCAGCCGGTGGGCGATTACCAGCAGGGTCTTTCCTGCGCACAGCTCGCTGATGGCTTGCTGAATGTAACTTTCGTTGTCTGCATCCACACTGGCGGTGGCTTCATCCAGAATTACGATGGGGGCGTCCTTTAAAATGCAGCGGGCAATGGAGATGCGCTGCTTTTCACCGCCTGAAAGGGTTGCACCGCCCTGGCCCACCACGGTGTCAAAGCCATGGGGCAGTGCCATAATAAAGTCGTAGCACCTGGCCTTTTTCGCTGCCTCCATCACTTCGGCCCGGCTGGCAGCAGGCCGCCCCATGCTGATGTTATTATAAATTGTGTCCTGAAACAGGTATACCCGTTGGAATACCATGCTGATATGATCCATCAGATCGCTTAAGCTCACTTCCCGCACATCCTTGCCGCGAATCAGCACCTTTCCGGAATTAACGTCCCAAAACCGGGTCAGGAGGCTTGCGATGGTGGATTTTCCGCCGCCGGAAGGGCCGACCAGCGCAAGCATCTGATTTTTTAATAAGTCAAAGGAGATGTCATGCAGCACCTCTTTCTCCCCATAGGCAAAGCTGACATGCTGAAACTGTACCTCAGGAATATCTCCGGCTTCCGGGATGATGTCTGTACCATTGTCCGGCAGTTCCGGTTCCCTAAATACTGCTTCAATGCGATCCATACAGCTGTTCATGACAGTGAGCCGTGCACTTTGGCCGTACAGTGCCTTCAAGGGACCGAACAGATCGAATACAAAGAGCATGATGCCAACGAGGAAGGTCACATCCAGCAGACCACGGGAATTTAAGTACACGGAAAGGGCGATAATGGCGGCTGCACCAAATCCATAGAGGATATTCAGCCGGCGCTGCCAGGGGGCGTGGTTTTCTTCAAACGCAATGCTGGTACGGCAGGTCTCTCGGAAGTTGTCGGAGAGCGCCTTTGACTTTTCCCCCATCAGATTATAGGCTTTGATGATTCCGATTCCCTCGGTGAAGTCGAGAACGGCTTCGGTCAGGTTTTCACTTTGCTCCTGCCGGATGGCGGAATCCGCCAGAGCCTCTTTTTCCAGACCCTTTGCCGTCAGGAGCAGAATCACCACAACTCCAATGGCCGCAAGTCCCAGCCATACATTGAACAGCAGCATAAACAGGAGCATAATGCCCTGTGCGAAAATATAACTCATCATATCCGCCAGAACTGTCATGCAGTTTTCCTCGATAAATACCATGTCCGTGGAAAGTACCGAGCTGATTTTACCGATATTGCCCTCTGTAAAATACCCCATGGGCATTTTGCGCAGATGCCTGCCCAGCTCCATGCGCTTCTCTGCGAACAGCAGGAAGCCGGCAGCCGACTGCAGACGGTCTGCAATGTGATGGAACAGCATTTGCAGCAACAGGCAGGCGGCCAAGGCAAAACCGATCCGCAGGCACATTTCAGCTGTCGCCGTACCGTGATAAAAGGAGGCCAGAGCAAAAAATGCAAAGCCAATGGGCGCCTTTGCCAGAATTGATTTTAAAAAGGAAAATACTAAGGCCAGTTTGATCCTGCCCTGATAATCCCCGGAAACAGCCAGAATGCGTTTCATTAAAGCAATCATTGTACATTTCCTCCTTTCGCCGTGCTGACCGTCCACTGGGCGCTGCCCTCGGCGGCCTGCCATAGCTTTTGATAAGCGGGGCAGCTGTTAAGCAGCTCCTCATGGGTTCCGGCGGCAGCCAGTTTACCGGAATCCATAACACAAATCTGATCCGCATCCATAATGGAGTGCAGGCGGTGGGCAATAACAATGACGGTTTTCCCCTGGATGATCTGGGCAATGGCTTCATTCATCTTTTCCTCATTTTCCGGATCCATAAAGGCCGTGGCTTCATCGAGAACAATGATGGGCGCGTTTTTTAAAATGGCGCGGGCCAGGGAGATGCGCTGGCGCTCACCGCCGGAAAGCTGCTTTCCGCCATCGCCTGCCATGGTGTATATGCCCTTTTCAAGCCGGGCCAGAAATTCGCCGCATTGTGCTTTTTCTGCCGCTTCCATTACCTGAGCATCCGTTGCTTCCGGCTTACCGAGGCGGATATTTTCCAGCAGGCTGATGTTGAATAAAAACTGCTCCTGGGCAACATAAGAGATCTGGTCGTTAAGTGCTTCCAGGCTCATGCTGCGTATATCCTGCCCGCCTATTTTGACCGCACCTCCTGTCACATCGTAAAAGTGGACGAGCAGCTTTGCGAGGGTGGATTTGCCGCCGCCCGATTCCCCTACCAGCGCGGTCAGAGTGCCCTCCGGCACATCCAGTGTGATACCGTGCAGCACCTGGGTATCCTTGTAAGCGAACCGTACATCCTCAAACTGCACTCCATGATTCTTCCCGGAAAAGGGCTTGCCGGACTGCTGAAGCGGCGGTGTGTTCATCATCTGCTCCAGGCCGGAGATCTTATGATTGATCTGAGGCAGGGTGGACATAAAGCTAAGGGCCTTAAGAAGCGGTCCCCCCACCCCAAAGGACATGCACAAAACCAGTGCCAGATCCGGCAGCTTTGAATACCCCTGAATGACAAAATAGGAACCCACAGGCAGGACAAAAAGTGCCACACAGGGAACAAGGCTGGAATAAAGTGCCATCCATGGCCAGCAGGCCTTATACCATGCCAGGGTGAAGTCCCGGTAGCTTTTTACGTCCCCCTCGAACCGGTGGTAAGACTCGCCGTCACGATTGAACACCTTGACGACTTCCATGCCATTGATATACTCCACAATGGTATTGTTCATCTTTTGGGCCGCCCCATAGTAATTGCCCATGTCTTTCATGCCGATCCGGTACATCACCATCATGGCAATCATTCCAAGCGGCAAAGAGCACAGGGCAAGAAGCGCCAGCTTGGGATCTACAAGGAACATTCCGGCGAATACCAGTGCCGGGATAGCCAGGTTGGCAATCCCCTCAGGGAGAGCGTGGGCCAGCAGCAGTTCAATGGTCTCAATGTCGTCAATAAACATTTTTTTGATGGTGCCGACGCCTTTTTCTTCAATAGCACCCAGGGGCTGCTTCTCCAGTTTGCCCTGCAGGGAGATGCGCAGGTTTTTCAACGTATTGTACGCCGAAAGGTGGGAGAGGGAAAGTCCCCAGAGATAGAATACAGCATACATCAGTCCACAGGCTGCGATGGCGGCAATGCGCCAGGCCACATAGGCTGCCGTCATATTTTCCCCCATCAGCAGCGGACGGATGATTTGGTAAATGAACCAAAACGGCAGTACGTTCATGACCATGCCGACCAGCATGGCGGCAATGGCGCCATAGGTTGTTTTGCGGTAATCACCGGCATATTCCAGTACTTTTTGAAACAAGATCGTTACCTCCTTTATGATTTTATGCAGGTTAGTTTTGACTAACTAACAAGCAAATAGGAACCCCTCCATCGGAGGGGATGCAGGGTGCTAAAACCCCAGAACCTGATACCAGCTAAACAGGCCGCAGATGAGTTTGGAATGGGCTTCTATCTGTTCCCATGTAAAGTCGTGGATAAACGGCTCGTAGATCGTCGTCCAGAATGCGGAAAGCAGGATATGCAGCTCTTCCATGGAGATGCTTCTGCTGGTCAGTCCTCGTTTTTGCGTTTCCAGAAAATACTCGTAGGTCTTTACACTCATTTTCTCAACCCAGTCGTGCTGGAAGTTTGAATACGCCGTTCCCTCTGCGCATTTTATGAGCAGAATAAAACCTTCGCGGTATTCCTGTAAGAATCGAAAATACCCCAACATGTATTCTTCGTCCATATCCCATGCCTTTATCAGTGCTTCATCAGACAGCAATCCGGCCTCCACAGTGCATCGCTGTTCTAAAAAGTCATCAAGTGCAGCAACCGTATCCGCCGTTACGGCGTTAAACAAGGCTTCTTTTCCTTTGTAACGCTTATACAGGGCACCGGTAGTGATACCGGCATCCTCGCAGATTTCCTTTAAGGATGCATTCTGAAACCCATGTGTTAAAAATACCTTTTTAGCGCTGCTCAGAATCCGGGGATCAATGGAATGATCAGGTCTGGCCATCTATTTTACCTCCTGTTACAGAATTGATAATTAGATTATCGATAATGTGATTATCAGTCTAGCAGGTGATATTTAATTTGTCAAGTATTTAATGCGGATTTTTAAACCAAATCAAGCAGCGAAAGGGATTGTAATATCCTGAGATAAACCTTACAGAATGCTTCCTTATTATCCGGAACATTTGGTCCTTACGGTTTTTTTACGAATACGTAATAAAAACGTTATTGTAAAAAGCAGGAAAATTGGTTATTATTGTATGGAACCTGATTAAGACAACATGGAGGGATGCGAAGATGAAGGAAATAAATATAGGCAGGGTCATGACCGGACTTTTTACCGCTGCATTTTTATGCTGTGCCTCTGCCTTTGTTGCGCTGGCAGATGTAGGCGCAGCCGGTGTACAGGCAACGATTCAGTCCTGTTTAGTCAATTCTGACAAGAACAGCGTGACGGTTCAGGCAGATAGCAATGCGAATATGGCAGGAACAGATGGCGTTCTCTACCTGGTAGAGCTTCAGCCTTACCAGAACAATCTGGACGGCAGAACGGATTATGCGGCTTCTGCAGCACCGGGAAGCAGGGTTACCTTTACATTTCCATTAAACCGTAATACGGACCAGGACAGACTTTACAGCAAATTCGTCATTGCTGTCTGGGATGGAACAAAATATATTGAAATCAGCAAACCTCATTATATTACAAACCCTGAAATGGTAGCGGCGAATACCCAGCCATTTAATGATCCTCTTACCAAGAAGGGCTTAAACATTCAGCTTAACATGCTTGGTGATGCTTTTGAATTAGGCGTGAAGCACGTTGCCACCAATATCTCTTTCCATCAGATCCTGGGCCAGGGAATTGATTACCAGTACGATGGAAAGACCTATCATTTTGATAAGAATGCCATCACAAGCTATGACGAGACGATCAGCGCTTTATCTGGGAAGGGAATGACGGTAACAGCCATTATTTTAAATGGGTGGAATGATGCCGAGCCGAATCTGATCTATCCGGGAACAAAGAAAAATGCCAATGCATTTTACTACATGTTCAATCCGGCGACCCAGGAAGGGCTGGATCAGACAAGAGCCATTGCTGCTTTCTTAGCGGAGCGGTACAATGGCACCAATCCAAACCATGGAAAGATATCCAACTGGATCATCGGCAATGAGATCAACAACCAGCAGTGGAATTACATGGGGCCTAAGGATATTCACAGCTACGTACAGGCTTACCAGGATGCGTTCCGGATTTTCTACACAGCGATTAAGAGCACCAGTGCCAATGACCGGGTATATTACTCCCTGGATTATAACTGGAATAATGAAATCGATAATAAGCTGAAATACGGTGGAAGAGCAATTGTAGATACCTTTAATTCCATTGCCAATGAACAGGGGCAGATGGATTGGGGGTTATCCTATCATCCTTATCCCTGTCCGATGACAGAACCGGAATTCTGGGATGATGAACAGACCGGATTGATCACCAATGATTTCAACTCTCCGGTGATTAACTTTAAAAACTTAACCACACTGACTGATTACATGGCTCAGGATCCCTTAAAATCCCCTGCCGGCCATGTGCGCCACATCATTCTGACAGAACAGGGATTTACGGCGACAAGCCAGACAAGAGGCAATGTAGCTCAGATTCAGGCTGCCGCTTATGCTTATTCCTATTACATGGTTGACAGCAATCCTTATATTGATGCTTATATCTTAAGCCGTCAGGTAGATGCCCCTCTGGAAGTGAGAAGCGGCTTATCCTTCGGACTCTGGGAATGTTCCATGGACCGGGGAGATGACATTGTAGCTACAAGGCGCCGTAAAATCTGGCAGGTATTCAGGGATATTGATAAAAAGAAATACACCCTGGAATCAACGGAGTTCGCTAAATCCATTATAGGAATTGAGAAATGGTCTGATGTGGTTCCAAACTTCCGTTGGAGATCTCTGGAGAAATAATAATAGTAAATTGTGCAATGGATAATTAGCTTTTTAAGCATAAAACCGCCTTTAAAATTATTTTAAAGGCGGTTTCTGCATATTAAAAACAGGTGGGAACGGAATGTTTCTGCCTCCATTTTGCTTCACTGATCAGTTCTATTTATCTGGGCAAGCAGATATTCGCAATCCGCGGCCCTGCCTGCTCACAGCGTGCTCCGCTCCACCGGGCAGAACCGAATACAGTTATCTCTGCCTGATTCGGTTAAATTCTGACTTTAAGCCTCTGGTTTTTAAAGGATCAGAAATATATCCATTTATTTCTTTTTAAAGCATCATAATATGAAAAAAAGTTTCATAAAACACTAGATATATTGAAAAAATAATGCAACAAAGCTAGAATGATATTAGGTAAAAAATATGTGAAGTTTTCCTCGTTATTGTCCGCGTTTTTTGGACATAAAGGTATCCCCCAAGGGGGTTTCTTCTGGCTTTAAAGAAAGGAGAAGAAATGCATGAAGGGTCTGCTTGTAAGGATTGACAGCTATCTCCAGGAGGCTGGAGAAGCAGAAAAAGAGCTGATGAAAAGACTGCACAAAAATCCTGAATCTGTCCTGCGAAAGAGTATTAAGGAGATTGCCAAGGAGACTTATACCTCTCCGGCAACCGTTGTAAGGCTTTGCAAGAAGCTGGGCTGTAAAGGATATAAGGATTTTCAGAATACCCTTGCTTATGAGGTGGCATTATTCCAGGAGAGCAGGAAAATTGCGTTTCAGAAGATCACACGGGAAGATTCCATTGAGGATATTATTTATAAGGTCACAAAGAAAAATATTGAATCATTGGAAACCACCCAAAAGCTTATTGAACCTAAGGTTGTAATAGAATGTGTGAAGCTGCTGGAAAACTGCAGAAGCGTTACCTTATTTGGACTGGGAACCTCCCTTTTGGCTGCAAGAGATTTATACTTGAAGCTCCTTAGGGCTGATGTGCTGTGCAATGTCTGTGATGACTTGCACACACAACTGCTGGCTGCCAGAAATTTAAGAAAAGATGACTTGGCCATTGCCATCAGCTATTCAGGACTTACGGAAGAAATACTTCAATGTGTGAAAGAAGCAAAAGGAAATGGGGCAAAGGTGATTGCCATAACAAGGGCAGTGGAATCAGAGCTGGCCTCGGAGGCTGATTTCGTTCTTCCCGTTGCGGCAACAGAGCTGATACACCGGAGCGGCGCCATGTCTTCCCGTATTTCACAATTAAATGTAATTGACATTTTTTTTACTGCTTATGTTAATAGAAATTATGAGGTATGTATGAGTAAATTCACTAAAAATTATATACAGAAAAAAACCTCTTCTGGGATACCTCTATGTCCAGAAAGCATGGACAATAATTAAGGAAACCCCCTACGGGGATACCTTTTTGTCCAGAAAGCATGGACAATAATTAGGAAAGGAAGTACAGAGCATGATTGATTTGTCAGTGCTGACAACAGAGTCCCGTAATCCGGATACCATGAACCTGGATGAAATGACACCACTTCAAATTGCGGCCATTATGAACCGGGAAGATGAAAAAGCCGTAAAAGCCGTAGAGGAAGTCCTCCCTCAGATTGCCACAGCGATTGAATGGGCGACGGACAGCCTGAAAGCAGGAGGCCGTATCATATACATTGGTGCAGGAACATCAGGACGTCTGGGAGTACTGGATGCGGTAGAATGCCCGCCCACCTTCGGTGTCCCCAGAGAACTGGTAGTAGGCATGATTGCAGGTGGAGACAAAGCCTTTGTAGAGGCGGTAGAAGGAGCTGAGGACAGTGAGACCTTATGTGAGGCGGATTTAAAGGAAATCAGCCTTACCTCAAAGGATATTGTGATCGGCCTGGCGGCATCTGGCAGAACGCCTTATGTAATCTACGGCCTTGATTATGCCAATAAAACAGGCTGTCATACCGTAGCCATTGCATGCAATAAAGGATCTGATGTAGGAAAAAAAGCAAAGCTTGCCATTGAACCGGTGACCGGACCAGAGGTATTGACAGGATCAACCAGATTAAAGGCAGGAACAGCACAAAAGATGATCCTCAATATGATTTCAACAGGAAGCATGGTTGGAATCGGGAAAGCCTATGAAAATCTCATGGTAGATGTAAAGCAGAGCAACGAAAAGCTGGTGGTGAGGTCACAGAACATTGTGATGGCGGCAACAGGCTGTACCAGGGAAGATGCCGAAAAGGTATTAAAACAGGCAGAAGGGCATGTTAAAACTGCTATTACCATGATTTTGCTGAACTGTGATCCAGAGGATGCAAGACAAAAGTTATCACAAGCCGGAGGAAAGATCCGAAAGGCTTTAAGATAAAAAAGGGGTTTAGAAGCATTTTAAGTAACATCATTACATTTTTAAAGGAGGATAATCGTGAATTACAAGCAAATCAGTGAACAATTATTAACGCTGCTTGGGGGAAAAGCGAACATAACTTCCAATGCTGCCTGCATGACAAGGCTTCGTGTCGGTTTAAGGGATACATCCAAGGCAGATATTGAAGGTGTGAAAAAGGTAGAGGGAGTTCTTGGAGTGGTTGAAAGTGACACGATCCAGATTGTATTTGGACCGGGGAAAGTAAATAAGGTATTAGATGAATTTTATAAGCTTACAGGGCTTGCAAAGGGGCAGGCTGAGAATGGTCCGGACCAGGGCATCAATGAGGTCGCAAAGGAAAACAAGGCTCTTCAAAAGGCAAAATATGATAAGCCGGTACAGAGATTTTTAAAGAAGATCTCCAATATTTTCGTAGCACTGCTTCCCGGCATCATTGCAGCAGGCTTGATTAATGGTATCTGTAATGTTATTAATGTTTCTTCAGGCGGAGCACTTTCAGGAGTATGGTGGTATCAATGCATCCGGACTATGGGCTGGGCACTGTTTGCTTATCTGCCTATTCTGGTTGGATACAATGCTGCAAAGGAATTCGGCGGTTCAGGAGTTCTTGGAGCCATTGCAGGCGCCATGTCCATTGCCAATCCGGGTATGCCCCTGCTTGCAACGGTAAATGATGCCCAGATTCTTCTTCCTATAACCAATACGGCATTTAATCCGGCTTCCGGCGGACTTTTAGCTGCTTTGATCGCAGGTGCGTTCTTCGCCTTCCTTGAGAAGAATATCAGAAAACGTATGCCTGACTTAATTGATACCTTTGTAAGCCCTCTTTTAGTGCTTATCATTGGCGGTATCGTTGCACTGCTGGTAATCCAGCCTCTGGGTGCAGGTTTAACAAAGGTGATCTTTGCTGTTTTAAGCTTTGTATATGAAAAAATGGGCGTTGTAGGCGGATACATTTTATCAGCAGGTTTCCTTCCGCTGGTAGCAGTAGGCTTACATCAGGCCTTAACCCCCATCCATGCCCTGTTAAATGATCCGGCGGGAACAACAAAAGGAATCAACTATCTCCTTCCCATCCTTATGATGGCAGGCGGCGGACAGGTGGGTGCCGGTATTGCATTGTATGTAAAGACTAAGAACGTAAAATTAAAGAGATATATCCGGGATTCCATACCAGTAGGTATTCTTGGAATCGGTGAGCCCATGATGTATGCAGTGACCCTGCCTCTTGGCAAATCCTTTATTACCGCCTGTGTTGGTTCAGGATTTGGAGGCGCTGTTGCAGCTCTTATGCACCTTGGCACCGTATCTCAGGGAGTATCCGGTTTGTTTGGGTTATTGATTGTCCAGCCAGGTCAACAGATCGGCTATATAATATCCATGCTCATTGCTTATGCAGGCGGCTTCCTGGTAACCTATTTCTTTGGAGTGGATGAAGACAGAATTAACGAGGTATATGGAGAATAAATGAATACAGGAATTTCAATCTATTTTTCAAACGGAATGGAAAAAAATGAACGCTTAATAAAAAAGGCGGTAAAGAACGGAGTGAAGTATGCATTTACTTCGCTCCACATTCCGGAGGAGACAGGAGTCGATTACCGTTCGGATGTTCAAAAGCTTCTTAGTATGTGCAGGGAAGGCGGCTTAAATCTCATTGTGGATGTTGGCCCGGAAACCCTTGAAAAGCTTGGAACAGAAAGCATTGCAGAGCTGAGGGAACTTGGGATCACCCATGTCCGCCTTGATTATGGCTTTGATGCAAAGGAAACGGTAGAGATTTCCAAGGACTTTCATGTGGTATTTAATGCCTCCACCATTATGGAGGAGGAACTTTTGGAGTGGAAAAAATATGGGGCTGATTTTACCAGATTTGCGGCCTGTCATAATTTTTATCCCAAGCAGTTTACGGCCCTGTCCTTAAAACGGACAAGGGAAATGAATCAGAGACTTCAATATCTTGGATTTACTACCATGGCTTTTGTGCCTGGGAATCTGGAGCTTAGAGGTCCCTTGTTTGAGGGTCTTCCTACGGTGGAGGAACACCGGGAAAGGAAAGACCAGGTGCTTTTGAACATGCTGGAGCTTTATTATGAAGGTTCCTGCGACGTGGTTCTGATCGGCGATGTGGATGTGGAAGAAAAGGACTGGAAGGATATCCAATGCTTAAGCCATGATTATGTGGAGCTTAAGGCAGACATACTTCCTTCCTATGCATTTGTAAGAGACATCCTCCATCATGACAGGCCTGATTCCAGCGAATACGTTTTCCGCTCCCAGGAATCAAGACAATATAAGCAGGAAATAAGGCCTGATTCTGAGAATCAGTCACAAGTGAGGAAGCGGGGAAGCATCTGCATTTCCAATGTTGATTACTTAAGGTATATGGGAGAGCTGGAAATTGCCAGAGTTGATTTGCCAGGAGAGAACAGGGTAAATGTTATAGGACAGGTACATGACTTTCATATGAAATATCTGCCCTTTATTCAAAAGGGACTTGGGGTGAAGCTGATATAGTTCTTCCCGTTGAAAAATATACAATAAAAAAGTCTGTAACCGTTGGTGAAACCGGGGTTACAGACTTTTTTAACTGTTACATAGCAGCGTAAGTCCGCAGTGCTCATTGCTATTGTGAAGAGTTCCAGGTCAGGGCGGCATGGGCGTCTAAAAGGCCTCCGCTTACCATTTTTCCTGTAAGGGTATCCAGTTTCCTGCTGGAGCTTAAAAGAATATTTTTCACATCAGACAGGGATATATCCTCCCGGTAGGAATAGACCATGGCGGCCACGCCGGTTACCATGGGAGCTGCCATGGAAGTGCCGCTCATAAAGCCGTAGGCATTTCCTGGAACAGTGCTTAAAATGTAGCTGCCAGGGGCGGCTATATCAACACTGTTTGCGCCATAGTTGGAATCCTTGCCCAAGCTTCCGTCGAACAGAAGGTTTGCCACGGAAATGATGTTGTCATAAGGGAGGGAAGCCGGATATACAGGGTAGATGTCTGTATCATATCCAAGCCCCGAGATTCCGCCGTTTCCGCAGGAAACCACAAACAGCATCTTGGAATTTTGTATGGTCAGGGCCAGTTCTTCGCTGTAAGCAGTGGTACCCATGCTCAGGTTGCAGATTAAAGCGCCATGTGCTTCGGCATAATGGATGGCCTGGATCACCGCTTCCGGGGATCCCAGTCCGTCTTCGCCTCCAAGGGACTTTAATGGCATGATCTTAACGTAGTTATTATCCGTGATTCCGGCAATGCCGTAGGCTCCCCGTGCAGCGCTGATGGTTCCTGCCGCATGGGTTCCATGGGTGTCCTCACTGCCCGTAAAGACCTGGTTGTTTCCGGAATAAAAATTCCAGCCATGAATATCATCCACATATCCGTCGCCGTCGTTATCGATTCCATCCCCGTCGATCTCGCCGGGATTGGTCCATATGGCATCCTTAAGCTCCTGGTGATTGATATCAATGCCGGTATCGATGATGGCAACAATGACGGAACGTTTGTTTTCAGCCTGGTCATAAAGCTTCCACGCAGGCTGTATGTTTATATCAATTCCCGTGACAGCGCCGATTACCGTAGATTCATAATCTCCGGGGCCGGGCTTTAATGTGCCGTCTTTTGATTTCCCTCCATCGTAAATATTATCAATAGATTTAAATCTCGATTTTAACTCTATAAGGCGGAATTCCCCGTCATTTTTAAGTCCCCACTGGTAAGTGGAAAATTCATCCGAGGGGGATAAGTTTACAAGGCCCGGGCCAAGGGCCATAGTCTGCAAGGCTTGTCCGCTTTCGGAAGAATATGTTTGAAGTGCGCTGGTTAAGGTCTTATTGGGGCCATTTCCCGGATCAGGGCTGTTAAAAAAGGGCAGGCCTGCAAGAAGGAGGGCTAGGATCAGACAGGCAGCGCGAGTTATTTTTTTCATGGTTTCTATCTCCTTATATATAAAACAATCTTTGAAATTGTTCCTATTATACCATATACCCTACGCGGTAGGTAAATAAAACATGTAAAAATTTTAAAGATTTAACATATTTTAGTTAAAAATCCTCTGAAATCCTTCATTTGGCCAATCAGAATTGTTTTGATGAAAATAGTTTGATAAAGCTTCTTGTCCTGTGATAAAATATTAAAATGCAGAGAGGAGGGCTTTCATGGAAGAAAAATATTTTCGAAATAAAATCACATGGTTTACATTTCTATTTAGTTTTCTGGTCATATGGGTCCACTCCTACAATGCTGTATTGTTCTTAGGCAGTACAAGGCTGGCCTATAAGACCGACTGGATGGAACGGTTTTTAGGAGGCGCGGTGGCGCAGATTGCCGTACCGGGCTTCTTCCTGATTTCCTCCTATCTTTTCTTTCGCGGCTTTACTCTGGACCGCCTCATGGTAAAGTGGAATTCAAGGATACGGAGCGTATTGGTTCCCTATATTCTATGGAATTTCCTTTATTATCTCGGATATGTCATCGGCAGCCGGATTCCGGTGCTTTCTGATATCATAGGAAAGGGAAAAGTGCCTTTTACGTTTACCATGGCAGCGGAATCGGTCCTTCATTATAAGTATAATTATGTATTCTGGTATTTAAACCAACTGATGCAGCTGATCCTTCTGGCTCCCCTTATTTATATCATTGTAAAGCGGAAGGAAACAGGCTGTTTGTTTCTTGGGGGAATTTTGGCAGCAATCTATATGGGAGCTGTGCTTCCCTTTTTAAATCTGGATGCCCTGTTTTATTATTCTTTCGGGGCCTTTGCAGCCATTCATGGGAAAAAGATCGTAGAAGGACCCTGGAATTTAAAATACCTTGAGGCAGGTGCCGCGGTTCTTATAGCAGCCTTTTTTCTTTATTTGGTTGATTTTCCAGGAGATATCAAAGGGGAGATGGCGGCTTCTGACGTATGTTTCCGGCTTCTTGTTCCAGTGGGATTATGGCTCATGGTACCGGAGAAGCATCTGATAGAGGCAAAGGAATGGATGAAGCAGAATTTTTTCCTTTATGCAACTCACTTTGCAATGGTAAGGCTGATGAACAAAACGGGAGCATTGCTGCTCCCGACTGTTTCTGCAGTGCCCTTTGGACTGTTTCTGCTCATGCCGCTTTTTTGTGTTTTCTTCAGTTATCAGATAGGGCGGTTATTAAGGCGTTTCCTTCCGAGCCTGTGGTGTCTGTTAAACGGTGGACGGTAAAAGGATATTAAGCGTCCAGCCACCATCTGCCGGATGCGCCGCAGGGCAGGAGAAGACCGGTGCTTGTAACAGGAAGCCCTATTTCCCCGGACTCTACCACACCGCCGTATTTTTGTTTCACCTCAATGGATAACATGTAGGTTAATACAGAAGGAGCCAATCCTGTGGTATAGGAATTGATGAGGAAAAACAGCGGCTTTTCGGATAAAAGCTGGGCGCACAGTTGAACGAGAGGATGAATGGCATCTTCTATTTTCCAGATTTCGCCCTTTGGTCCTCTTCCATAGGAAGGAGGATCCATAATGATCGCATCGTAATGGTTTCCCCTTCTGATCTCTCTTTCAACAAATTTTACGCAGTCATCCACGATCCAGCGGATGGAAGCGGATTCTAAGTTGGACGAGCGGGCATTTTCCTTGGCCCAGCCGACCATTCCCTTGGATGCATCAACATGAGTGACAGAAGCTCCGGCTTTTGCCGCTGCCAGGGTAGCACCTCCGGTGTAGGCGAATAAGTTAAGCACTTTTACAGGCCGTCCGGCCTGTTTTATTTTTTCACTGAACCAGTCCCAGTTTGCTGCCTGTTCCGGAAAGAGTCCTGTATGCTTAAAGCTGAAAGGCTTTAATTGAAAGGTTAAATCCTTATAACTGATTGTCCATTGTTCCGGAAGATCAAAAAATTCCCACTCGCCGCCGCCCTTAGCGCTGCGGTGATAGTGGCCGTTCATTTTCTTCCAGCCTTTTTCTTTCTTGGGAGTGGACCAGATAACCTGTGGGTCAGGACGAACAAGGAGATACTTTCCCCAGCGTTCAAGCTTTTCTCCTTCTGAACAGTCTATCACTTCATAATCTTTCCAGCCGTCTGCAATCCACATAATTGGTGCCGCCCTTTCCATAAATAGTTAATAGTAGTTTTCTCAAATTATCCGTTCAATGAGCCAAAGGCAATTTGAACTTCCTTGATTATACTGGATGGAGCCGGGAGCGTCAAGTACGGGAAAATTGATGGAAAAAGGGCTGTAATCACACCTTGTCTTTTGTCCTATATAATATAGTATAATTCCAAATAGTGAGGTGTAAAATTTATGTGTTGTTTTAATATAGGATTTACTGCCGGTAACTGCGGCTGCGGCTGGAACTGGGGAATCAACAATAACTGCTGCAACCGATGTAACCGGGGCTGGAACAACGACTGCAATTGGGGCTGGAACAACGGCTGTAACTGGGGCTGGAACAATGGCTGTAACTGGGGCTGGAGCAACGGCTTTAATAATTGCTGTAATCGTGACTGCTGCAACCAGTGCAATCGATGCTGTGGTAACTGGGGCTGTAACAATCGCTGCAATTAGCTTAAAAAGAATTCTTATTCAAGGATTCTATGAGGACTTTTTTCGTATTGTAATTTCCTCTCAATCCTTTCAGCTTTAGAAATTGCCGGATCATTTAATTAACAGCTTTATAGGACTGGATTCTGTATTGTACAGGACTCAGTCCTATTAGTTTGTATTTCATCTTTATAAAATATCTCTTTCTTTTACAGGTCCGGGAAGTATTTTAATATTTTTAACTGCTCTTTTTAAGGTAAAAACGCAAAAAAGGCAGGGGGAAATAATTTCGTAATAGAATTGAAAGATTAAAACAGTTGAATAATCTAAGATTAATTGTTAAAATAAATAATAGCAAAAAAGGAAATCCCTGTAAGGAGTGAGGATATGAAAAGAAAAGGTCTCATCGTGTTAGCTGCTGCGGCTATGCTGGCAATTGGTACTTCATCCATGGATGCTTGGGCTGGTTGGGAACAGTCTGGTTCGGGGAATGCATGGATTTATAAAGATGATAGTGGAAACAGAGTTACAAATACCTGGAAAAAGGGAGCGGACAACCTTTGGCGTTATTTAAACAGCAATGGTGAGATGGCCGTAAATACCTGGGTGGAAAATACTTATTATATGGACTCCAACGGAATCCTGGTTACGGATAAGTGGATGAAGTTCCAGGATTCAGGCAGCTCTCAGTACAAATGGTATTATTTCGGCAGCAGCGGAAAAGCCATTATGGACAATTGGTCCAAGATCAATAACAAATGGTATTACTTTGATCCCAATGGCGAGATGCAGACCGGCTGGGTCCTTGATAACCTGTATTATTGCGGAACCGATGGAGCCATGCGCACCGGCTGGCAGAAGCTTTTCGCACCGGACAGTGATTACGACAATGACCGTGTCACTCCTGGGGATAACGATGATGGAAAATACTGGTATTATTTTAATGACAGCGGAAAAAAATATACACCAAGGGATATGTCCGGGGATTATGCCACCTATAAGATTGACGGAGTAGCTTATTGTTTTGACTCAGAGGGAGCGCTTCAGACCGGCTGGAAGAACGTTGGAATTGAAAATGCCGAGTATGAGATCCAGAATTATAAATATTATGACAGCAATGGAAAGCTGAGAGTGGGCTGGTATTCCGTGGAACCGCCTCATGATATTTCCGGCTATGAAGAGAGCGTGGAATGGTTTTATTTTTCAAGTACAGGTGTTCCAAAGACCGGTCCAAAGGAAGGAAAGGCCACCACTCAGAATATAACTAAAATCAACGATAAAACCTATCTGTTTAATGACCTGGGCAACCCTGTGTATGGACTGCAGAAGGTGATGATTGGAAATTCTTCAGAATATACGGCATTTTATTTCGGAGATAAGAAAACCAGCACCATGCAAAAGGGCAGGGTAAAGGTGATTGAGGGAGACGGAAGCGATGCCACCTATTATTTCAGTGACAGCGGCCGCGGTTATACCGGAGTCAAGGATGGTTCCCTGTATTATATGGGAAAGCTTCAATGTGCGGATGAAGGAACCAAATATGAGGCCATTGCCATTCCGACAGGAAGCACAACCACTACTTATGTGGTGAATACTTCCGGAAAGGTAGCCAAAAATACCACGGTAAAGAACGCCGATGGAGTGAAGTATAAGACCGGAAGCAACGGGAATTTATTAAAGGTAGACGATGCAAGCCCAAGCGGAGAAGGCAGAACCCCCACAGAACCGACATGGAATTAGGAAAAGGGCGATTCATGGCGCAAAACCTGGAAAATCAGATTTTGCGCCAATTTTTTTGAAAAAAATGCTTGCAATGTAAAAAAAATTATGTTATTATACAAAGGCTGTGGCATGATAGCTGTGAAGCGTGAGGTTGCTGCTTATAAAAGCAGGTTTTCCGTGGAGCGAATGTCAAGTTAGGAAACTGGCGACAAGTCACTGTACAATTTAAAATTCTGTTTATTTAAACAGGAAGTCAGTGTGTGATCCTGTAGGACACACACGGGAACGTGTACAGTCACCGCTTGTCGTACTTCTACTAAGTGCGAAAAGGAGGCGACTTTTTTTATGGCAAGTCAAGTAATGAGAATCACATTAAAAGCGTATGATCATCAGTTGGTTGATCAGTCTGCGGGCAAAATCATCGACACTGTAAAAAAGACAGGATCAAAAGTGAGCGGACCGGTGCCGTTACCAACCAAGAAGGAAGTGGTAACCATCTTAAGGGCGGTTCATAAGTACAAAGATTCCAGAGAGCAGTTCGAGCAGAGAACGCATAAGAGACTCATTGATATCATTACACCAAGCCAGAAGACTGTTGATGCATTATCCAGACTGGAAATGCCGGCAGGTGTGTACATCGATATCAAGATGAAGAATAAATAATCTTCATCAGAACCATTATGGAAACTATTCCATGCATGTCCTGAAGGGTTTTAATATAGAAGCAACACTTTTTCCTGTAAGGAATCAACATCTCCATAAGCAAAAGCGAGAAGAAAGTGTTTACACTTTCGGCGAGCGGCGAATGGTGATCATGATCGCAGTGCAATCATGATACCGCCAGACGGAGTCATAGTGTTCCACGTATATTGGGCTGTTCTAGGATGATTGCGAAAGCAATCCGCTGTAGAATTAACAAACAGGAGGTAAAAACATGAAGAAGGGTATTTTAGCTACCAAAGTCGGAATGACACAGATCTTCAATGAAAATGGAGTATTAACTCCGGTAACAGTTCTTCAGGCTGGTCCTTGTGTAGTAACACAGGTAAAGACCGTAGAGAACGATGGTTACAGTGCAGTACAGGTTGGTTACGTTGATAAGAGAGAAAAGCTTGTCAGCAAGCCAGTAAAGGGCCATTTTGATAAGGCCGGTGTATCTTACAAGAGATATGTAAGAGAGTTTAAGCTTGAGAATGCTGACCAGTATTCTGTAAAAGATGAAATCAAGGCTGAAATCTTCGCAGCAGGCGACAAGATCGATGCAACCGCAATCTCCAAAGGTAAAGGTTTCCAGGGTGCTATTAAGAGACACGGACAGTCCAGAGGACCTATGGCTCACGGTTCCAAGTTCCACCGTCATGCAGGTTCCAACGGTTCTGCTTCTGATCCCAGCAAGGTATTCAAGGGCAAAAAGATGCCTGGCCAGATGGGTAACAAGAAGGTCACAATCCAGAACCTTGAAATCGTTAAGGTTGATGCAGAAAACAACCTGATTCTGGTTAAGGGTGCTGTACCAGGACCTAAGAAGTCTTTAGTAACAATCAAGGAAACAGTAAAAGCATCTAACTAATGCTTTTATAAGAAAGGAGGATCACACAGATGGCAAACGTATCTGTTTACAATATGGAAGGTAAAGAAGTTGGCACATTAGAGTTAAACGATGCAGTGTTTGGCGTAGATGTAAATGAGCATCTCGTACACATGGCAGTCGTAAGCCAGCTTGCAAATAAGCGCCAGGGAACACAGAAAGCAAAGACACGTGCAGAAGTATCTGGCGGCGGAAGAAAACCGTGGAAGCAAAAAGGAACCGGTCACGCAAGACAGGGTTCAACAAGATCTCCCCAGTGGACAGGCGGTGGAGTTGTTTTTGCTCCTACACCAAGAGATTATACAATCAGACTTAACAAGAAGGAAAGAAGACTTGCTCTTAAGTCCGCTCTGACCAGCAGAGTAAATGACAACAAGTTCATCGTTGTTGACGAGTTAAAGTTTGATGAGATCAAGACAAAGAAATTCCAGACTGTATTAAATAACTTAAAGGTATCCAAAGCTCTTGTAGTTGTTGGCGACGACAGTTCAAACGCAGTAATGAGTGCAAGAAACATCGCTGCTGTTAAGACCGCTTTTGCTAACACCATCAACGTATACGATATCTTAAAGTACAACACAGTTGTTGCTACCAAGACTGCTGTTGCAGCAATCGAGGAGGTGTACGCATAATGGCAGATATTAAGTATTACGACGTAATCCAGAAGCCTGTAGTAACTGAGAAGAGCATGAACGCTATGGCGTCCAAAAAGTACACATTTATTGTGCACACAGATGCTAATAAGGCTATGATCAAAGAAGCTGTTGAAAAGATGTTCCCAGGTGCAAAGGTTGCCAGCGTGAACACCATGAACTTAGATGGTAAGACAAAAAGAAGGGGTATGACCTTTGGAAAGACCTCTAAGACAAAGAAGGCCATCGTTCAGCTGACAGCTGACAGCAAAGACATCGAAATCTTCGAAGGACTGTAAGATCGGCGCGCTAGGTGAGAATTTATTCAAACCCGGCGTGAACGGTTTTCGGTTTTCTATGTGATGAACATTATATCACGATAATTGAGATACGCCAGGCGGCGTTGAAGTACTGGCCTTTAGCCCTGAGAACGCGGGGGAATAAAGCAGAAACGCCAACGGCATACCTTTATGTCCAAAAGCATGGACAGGAAAAAAGAACGCCTTAACGGCAAACCTTATGTCCAAAACGCATGGACAGTAAAGAAGAAAGGAGAAATATCATGGGAATTAAAAAGTATAACCCATATACCCCTTCCAGAAGACACATGACCGGTTCTGATTTCAGTGAAATCACAAAGTCAACTCCTGAGAAGTCCTTAATCAGCAAAACGATCAATAAGACAGCCGGCCGTAATAACCAGGGTAAGATCACGGTAAGACATCGCGGAGGCGGCGTTAAGAGAAAATATAGAATCATTGATTTTAAGAGAAACAGCAGAGACGGAATTGCAGCAACTGTTATCGGTATCGAGTACGATCCAAACAGAACTGCCAATATCGCACTGATCTGCTATGAAGATGGTACAAAGGCTTATATCCTTGCTCCTGCTGGTCTGACAGACGGCATGAAGGTTATGAGTGGTGAGACAGCAGAAGCAAAAGTCGGCAACTGCTTACCATTAAGCAAGATCCCGGTTGGTGCTCAGGTTCATAACATTGAGCTTTATCCTGGAAAAGGCGGACAGTTAGTTCGTTCCGCAGGAAATGCTGCTCAGTTAATGGCAAAAGAAGGCAAATATGCAACTCTTCGTTTACCTTCCGGTGAGATGAGAATGGTTCCAATCAACTGCAGAGCTACCATCGGCGTTGTAGGCAACGGCGATCACAACCTGATCAATATCGGTAAAGCTGGTAGAAAACGTCACATGGGCTTCAGGCCTACTGTACGTGGTTCTGTAATGAACCCGAATGACCATCCTCACGGTGGTGGTGAAGGCAAGACTGGTATCGGACGCCCAGGTCCAAGTACACCATGGGGCAAACCAGCACTTGGCTTAAAGACCAGAAAGAAAAACAAGCAGTCTAACAGGCTGATCGTTAGAAGAAGAGATGGAAAGACCGTTAAATAATTGAAGGAGGTTAGAATCTATGGCTCGCTCACTTAAAAAAGGACCATTTGCAGATGCTCATTTACTGAAAAAAGTAGATGTTATGAACGCAGCAGGACAGAAGCAGGTAATAAAGACCTGGTCTCGCCGTTCTACAATCTTCCCGCAGATGGTTGGACATACAATTGCTGTTCACGATGGCAGAAAGCACGTTCCGGTATATGTTACAGAAGATATGGTTGGACATAAACTGGGTGAATTCGTTGCCACAAGAACCTACAGAGGACATGGTAAGGACGAGAAAAAATCAGGCCGTAAGTAGATAGAAACAAACTCCTCCGGGCATTCTTCCGGATTCCCAGGGGCGTTTAAGTTGAAAGGAGGATTCACCAATGGCTAAGGGACATAGAAGCCAGATTAAGAGAGAAAGAAATGCCGTGAAGGACACCAGACCATCAGCAAAGTTATCCTATGCTAGGGTTTCTGTTCAGAAAGCATGCTTCGTATTAGATGCCATCAGAGGCAAAGATGTAATGACAGCACTTGGTATTGTAACTTACAATCCCAGATATGCTTCTACTTTAATAGAGAAGTTATTAAAATCAGCAATCGCTAACGCTGAGAATAACAACGGTATGGACCCTGCAAAACTTTATGTAGAGGAATGCTTTGCAAACAAGGGACCGACAATGAAAAGAGTAAAACCGAGAGCACAGGGCCGCGCTTACAGGATCGAAAAGAGAATGAGCCACATCACCGTTGTGCTTAATGAAAGATAAGGAGGCAAATAATGGGACAGAAAGTTAATCCACACGGCTTAAGAGTCGGTGTTATTAAAGACTGGAACTCAAAATGGTATGCTGAAGCTGATTTCGCAGATAACCTGGTCGAAGATTATGCAATCAGAAAGTACGTTAAGAAGAGATTATACAGCGCTGGCATTTCCGATATCGAAATTGAGAGAGCATCTGACCGCGTGAAACTTACAATTCACACCGCAAAACCAGGTGTTGTAATCGGTAAGGGCGGATCTGAGATCGAAAAATTAAAAGCTGAAGTTCAGAAGCTTACAGATAAAAAGTTATTTGTTGACATCAAGGAAATCAAAAGACCTGATAAAGACGCTCAGTTAGTAGCTGAATCCATTGCACAGCAGTTAGAGAACCGTGTATCCTTCCGCCGGGCTATGAAGTCCACCATGGGCCGTTCCATGAAGGCTGGGGTAAAGGGCATCAAGACTGCAGTTGCAGGACGTCTTGGCGGCGCTGATATGGCTCGTACCGAGTTCTACAGCGAAGGAACCATTCCGTTACAGACACTCAGAGCTGATATTGACTATGGTTTCGCTGAAGCAGATACAACCTTTGGAAAGATCGGCGTAAAGGTATGGATCTACAATGGCGAAGTACTTCCAACTAAAGGAAACAAGGAAGGGAGCGATAAATAATGTTAATGCCTAAGAGAGTTAAGCGTCGTAAACAGTTCCGTGGGTCCATGGCTGGTAAAGCTTTAAGAGGCAATGTGATCAGCTACGGTGAATTCGGTTTAGTCGCTGCAGAACCATGCTGGATCAAATCTAACCAGATCGAGGCAGCCCGTGTTGCCATGACCCGTTATATTAAGCGTGGTGGTAAAGTCTGGATCAAGATTTTCCCGGATAAACCTGTAACAGCAAAGCCAGCAGAAACCCGTATGGGTTCCGGTAAGGGCGCTCTGGAATACTGGGTAGCAGTAGTAAAACCAGGCCGTGTATTATTCGAAATCGCTGGAGTACCTGAAGAAACAGCACGTGAAGCTTTACGTCTTGCTATGCATAAGTTACCGTGCAAGTGTAAGATTGCTGCTAAAGCAGATTTAGAAGGCGGTGAATGACAGTGAAAATTAATAAGTATGTTGAAGAATTAAAAGGAAAATCAGCTGCAGAACTGAATGAAGAATTAGTAGCTGCAAAGAAAGAACTTTTCAACTTAAGATTTCAGAATGCGACCAACCAGCTTGACAACACAAGCCGGATCAAAGAGGTTCGCAAGAACATTGCCAGAATTCAGACTGTTATAACTGAGAAGGCTAAATTAGCTTAAGTTGCAGTTTTTTTAAAAAGCATGACACACACGAGTGTGTGTAAACTTATAGATTCGGCCGCCAGGGCCAAAACTCGAAAGGAGAATACAGAACGTGGAAAGAAATCTTAGAAAAACCCGTACTGGTAAGGTTGTAAGCAGCAAGATGGATAAGACCATCGTTGTGGCTATTGAAGACCATGTAGAACATCCTTTATACGGCAAGATCGTAAAAAGAACGTATAAATTAAAAGCTCATGACGAGAACAACGACTGCAACATGGGCGATACAGTAAAAGTTATGGAAACAAGACCGCTGTCCAAAGACAAGAGATGGAGACTTGTTGAGATTATCGAGAGAGCGAAATAATTTATTTCCAGGAAGGAGTAACAGGCATGATTCAGCAGGAGACCAGATTAAAGGTTGCCGACAATACTGGTGCAAAAGAGCTTCTTTGTATCCGTGTTATGGGCGGATCTACAAGAAGATATGCTAATATTGGTGATGTTATCGTTGCCAGCGTAAAAGATGCAACACCTGGCGGTGTTGTGAAGAAAGGCGACGTTGTTAAGGCCGTTGTCGTACGTTCCGTTAAGGGCGCACGCCGCAAAGACGGTTCCTATATCAAGTTCGATGAGAATGCTGCCGTAATTATCAAAGATGACAGGACTCCAAAAGGAACTCGTATCTTTGGACCGGTTGCCAGAGAGTTAAGAGAGAAACAGTTCATGAAAATTGTTTCCTTAGCTCCGGAAGTATTATAAGGAGGTATCGGACTGTGCATAAAATTAAAAGAGACGACCTGGTAAAGGTTATCGCAGGAAAAGATAAAGACAAACAGGGTAAAATTCTTCACGTAGATACGAAGAATAGCAAAGTGGTAGTGGAAGGTGTTAACATGATCACAAAGCATGTGAAACCAGGCCCAGGAAACCCACAGGGCGGCATCGTTCAGAAAGAAGCTGCACTTGATATCTCTAACGTAATGCTTGTTGTTGACGGAAAAGCAACCAGAGTTGGTTTTGAGGTAAAAGACGGTAAAAAAGTCCGCGTTGCAAAAGCAACCGGTAAAGTAATTGATTAATTCGGAGAGGAGGAATAAAAATTGGCTAGATTAAAAGAGATGTACCAGACAGAGATCGTAGAAGCTATGATCAAGAAATTTGGATATAAGAACATCATGGAAGTACCGAAGTTAAATAAGATTGTCATCAATATGGGTATTGGTGAAGCAAAGGAAAATGCCAAGATTTTAGACTCTGCAGTCAGAGACTTAGAAATCATCTCCGGTCAGAAGGCAGTCTTAACAAAGGCTAAAAAGTCAGTTGCTAACTTTAAGCTCAGAGAAGGTATGCCGATCGGCTGTAAAGTAACCTTACGCGGCCAGAGAATGTATGAATTTGCTGATCGCCTGATCAACCTTGCACTTCCTCGTGTACGTGACTTCAGAGGTGTAAATCCTAATGCGTTTGATGGCAGAGGAAACTTTGCTCTTGGCATCAAGGAACAGCTTATTTTCCCTGAGATTGAGTACGATAAAGTTGACAAGGTAAGAGGTATGGACATTATTTTTGTTACTACCGCTAAGACAGACGAAGAAGCCCGTGAACTTTTGACATTATTCAATATGCCATTTGCAAAATAGTAGGAGGAATAATCCATGGCTAAGACTTCAATGAAGATCAAACAGCAGAGACCTGCAAAATTCTCCACAAGAGAATACAATCGTTGCAGAATCTGTGGTCGTCCACATGCTTATTTGAGAAAATACGGAATCTGCAGAATCTGCTTCCGTGAATTAGCATATAAGGGCCAGATCCCAGGCGTTAAAAAAGCAAGCTGGTAAAATAAGGAAGGAGGCAATTTCAAAATGACAATGAGCGATCCAATCGCAGATATGCTTACAAGAATCCGTAATGCAAATACTGCAAAACATGATACAGTAGATGTACCTTCATCTAAGATGAAATTAGCTATTGCTGATATCCTTGTAAAAGAGGGCTACATTAAGAAATACGATCTCGTAGAAGACGGTGCATTCCAGACCATCCGGATCACCTTAAAATACGGTAAAGATAAAAATGAGAAAATCATTACAGGCATTAAGAGAATCTCTAAGCCAGGTTTACGTGTATACGCAAACAAGGAAGAGTTACCAAGAGTACTTGGCGGTTTAGGAACTGCTATCATCTCCACAAACCAGGGCGTTATTACTGATAAGGAAGCACGCACCATCGGCATCGGCGGAGAAGTACTGGCATTTGTTTGGTAATTAACGAAACATCTGAAAACAGAAGAAGCGCAGAGCTTTTTCCGAAAATTTAAGGAGGTAGACGGCATGTCACGTATAGGAAGAATGCCTATCGCGATTCCAGCAGGCGTAACTGTTGCAATCGCAGAAAATAATAAAGTGACTGTAAAAGGTCCTAAGGGAACTCTTGAAAGAGTGTTGCCATCTGAGATGACAATCAAAGAAGAAGATGGTCATATCGTTGTTTCAAGACCGAACGATTTAAAGAAAATGAAATCCTTACACGGTCTGACAAGAACATTAGTAAATAACATGATCGTTGGTGTTACTAACGGTTATGAGAAGAAACTGGAAATCAATGGTGTTGGTTACAGAGCACAGAAGCAGGGCAAGAAGCTTGTTCTTTCTCTGGGCTATTCCCACCCGGTAGAGATGGAAGATCCGGAAGGAATCGAATCTACCATGGAAGGACAGAACGTCATCATTATTAAAGGTATCGATAAAGAAAAAGTTGGCCAGTACGCTGCTGAAATCAGAGATAAGAGAAGACCTGAACCTTATAAGGGCAAGGGTATCAAGTATGCTGACGAAGTTATCAGACGTAAAGTTGGTAAGACTGGTAAGAAATAATTAAGGAGAGTGTAAAGATGGTTAGCAAACAGTCAAGAAGCGAAGTTCGCGTTAAAAAACACAACAGATTACGTAACCGTTTTGCAGGCACTGCAGAAAGACCACGTTTAGCTGTGTTTAGAAGCAATAATCATGTGTATGCTCAAATTATTGACGATACAGTTGGTAAGACTTTAGTCGCTGCTTCTACAGTAGAAAAAGAAGTAAAGGCAGAATTAGAGAAAACTAACGACGTTGATGCTGCAGCATATGTAGGTTCCGTAGTTGCAAAGAGAGCCCTTGAAAAAGGAATTAAGGAAGTTGTCTTTGACAGAGGCGGTTTTATATATCATGGTAAGATTCAGGCATTAGCAGACGCAGCCAGAGAAGCTGGTCTGGAATTCTAAGTAGAGAGGAGAATGACAGCGTGAAACGTACAATTTTTGATGCAAGTCAGTTAGAATTAAACGACAGAGTAGTTGCTATCAAGCGCGTATCTAAAACCGTTAAAGGTGGACGTACCATGAGATTCTCTGCTTTAGTAGTCGTAGGTGATGGCAACGGCCACGTAGGTGCAGGTCTTGGCAAAGCCGGTGAAGTTCCAGAAGCAATCCGTAAGGGAAAAGAGGCTGCAGTTAAGAACATGGTTGCAATTCCCATGGATGAGAACAACAGTATTCCTCATGACCTGATCGGCAAATTCGGAAGTGCATCCGTACTTCTTAAGAGAGCTAACGAAGGTACAGGAGTTATCGCGGGAGGTCCTGCACGTGCTGTTTTAGAGCTTGCAGGAATTAAGAATATCCATTCAAAGTCTTTAGGTTCCAACAATAAGACTAACGTAGTTTTGGCTACCATTGAAGGATTGACCAGGTTAAAAACTCCTGAGGAAGTTGCAAAGCTTCGCGGCAAATCTGTAGAAGAGATTTTAGGCTAAGGAGGATAAGAAGATGGCAGATAAATTAAAAATCACATTGGTGAAATCCCCGATCGGCGCAGTTCCGAAGCACAAAGCAACCGTTGAAGCATTAGGCTTAAAAAAGCTTCACAAGACAGTTGAGATGCCGGACAATGGCGCGGTAAGAGGTATGATCGCTAACGTGCGTCATTTAGTAAAAGTTGAAGAGATTTAAGAGAATACAGTAAGGAGGTGCAAGCGATGGATTTATCAAATTTACAGCCTGCGTTAGGTTCCAAACACAGCGACAACTTCAGAAGAGGCCGCGGACATGGTTCCGGTAATGGCAAGACAGCAGGTAAAGGTCATAAGGGACAGAAAGCACGTTCCGGTGCAACCAGACCAGGTTTTGAAGGCGGTCAGATGCCTTTATACAGACGTATTCCTAAGAGAGGCTTTACAAATAGAAATACAAAAATAATTATCGGTATCAATGTAAGCGCTTTAGAGTGCTTTGACAATGGTGCGGTTATTACTGTTGAAACTTTATTAGAGAGCGGTATTGTTAAGAATCCGCGTGACGGTGTTAAGATCCTTGGAAATGGAGAATTAACCAAAAAGCTTACAGTAAAGGTAGATGCTTTCAGCGAAGGCGCAAAAACCAAAATCGAGGCTTTAGGTGGAACCTGCGAGGTGATCTAATATGTTAAAAACACTCCGTAATGCATTCAAGATCAAGGACGTAAGGAAGAAACTCATCTTTACGTTCATGATGCTGGTGGTTACTAGGATCGGTTCTCAATTGCCGATACCAGGAGTTGAAACAAGCTTCTTTAAAGATTTTTTTGCTCGGCAGAATAACGATGCGTTTGGATTCTTCAACGCTATGACAGGCAGTTCCTTTACCAATATGTCCGTATTTGCACTGAGCATTACCCCTTACATCACATCTTCCATTATCATGCAGCTTTTGACCATAGCGATTCCAAAGCTTGAGGAAATGCAGCGGGATGGGGAAGATGGGAGAAAAAAGATTGCAGAATACACCCGTTACGTAACAGTTGGTCTGGCTTTGATCGAGTCCGTCGCTATGGCGATTGGATTCGGCGGCCAGGGTCTGTTAAAAGAATTTAACGTATTAAGTATTATCATTGCTGTTGCAACCATGACGGCAGGTAGTGCTCTTCTGATGTGGATCGGTGAGCGTATTACGGAAAAAGGTGTGGGAAATGGTATTTCCATTGTCCTGACCTTTAACATTATTTCCAGCTTTCCATCCGATGCGTCAACCTTATATACCAGATTTATCTCTGGAAAAGCGGTTGCCATAGCAGCAGTTGCAGCCATTATTATCATAGCTGTTATCGTAGCCATAGTTGTATTTGTTGTTATCCTTCAGAATGGTGAGAGAAGAATTCCTGTGCAGTATTCCAAAAAGATGCAGGGACGGAAGATGGTCGGCGGTCAAGCTACCAACATTCCGTTAAAGGTGAATACAGCCGGTGTTATCCCGGTTATCTTCGCTTCCTCCATTATGTCGTTCCCAGTAGTGATTTCCCAGTTCTTCGGGACAAAGATCAACTACAACGGCATTGGAGGCCACATTTTAACGGCGCTGAATTCTTCCAGCTGGTTCAAACCGGAAAGACCGTTGTATACCATTGGTCTGCTTGTATACGTAGCACTTATCATCATATTCGCTTATTTTTATACATCAATTACCTTTAATCCGCTTGAAGTTGCGAATAACATGAAAAAGTCCGGCGGTTTTATCCCGGGCATCCGTCCAGGAAAACCAACCAGTGATTATCTCAATTCTATTTTGAACTATATCGTATTTATAGGCGCATGTGGCTTGACGGTCATCTGTATCGTTCCGATCATGGTTTCTGGTTTATTCAATGTAAGCCATTTATCCTTTGGGGGTACATCTTTAATCATCATTGTCAGCGTAGTCTTAGAGACGTTGAAGGCGATTGAATCTCAGATGCTTGTGCGCTATTATAAAGGATTTTTAAACGATTAGAGGACAAACCAAGAGAAACACGCACGGCGTGTTTTTCTTGGAATTTGTGTTATTTACGCGTGTAACGAGCCCAAAGAGCATGCTTGCATGTCCATGCGGCCGCTGCCGCGGTAATGATAAGAAACCCACAAAGCGTGCTTCTTATCATTAACCTTAAGAAAGTTACTTATTTCATGTAAGGGAGGGACTGTTTATGAGAATTATCATGTTAGGTGCTCCTGGTGCCGGCAAAGGTACCCAGGCAAAAAAGATTGCTGAAAAGTATCAGATTCCCCATATTTCTACCGGAGATATTTTTCGCTCCAATATTAAAGAGGGAACAGAGTTAGGCAGGAAGGCAAAGGAATACATGGATCAGGGCGCTCTTGTGCCGGATGAACTGACCATTGGCATGCTGATGGACCGTATTCAGGCTGATGACTGTGAAAACGGATACGTGCTGGATGGTTTTCCAAGAACCATTCCCCAGGCGGAAAGCCTTAAAAAGGCGCTTTCAGAGATGGGACAGAAGGTTGACTTTGCGATTAATGTGGATGTACCGGATGAGATAATTATAGACAGAATGGCAGGCCGTCGTGCTTGCATTGCCTGCGGAGCTACATACCATATTGTGTATAATCCAAGCAGGGTTCCCGATGTATGCGACGTGTGCAAAGCAGGACTTGTTCTGCGGGATGATGATAAACCGGAAACCGTTAAAAAGCGTTTGTCGGTCTACCATGATCAGACAAAGCCTCTGATCGAATATTATAAGGAAGCTGGTGTGTTGGTGAATATTGATGGAACACAGGAATTAAACAAGGTGTTCTCGGACATCGCTGTCCTATTAGGAGCATAGTTTATGTCAGTTACGATTAAATCTGCAAGAGAGATAGAACTTATGAGAGAGGCGGGAAGGATTCTTTGTAAAACTCACGAAGAACTTTCAAAAGCCTTGAAGCCGGGGATGACAACCTGGGATATTGATCATCTGGGAGAAGAAATCATAAGGAGCTACGGCTGTACACCCTCTTTCCTGAATTATAACGGTTATCCTGCCTCCATTTGCGTTTCTGTAAACGATGAAGTGGTTCATGGGATTCCAAGTAAAAAACGGGTTTTAATGGAGGGCGATATCGTAAGCCTGGATGCCGGGGTTATTTATAAAGGATATCATTCCGATGCGGCAAGGACTTACGGAATCGGGGAGATCACTCCCCAGGCGGGGCAGCTCATAGAAGTGACAAGACAATGTTTCTTTGAAGGGATTAAATTTGCAAAATCTGGCAATCATCTCAATGATATATCTGCTGCAATCCAGATCCATGCAGAAAAATTTGGATTTGGAGTTGTCCGGGATCTGGTAGGCCATGGAATCGGCTCTCATCTCCATGAGGAGCCGGAGGTGCCGAACTTTGCACGGAAAAGACGGGGAATCAAATTAAAGCCGGGGATGACCCTGGCCATAGAACCCATGATCAATGGGGGAACGCCGGAGGTCGTATGGCTTGATGATGACTGGACCGTGGTAACAGAGGATGGAAGCCTTTCCGCTCATTATGAAAATACCGTATTGATTACGGAGGGTGAACCGGAGATTCTTAGTCTGGTTTCCCATGTCCGCTGAGGAAATGCCAATGGAGTTAAGTACCGGAGCATTTGTAAAATCTGGGGCGGGACATGATAAAGGCGGTTATTTCTTCATATTGCGGGAAGAAGGCGAATATATATATCTGGTGGACGGAAAAAGCAGACGTTTCATTTGCCCGAAGAAGAAAAAGAAAAAGCATGTGAAAGCCCTTTTATGGGAGAAGCATTCTCCCGGAATGAAGATCCGGGAAAATAAATTAGTCACCGATGAAGAAATCAAACATTTCATCAGATGTTTCAAAAGAGAAGAACAGGTTGTTAGGAGGTAAGCTTTATGTCAAAAGCAGATGTTATTGAAATTGAAGGAACCGTTGTGGAGAAGCTTCCCAACGCCATGTTCCAGGTAGAACTGGAAAATGGCCATCAGGTACTTGCTCACATCAGCGGAAAACTTCGCATGAACTACATTCGTATTTTACCGGGAGATAAAGTGACCATTGAGATGTCCCCTTATGATTTAAGCAAGGGAAGAATTATCTGGAGAGACAAATAAGGCGCTGTTTTATAAAACACTGCCTGTTTCTCAGGCGCGACACGCCAGGGTAAAGGGTTAATAATTATATAGGAAAAAGTGCTTGCATTTTAAAATAAACAGTGTTATAATGCTATAGCGACTTTGTTGAAATACTGGGTGTATTATGCCCTTACGGGCAGCACTGGTTTTAAGATAAAACACACTGCGGGTATACTCAGAAGGCTCTTTCCAAAAAGAGCTCCATCGCCACCAGGCTCGTAAAAGAGCCGGACGGGTGTGGGAGCGCTTTTGTGCGTAAACGTCTGAAAGACAGACGGTAAATGCTCAATGGGAAAGGGCGCATAACGGAAAGGAGAATTGCTGTGAAGGTTAGATCATCAGTCAAACCAATTTGCGAAAAGTGCAAAATCATCAAGAGAAAAGGCAGTATCAGAGTAATCTGTGAAAATCCTAAGCATAAGCAGAGACAAGGTTAAAAAAATAATGGAGGTGTAATACACAAATGGCTCGTATTTCAGGTGTTGATTTACCAAGAGAAAAACGTGTTGAGATCGGCTTGACCTATATCTACGGTATCGGCAGAACAAGTTCAAACCGCATTCTGACAGAGGCTGGCGTTAGTCCCGATACTCGTGTTAAGGACTTAACAGACGACGAAGTAAAGAGAATTTCAACAGTAATTACTGAATCTCAGATCGTTGAAGGTGATTTACGTAGAGAGATCGCTATGAACATCAAGAGACTTCAGGAAATCGGATGCTACCGTGGAATCCGTCATAGAAAGAGTCTGCCAGTTCGTGGTCAGAAGACAAAGACCAACGCAAGAACTCGCAAGGGTCCTAGAAAGACTGTAGCAAACAAGAAGAAATAAGCAGGGATAAGAATATCCACACCCAATAACAGCGAATCACGTTACATGTTTTAAAAACAGGAATAACAGGATTCAGATGCAAGTAAAAAGAAAGTAGGTTAGTTTAAAATGGCTAAAAAAGTGTCCACTACTAAAAAAGTGACAAAAAAGCGCGTAAAGAAAAACGTTGAACGCGGACAAGCACATATCCAGTCATCTTTTAATAACACGATCGTGACATTAACAGATACACAGGGTAATGCATTATCCTGGGCAAGTGCTGGTGGTCTTGGCTTTAGAGGTTCAAGGAAATCTACTCCATATGCAGCTCAGATGGCGGCAGAAATTGCAACTAAGGCAGCTCTTATACATGGTTTAAAATCAGTAGACGTTATGGTTAAAGGTCCTGGTTCAGGCCGTGAAGCAGCTATTCGTGCACTTCAGGCATGCGGATTAGAGGTAACCAGCATTAAGGATGTAACC
>JAISYJ010000129.1:0-33510 GCA_031270005.1 Hungatella sp. | reverse complement strand
GAAAACAACTGGCTCTGTCCGGATAATTACCAGATCGGGGTGGTGGAAAAAATCAGCGATAAAACATCGCCGACCAATATGGGACTTCAGTTTCTGGCAATCCTGTCAGCCAGGGATTTTGGATTTGAGACTTTAAGCTCTACGGTTGAGGCTGTGGAAAACCTGATGGAAACGGTTCAGAAAATGCAGAAGTTTAATGGGCATCTCTATAACTGGTATCACATTCTGACCCTGGAGGTATTAAATCCTGCCTATATATCAACTGTTGACAGCGGCAATTTCCTGGGACATCTTGTTGCTTTGAAAAACGGCCTTTTAGAGCAGATGGACAGGCCGGTCTATCCGGACAACTTTCTGTCCGAACTTAAGATAGCGGTTGAAAACAGCAATGAAGAAATTCAAATGAGAACAGGAATTCCTGCCAGAAATGAACTTAAGGCCAGGTATCAAAGGATAGGGGAAATGATCGATGATATTGCGGTAATCCGGGAAGACTTAAATGAGAGGGACCTTACACCGCTTAAAGATTACCCCTGGACCAGACAGCTGAAGAATCTCATTGACAGTACGATAAGGGAAGCCGAGGCATTAAAACTGAAGGAAGAGGCATTTTCTTCCCATCCTTCCCTTCGCAGCATTGGGGTGGGGGACAATAAATTTGCGGATAGCATGATGGAACGGATCGGAGCGGTCAGTAATAAGATAGACAGCATTTTAACAAATGTTGATTTCCGTTTTTTATTTAACGAAAAGAGAATGCTGTTTCATATTGGATATCATGTTTCATCCCACACCCTTGATGAGGGCTGTTATGACCTGATGGCGTCAGAATCGGCACTTACAAGCCTTCTTGCCATAGCCATGGGGGAGGTGCCGTTAAAGCACTGGCATAAACTGGGAAGACCGCTGACCATTGTGGGGGGAATTCCCTGCTTTGTGTCCTGGAGCGGTACGATGTTTGAATATCTGATGCCAAATCTTGTATTCAAGGAATACGAAGACTCCGTCTACGCCCAGACCGCCAGGGCAGCAGTGCTCCAGCATATGAAGTATGCAAAGGAATCGGAGATACCCTGGGGAATATCGGAATCCCAGTATTACCGGTTTGACTTAAATTCAAATTACCAGTACAAAGCCTTTGGTGTTCCAAAGATAAGACTCCAGCCGGTCCGTAAAAACTCCCTGGTGGTTGCTCCCTATGCAACGATGCTGGCACTGGATATTGCAGAAGAGGAATGCCTTGATAATTTAAAACGGCTGAAGGAATTAGGCGCTTACGGCATTTACGGTTTCTATGAGTCCGTTGATTTTAATGTACCGAATTCTGTGGAGCTGACCCCTTATTGCATTGTGAAATCCTATATGGCCCATCATCAGGGGATGAATCTGGCTGCAATTAATAATTACCTGAATGAGGGGATTCTTCGGGAGAGGTTCCACGGGGAGATGATGATAAAAGCCACAGAAGTACTGCTGGAGGAAAAACGCCAGTCCTATTTGATTTCCATTGCCAAGCAGGGATATACAATAAAGATCGGAAAGCCGCTTTTTAAAGAAGATAGTTACAGTAACCGGTATGTTAATCATACCGGCGTCAATTCGCCGGTTGTGAATTATTTGTCAAATGGCAATTATTCCCTGATGATAACCACCGATGGGGATGGCTTCAGCAAATATGAGGACCGGATGCTTTACCGTTTCCGGTCGGATATTTATGCGAATACAGGTAATTATATCTATATCAAAGACATGAAAAAGGGAAAGGTCTGGAGTGCCGCCTACCATCCGACCAAAAAGCCGCCGGAGGATTACCAGGTGGTTTTCAGTCCTCACCAGGCGGAATTTAAACGAAGAGATGGGAATATTTCTTCACACATGATCGTCAGTTTGAATGCGGACTATAACTATGAGATACGCAAGATCACTTTTACCAATCATGGAAATGAGGAAAAGCAGCTGGAAGTGACCAGCTATTTAGAGGTGGTGGATGATACCCATCTGGCAGAGTTAAGCCATCCGGCATTTAATAAGCTCTTTCTGGAAAGTGAGTACCTGGAAGAGCAGGATATCTTCCTTGCGAAAAGGCGGCGTAAGAAGGAAGATGATAATCCTTATGTGATGCACATGGTAAGGACAGGTACAAAGCTATGCAAAAAATTAGAATATGAAAATGACAGAAAACGTTTTATCGGAAGAAACAATACCCTGGAGAATCCGGATGCTGTGGTTAACAGCATTGCATTTTTAAATAATTCAGGCTTTTGTAATGATCCCATTATGAGCCTGAGGGCGCAGCTTTGCATAGGCGCAGGTGAAACAGCCTGCATTTCTTTCATTACCGGAGTGTGCAGCAGTAAAGAGGAAGCAATAAAAATCGCCGGGGAATTGAATGTAAGCTACCGGATCGATGATATCCTGGAGAAATTCCGGCTTCAAACCAACCTGGAGCTAAAGTATCTGGAGATTACAAGAACCCAGTTAAACGCCTTTCAGGATTTAATCAGCCCGGTCTTCTATTCTTCGAATATTTACCGGGGGCCGGATGAAAATATCAGGCGGAATTTTATGAATCAGAGCTTTTTATGGAAATTCGGAATATCCGGCGATAATCCCATTCTGCTTTTAATGGTCCGGTCCATGAAAGAGGAGAGAATCGTAAAGGATGCATTAAAGGCTTACGAATATATGAGGATCAACCGTGTTATGGTAGATTTAATCATCCTGATTGATTCCAAGCCTGGCTACCTGCAGGAAGTGGATGAACTCATCAATGATATGACAAGCTCTCTTCGGATTTATGATTCCAGAAGTGAGAAGCCAAGCTTTTTTACGCTGCATACCTATGAACTGAAACCGGCGGAGCTTGATTTGCTGTATACGGTAGCACGGGTTGTATTTTCAGAGAAGACGGGGATCTATTTTACCAATGTGAAAGAAAACCAGTATGAATTACTTGAGGAATATTAGGCTTTAAGGAGGAAGGGCTTTGGACACAGCATATGCACCAACAACACAGGAGAAAGAATCAGAGAATTATGAATTTTTTAACGGCTTCGGGGCATTTGCCTGTGAAGGCAGGGAATATGAAATTCTGCTGGAAGGTAATAACAGGCCGCCGGTACCCTGGATTAATGTTGTTTCAAACAAGAACTTTGGATTCCAGATATCAGAGTCGGGCGCCGGTTTTACCTGGAGCATCAACAGCAGGGAAAATAAGCTGACTCCCTGGTCCAATGACCCTGTAAGTGACAGAGCCTCTGAGGCTATCTATGTTCTGGATGAAATGACCGGTGAGGTAATGACTCCCATGTCTTTGGGAAGGTCTGACCGGGGCACTTACCGGGTAAGGCATGGGTTTGGATACAGCAGGTTCCTTCATGAGGAAGCACAGGTTGACCAGGAGCTGACTGTTTTTACTCCTTTAGATGAGTCATTGAAGCTATGGAGCCTTACTCTTACAAACCGTTCAGATAAAGTAAAATATTTAAGCCTGACCTATTATGTGGAATGGGTTCTGGGCACCCAGGGGGAGCAGACCAATCCTTATATCCTGACCACCTATGACAATGAGCATGAGTGCTTATATGCAAAGAACATCTATACCATGAACTTTCAAAACACCTATTCTTATCTGTTTTCCAGTGAAACCATAATCGGTTATACCGGTGACAGGAAGGAGTTTCTGGGGCAGAAGGGCAGTGTCAGGGAGCCCAGGGGAGCGGAGGCCAAGCTATCCTGCAATACAGGAGTATGCTATGACCCCTGCGGAGCGGTCCAGGTATCTGTTGCATTACAGCCCGAAGAGAGCAGGACAGTGTTGTTCGGGCTGGGGCAGAGCACCAGCCTTGAAGAGATATATAAGATCAGGAACAAATACAGGGAGGCAGCTGCTTCTAATAAGGAGCTTGACAGGGTGAGAGCCTATTGGGATGGATTATTGGGAACGGTACAGGTAAAGACAAAGGACAGGGCGGTGGATATCCTTGTTAACGGCTGGCTGCTCTATCAGACAGTGTCCTGCCGTATACAGGCAAGAGCAGGCTTTTATCAGTGCGGTGGAGCTTATGGATACCGGGACCAGCTTCAGGATGCTCTTTCCCTTCTCTTTGCAGATTCAAACATTTTGCGGAGGCAAATTATGATTGCCTGCAGCAGGCAGTTTGAAGAAGGAGATGTTCAGCATTGGTGGCATCCGCCCATGGGGATCGGGGTAAGGACCAGAATATCCGATGATCTACTGTGGCTGCCTTATTGCACCGCTGCCTACCTAAAAAGCACCGGAGATACCACGATTTTAAAAGAGCAGGTACCTTATATCAAGGGTCCGGTGCTAAAGGCAGACCAGCATGATGTGATGTTTACCCCGGAAATATCCCAGGTCTGCGAAACGGTTTATGAGCATTGCAAAAAAGCCATTGACAGGACCGGCTTCGGAGAACACGGACTTCCCCTTATGGGCGGAGGCGACTGGAATGACGGTATGAATGAGGTAGGAATGATGGGAAAGGGGGAGAGTGTCTGGCTGGCCTGGTTTTTGTATACTGTAATGGGTGACTTCATTCCCTTGTGCCGTCAGGCAGGTGATGAAGCCTACGGCCGGGAGTTGGAGCAGAAACGGGAAAACCTGCTTCAAAGCATCGAAGAGCACGCCTGGGATGGGGAGTGGTATCTTCGAGCCTTTTACGATGACGGTTCCAAACTGGGATCAAAGGAAAATGATGAATGCAGGATCGATTCCATCAGCCAGTCCTGGAGCGTGATATCAAAGGGGGCGAAAGAAGAGCGGGCAAAAACAGCCATGCAGTCAGCATGGCGTTATCTGGTAAGAGAAGAGGATGCTCTTTCCCTTCTCTTGACGCCTCCCTTTAATAAGACAAGCAAAAACCCAGGTTATATTAAAAATTATATCCCCGGCATGAGGGAAAACGGAGGCCAGTATACCCATGCAGCGGTCTGGCTGGCAATCGCCACATCAATGCTCGGTGACTATCATATGACCCAAACCCTGTTCACCATACTTAACCCGATTCATGTGACGCAAAACAGGAAGGATGTGCTTAAGTACGAAAAGGAGCCCTACGTAATGACAGCGGATATATCCTTAAGCCCGCCCTATACGGGAAGAGGCGGCTGGAGCTGGTATACCGGTTCTGCAGGCTGGATGTATCAGGGACTGTTAAGCTGGTTTCTGGGTATTCGGAAGGAAGGGAATGAGCTGGTCATTGATCCGGCCACACCGGCAAGCTTCGGCGATTTTTCCATTGAATATAAGTATGGGAGGTCCCTCTATGAAATCAGGGTTGAAAGCAGAAGCAAGGGAACCCTGACAACCGATGGGATCACAGTGGATGACAGGTCCATTCAGGGGAACAGGGTTTTACTGGCGGATGATGGAGAAAAGCATCTGGTTATCGTATAGTACCTTGTTTTGCTGTTCAAGGGAAATCGGGTCCTATGGCATAAGAATGGAGAAATCGGACAGCAGTTAACGGTAAAATTCCAATAATAGATTATAAGTTTGATATTAATGGAGGTAAGATGAAAGCTGACAGACGATTGAATAATGCTTATAAAAATGCTGATATTGTATATTTTGATGATAATACAAAATATATATTTTTTAGTGATATCCATAGGGGTGATGACAGCATTTCAGATGAATTCACTAGAAATCAGAATCTTTTTTTGCATGCATTAAATTACTATTACAAAGAAGGATATGAATATATAGAAGTCGGGGATGGAGACGAGCTTTGGGAATACAAAAATTTTAGTGTTATTCGTTTAGCCCATAGCGACGTTTTTACAGTAATAAAAAAGTTTTATGATGAAGGCCGCTTTATTATGTTATATGGGAATCATAATATTTATTTAAAATCAAAGCGATTTATCAAAGAGAATTATTATCAATATTATGATGAATACAACCAAATACGAGTGGACTTATATAGGGGATTAAAGCCAAAGGAGGCTGTAATTCTCAAGCATAAGGAAACGAAGCAGAAGATCTTTGTACTGCATGGTCATCAGGGTGACATCATTAATGATCAGTTATGGTTTTTTTCCATGCTGTTACTTCGATATTTTTGGAGGTATCTGCATATTGTTGGATTCGGCAATCCAACCAGCCCGGCTCGTAATTTATATAAAAGGCATAAAGTAGAGAAAGTTTATGACAGATGGATAGAAAAACATAAAATGATGCTTATCTGTGGACATACTCACAGACCAAAGTTTCCGAAAGCAGATGACCTTCCATACTTTAATACTGGATGCTGTATACGTACTCGTGGGTTAAATGGAATTGAAATTGTTAATGGCAAAATACAAATGGTTGACTGGAGAATTGCCGCCAATGAAAATGGAGATTTACGTGTTCACAGGACAGTAGTCAGAGGACCGATACCGCTTGAAAATTATGATTTTAAGAAAAATCCATATTCGACTCATTATAATAACTAAGATGGAATAAAACTCCTGAACTGTCGTAATGGCTGGAACCTTGCCTTGATTACATTTCAGGGGTTTTTCATTTATAGCTCTAATGTTATATTGAAAACCGCAATCCTTTTAAAATGGACTGCGGTTTTCATTTGCGCTTTAATATAAAGTTTATAAATCTGCGGCTAAAGTTACTTCCAATCAGTAAGCCAGGACTTATCATTTGCAATAGCATTTACTATTTCTTCCCCTGATTTGAAATTGTCAAAGGTTCCTCTGTTGATTTCGCTGATGGCTTTGCTTAACAGGTTTTCATAGTATGCTTCCGGTGTTAATTCGGTTGTGGTCTGATGGAAATGCTGTTGGGATTCAGCAGAGGCTATTCGTGCATATTCATTTTTTACCTGGTCGATGAGCTTGTCACGGTTCATATCATTTGCTCCTTTGCATAAAAAATGGATTATTTATCATTACCGGGTTTGTGACGGCTGCCTGACTGCTTTTTCGTATTTCGGCTTTCTCCATCTAATGCGCTCTCAGCCATGGTAGGACCTCCATTGGCTTTTTTCTTACGGACCGATTTCGGGTCAAGTTGTGAATCTTTTGCCATAATTATTCTCCTTAATATTAATAGGGTTATTATTTGCAGGTAAAAGGATATTATTCGCCTTTGGATTTTGCATCCGGGCAAAATTCCGGCTGATACAGCGATAGCCTTAAGAAACGTCCCAATGAAACTTGAATGAAAGCTTATTCCGGGAGAGTACAGCAGGGAAATGTGCCGGGCCATATTGATTATTTAAAATATACGAAATCACTATATAAAACGTTTATTATTTAACAAAATATACAATATGAACTTTATGAGTTCTTTATGTTTCTAATATTTTCATTATAATTCGTTTGTGCTATCCTCGGTTTGTAGCCAAAACAACCAAAAGAAGTGTTGAGAGGGAAGGGGATCCATAATGAATTATTTTGAAGAGAGCTTAAAATTACATGAACGTCATGTGGGAAAAATTGAAATCAGATCTAAGGTTCCTGTAGTTACCAGAGAGGATTTAAGCCTTGCTTATACTCCTGGAGTAGCGGAGCCATGCCGTAAAATTCATGCCAATGAGGAGGAGGTATATAAGTATACCTCAAAAGGAAATCTGGTGGCAGTTGTTACTGACGGAACGGCAGTGCTTGGGCTTGGGGACATCGGGCCAAAGGCAGGTCTTCCTGTTATGGAAGGAAAGTCAATTTTGTTTAAGGAATTTGCAGATGTCAATGCGATTCCGATCTGTCTGGATACCAAGGATACGGATGAAATTGTAACAGCAGTCAAATGGATTGCGCCGGGATTTGGAGGCATCAATCTGGAGGATATCTCAGCACCAAGGTGCTTTGAAGTAGAAGAACGGTTAAAAAAAGAGCTTGATATTCCCGTATTCCACGATGATCAGCATGGAACCGCCATTGTGGTGCTGGCAGGAATCATCAATGCGTTAAAGGTAGTAGGCAAAGACATCAGAGAAATTAAGGTTGTGGTGAACGGTGCAGGAGCGGCAGGAACTGCCATTGCCAGGCTTTTGCTTGCCTGCGGCGTTTCTAACCTGATTGCATGTGATAAAGTCGGCATTTTATATCGGGGAATAGAAGGAGTTGACCATGCCAAGCAGGAACTGGCAGAAATAACAAATCCGGATCAGTTAAAGGGAGATTTAAAGGATGCATTAAAGGGTGCGGATGTCTTTATCGGAGTTTCTGCCCCTGGCATTGTAAGCAAAGAAATGGTAAGCTCCATGAACCAGGATGCCATCCTCTTTGCCATGGCAAACCCAACGCCTGAAATTATGCCGGAGGAGGCCAAAGAAGCAGGTGCCAGAGTCATAGGAACCGGCCGTTCGGATTTCCCTAATCAGGTGAATAATGTTCTGGCTTTTCCGGGTATTTTCAAAGGCGCCTTAGAGGTAAGAGCCAGGGAAATCAATGAGGAAATGAAGCTTGCGGCGGCATATGCCATTGCCTCCATGATTTCCGATGAGGAGTTAAATGAGGAATATGTCATTCCTAATGCATTGGATAAAAAGGTTTCAGAGAACGTGGCGGAAGCCGTAAAAAAGGCGGCCAGGGAAAGCGGTGCAGCCAGAATATAGAAGAGCAGACGCAAAACATAGAAGGAAAGGCCTGTATAAAAATAGGAGGTTTGAAATATGCAGATTCCAATCAAAAAAACGCTGGATAAAATACCGGGAGGTATGATGGTGGTTCCCTTATTTTTAGGGGTTCTGGTCAACACCTTTTTCCCCCAGTTCCTTGAAATAGGAGGATTTACTACTGCCTTATTCAGTAAATCCGCGTCAACGCCGATTTTAGCATGTTTTATGTTTCTGATCGGTTCACAAATTCATTTTAAGCTGGCTCCAAAGGCAATAAAAAAAGGCGCCCTGCTGATCACAGGAAAATTTATCGTAGGAGCGGGAATTGGTATTTTTGTCGGAAAGGTCTTTGGCTCCTCCGGAGTACTTGGACTTTCTCCATTAGCCATTCTTGCGGGATTAACCAACTGCAACGGAGGCCTTTATGCTTCCCTTGCCTCACAATATGGGGATGAGACTGATGTGGGAGCATATGCCCTGCTGTCAATTAAGGATGGCCCCTTCTTTACCCTGGTGGCGCTTGGAGCTTCCGGCCTGGCACAGGTTCCTTTTAAGGCTTTAATAGCAGTGCTGGTCCCGATTGTGATCGGAATGATTTTAGGAAATCTGGATTCCGATATGAGAGCCTTTTTAGGTAGCAGTAAATTACTGCTGATTCCGTTCTTTTCCTTCCCTCTGGGAGCCGGAATGAATCTGGAAACAATCGTGAAAGCAGGAGGCCCCGGCATTTTGCTTGGAATCGTGGCGTCATTTACCGGAATCGGGGCATATATACTCCTTAAGCTGTTTAAAGAAGAACCTATCATTGGACTGGCGACCGGTTCTACGGCAGGGAATGCGGTGGCAACACCTGAGGCGGTTGCAGCAGCCGATCCGACCCTTGCCGTGGTTGCAGCGGCAGCAACAGCACAAGTAGCCGCAGCCTGCGTGGTATCGGCGATCGTTTGTCCGTTTATTGTATCCTTTGTATTTAAAAGGCTTGGAAGGAATCAGTTGAATACAGTTAAAAATAACAGAAGTACTGAGACGGCCGGATAAAAACGGTTTAAGAACCATTCATGAATACGATGCTCCCAGGGAGGCAGACTTTGAATAAAACATGTTTGCAGCCCGTGGGAGTATTCTTTTGTGCAAAAGAAAGGACATTGTGATCCGCCGGATTATTTGGTAAAATAAAGGGAGAAAGGATTAACTGTGTGCTATGGATAGAAAAAAACCGATGAAGCTGCAGAACATGCTGATTTTATTAGTCATTGCAGTTGTTTTTATTTCAATTACCATTATTATCTCTTTTGTTGCGCCCTGGATGACCAGGAACATCGAAAAAGAAGCAAAGACCAATGTCATGAATGTGGCGGAGCTTGTTGCACATTCCAGCGAAGTGATCGATGCACTGGAAAAAAAGGATACCCAGGTGATTGCTGCTTATATTGATATGCAGCTTAAAAATCTGGAACTTGTAGATTATATTATAGTGGCGGATAACCAGGGAATGCGTTATTCCCATCCCAATCCCCAAATGATCGGAAAAGCGTTTGAGGGAGGAGATGAGTACCGGGTGGTACACATGGGAGAGACTTATGTATCCGAAGCAACCGGAACCCTGGGAAAATCTCTCCGTGCTTTTGCGCCGGTTTATGATGAACACAATGAGGAAATCGGTTTTGTCTCTGTTGGCACGCTGATTGAGCGGATTGAAAAGGCAAAGCACATGGCTGTTTTCTATATTATATTAATCGGCTTTGGAGGATTGTCGGCGGGAAGTGCAGGAGCCTTTTTACTGGCTAACAATATCAAGAAGATGCTGCTGGGATTGGAACCGGATGAGATCGCAAAGCTTTATCATGAGAAAATGGGAATGCTGGATGCCATTCATGAAGGGCTGGTAGCCATTGACCGGGAGGGGCGGATCACATTGATGAACGATTCGGCCCTGCAGATTCTTGGATTTGATAAAGATGAAATGAAACATCAGGTAATTGGACGCAGTATTGAAGAGATAATCCCCAATACCCGTATGACAAATATATTAAGTACAAAGAAGGCAGAATTTGATGATGAACAGAGGCTTCATGATACTCTTATTGTTACCAACCGTATCCCTATTATGAACCGGGGACAGGTGATCGGGGTCATAGCCAGTTTCCGGGACAAAACCGAGGTAACAAAACTGGCGGAAGAGCTGACAGGAGTAAAAAAGCTGGCCTGGTCCCTGCGGGCACAAAATCATGAATTTATGAATAAGCTTCATACCATTGCAGGACTCATACAGCTTGAGGAATATGAAGAAGCCCTGCAGTTTATATCTGATGCTGCCAGGATAAGAACGGAAATGAGTCATATTCTCACTGATCACATCAAGGATTCGGCCGTTTCTGCTCTGCTTTTGTCCAAGTACAATAAAGCGGAGGAATGCAGAATAAAGTTAACCATTGATGAAAGCTCCAGACTGAATAAACTGCCTTGTGGCATGAATTCACAAGACCTGGGCTCCATTATCGGAAATCTGATTGAAAATTCACTGGATGAGGTGAAAAATGACGGGACGGGCCGTATATACATCAGGATTGCTGAAGAGAAACAGTTTCTTACGATCCGTGTAAAGGATAATGGGAATGGAATCATTCCGCAGCTGCGGGAAAAAATATTTGATCAGGGCTTTTCCACCAAGGAAGGGCAACGGGGCTGGGGATTATCCATAGTGAAAAAGATCGTTGAGGAATGCGGGGGAGCAATCCATTTAACGTCAGAAGAAGGGGTGCAATGGGATATTACAATTCCAATGGAAAGGAGGAACGGACTTGATTGGAGTCATGATTGTGGAAGATGATCCAATGGTTATGGAAATCAACTCGAAATTTTTAAGAAGAGTGGAAGGGTTTTCCCTGTACAAAGCGGCATCAAACCTGGAGGAAGCAAAAAAGGCGATGCTTTCTAAAAAGCCGGATCTGATTCTGCTTGATGTGTATCTTCCCAATGAAAATGGAATGGATTTTTTAAAATGGATCCGAAACCAGGGGCTTAATGCGGATATTATTTTAATTACAGCGGATAAATCCATAGAACGAATCCAGGAGGCATTCCGGTATGGGGTGGTGGATTATCTGATTAAGCCTTTTCGCTTTGTGCGTTTTAAGGAAGCCTTACTGCAGTTCAAGGACAGGTATGACAGCTTTAAAAACAGCGAAGTGATCGAGCAGAAGGATTTAGACCGGTATTTATCAGGCCAGATCGCCGCCCAGAATGAAGCGGATTTTACCAAGGGATTTAATAAATATACCTATCATGCCATATGGGAAAAAATAGAGCAGGGCGGGGAAGAGTATTATACAGCGGAAAATCTTGCAGAAATGCTGCAGATAGCCAGAGTCACTGTAAGAAGATATCTGGAGCTGATGGAAAAGGAAGAGAAGATATATAAATTAGTTGAATATGGAAAGGTTGGAAGACCGCAGCACAAATACAGAAAGATATAAGAAACAGACTCAGGCTAAAGCAATGGCGATGTCATAGAATGAATAACAAGAATTTTACGGATTTTTTTGATCCGGAGGTACAAAAGACAGCAAGTGAGGATGGCTGTTCCATATACAGGAGGCAAAATGGAACTGGAGAGGGCGTTATTACCCGATATCAAATCTTACCTGGCATCGAACTGTTTTATAATGATTTTCATATGCGGGATAGACAAAATAAGAATAAGCTTCCCCATCCTGATATATTTGAGATCAATCGGCTTACCAATGAAACCACATCCACAACTTTCCCCTTATCCCACTATCATGGAATTTCTATTACCATTGCTTCTTTAAAAATCAGCTTGTAACGGCTGGAATTGACCCTCAAATTGCAGATAAAGAGGCATGCCAAATGGAACATATCATAAGCGATGAGACTTTTCAAAAAATTAAAAAGCATTTATGCCAAAAAGACAGAGAATAGTCATCAGCGGCCGCAAGTTTAGATTCTAAGGTGCTTATATACGATGCCGATCCGTCCTTCAGACTGCAAGAGCCTGTCCCGTATAAATAGGGGCAGGCCCTTATTATAAAAATGCCATGGTTATTGCTTAGATCCGCCATGGTTGTATTCATTATACTGCTTTGTATAATAGTCGATTTTATGGGATACCTTTTCAAGATGCTTATTCATTTCCTGAATCTGGGCTTCCACATTCTTCTTATGTTCAATTAAAATATGGCACCGCTGTTTGAGTGTGTCTCTGCCTTCTGCACTTAGCTCCACAAATTCCTTGATTTGTTTTAAGGACATGCCTGTGTTCTTAAGACAGCAGATAAGTCCCAGCCATTCCAGATCATCTTCCGTATAACAGCGGATGCCGCTTTTGCTTCTGTTGATGTTGAATAAAAGACCTTCTTTTTCATAATAACGCAGTACATGTGCGCTTAGATTTGTGCGTTCCGATACCTGCTTGATTGTATAACCCATGTAGATTTCCTCTCCTTATTTTGAAATTCCTGTTGTTGTTTGAAATAGTGAAATTATTGCATTTTCATATTGACTTAGAGTTAAGGTTAAGGTTTATGATACCAATATACTATCAAAGCAGCAGTTTGTCAAATTGCAGATTGGGGGAGAATATAGTGAAAACATTAACAGATTATTATGAACTTTCAGACGGCGTTAAAATTCCATGTATTGGCTTTGGAACATGGCAGATACATAACGGGGATATGGCTGTTGCATCGGTGAAGGAAGCTCTGAAATGCGGTTATCGTCATATTGATACCGCCGCAGGTTATGGCAATGAAGAAAGCGTTGGCATGGCAGTAAAGGAAAGCGGTATTGCCCGGGAGGATATCTTTATTACCAGCAAACTGCAAAATGATATGCATGGATATGAAAATACCATGGAAGCTTTTAAACAGACGATGAAAAATCTTGATATGGATTATCTGGATCTTTATCTGATTCACTGGCCTAATCCGATCAAGTACCGCAGTCAGTGGCAGGAAGCCAATGCCGGCACCTGGAAAGCATTTGAAGAGCTGCACAAAGCCGGACTTATTCGTGGAATAGGTGTGAGTAATTTCCATCCTCATCATCTTGAAGCGCTTATGCAGGCTGCAGCCATCCAGCCAATGGTCAATCAGATCCGGCTTTGCCCCGGCGATACACAGGATAAGGTGGTAGATTATTGCAGGGCGCATTCCATTCTTCTGGAAGCATATAGCCCCCTTGGCGTAGGCAGGATTTTTGAAGTTCCGCAAATGCAGTCACTGGCGCAAAAGTACAAAAAGTCCATCGCCCAGATTTGCGTGCGGTGGAGCTTAGAACGGGGATATCTGCCCCTTCCCAAATCCATTACGCCTGAACGCATCCGGGAAAATGCCGATGTGTTTGATTTCCAGTTATCTCCTGAGGATGTACAGGTAATTGCAGACTTAAAAGGCTGCTGTGGATATTCTGCTGATCCTGATACGATCACATGGTAAAGCAAAAAACGAAATTAAAATAAACCCAATAGAAAGAAAACAAATGCTCAATTTTGACTTTTATTCACCGGCACGTATACGCTTTGGAAAAGGTATGGAAAATCGGATTGGTGCGCTTTTAAAACCCTATGCAGGCAAGGTTCTGCTGCATTACGGCGGGGGAAGCATCAAAAAGAGCGGGCTATATGACACAGTGATTACTTCTCTGAAGGAGAGCGGGATCTCTTATGCAGAGCTTGGGGGCGTGGTGCCAAATCCCCGTCTTTCACTGGTTCATGAAGGAATTGCCCTGTGCAAAGAAGAAAAGGTGGATTTAATTCTGGCTGTGGGCGGAGGAAGCGTTATTGATTCTGCCAAGGCCATTGCAATGGGAGTATATTATGATGGTGATGTCTGGGAGATTTATGAGCAGGGCAAGGCGATCAAAAAGGCGCTGCCGGTAGCCACGATTCTTACCATTCCTGCAGCCGGAAGCGAAGCAAGCGGCGATACTGTGATCACCAATGAGGAAAAACAATTGAAATACGGCTATGGCAGCCCTCATCTTCGGCCTTTGCTCAGCATTATGAATCCGGAATTGTTCTATACTCTGCCAAAGAATCAGATTGCCAATGGTGTGGCTGACATGATGAGCCATGTTTTTGAACGCTATTTTACCAATACGACACATACTGATTTAACGGACGGCTTATGCGAAACAGTATTAAGAACCATCATAAAGAACGCCCCTCTTGTCCTTGAAAATCCACAAAACTACAATGCCTGGTGCGAGGTGGGTTTTGGAGGTACAGTTGCCCATAACGGTTTAGTGGGTATGGGCCGTGAACAGGACTGGGCCTGCCATGGCATGGAGCATGAACTCAGTGCCATCTACGACGTGGCCCACGGAGCCGGTCTGGCCGTGCTGACACCTGCGTGGATGCAGTATGTTTATAAGGACAATGTTAACATGTTCGTGCAGTTTGCAGTCAATGTCATGGGTGTGAAGGGCAGCTACCGCGATCCGGATGCAATGATTCAGGAAGCTATTTTGCGCCTGAGGGAATTTTTCAACAAGATGGGGCTTCCGGCAACCCTTGGAGAGCTTGGCATCGACGCCGGCCAGCTTGAATTAATGGCCAAAAAGGCCACAGGAGCTGCATTTGGAAATGAGCAGCCAATTGGGGGCTTGAAAAAGCTCTACTGGCAGGATGTGCTGGAGATTTATAAGCTGGCGCAATAGAAAAAAGTCTGAAATTATATGCCGGGAACCTGGGAAGAGAGGTTATGCCCGGTGAAGCGGGGCACGCTGTGAGCAAGTAGCGGAGCGGGTTGCGAAAATCTGCTTGACACCGAATCAAGTAGGATATTGGATTGCGAATATCCGCTTGACATCTGATAAGGAGGTTCAATGTCATGAGAACAGTTAAGTTAGGGAATTTGCAGGTACCGGCGATTGCAGTCGGCTGTATGCGCATCAATAAACTGGATAAGTCCGAAGCGGAGCGTTTCGTACAGGCAGCACTGGATATAGGTACTAATTTTTTTGATCATGCGGACATATATGGCGGCGGCGTATGTGAGGAGATATTTGCAGATGCAGTACAAATGAACGCTGGCGTGCGTGAAAAGATGTTCCTGCAATCCAAATGCGGCATCCGTCCAGGTATTGCTTTCGATTTCTCCAAAAAGCATATTTTAGAATCAGTGGATGGCAGCTTAAAAAGGCTTAAAACGGATTATCTGGATGCATTATTGCTCCATCGTCCGGATGCGCTGATGGAGCCGGAAGAGGTTGCCGAGGCCTTTGACATCCTGCAAAGCACAGGTAAGGTGCGTAATTTTGGCGTTTCCAACCAAAATCCCATGCAGATACAGCTGCTGAAGAAGTTTGTTAAACAGCCGATTGTCGTGAATCAGCTTCAGTTAAGCATTACAAACGCCAACATGATCTCCCAGGGGCTTCATGTCAATATGCTTGATGATCTGGCAGTGAACCGGGATGGCAGCGTAATTGATTTCTGCCGTATCAATGATATTACCATTCAGCCCTGGTCTCCGTTCCAGTACGGATTTTTTGAGGGTGTATTCCTGGGCAATGAAAAGTTTCCAAAACTTAATGCCAAGATTGATGAAATCGCCGCTAAATATGAGGTCAGCAACACGACCATTGCAATGGCGTGGCTGCTGCGCCATCCAGCCCATATGCAGCCTGTGACCGGGACCATGAATGTGGAGCGTTTAAAAGATTGTGCCAAGGCTGTTGATATTCATTTGACACGGGAAGAATGGTACGAGATTTATCTTAGTGCCGGGAACATTTTACCGTAAGAAAACAGATGCACATATATGGCGGTTATCTTCAAACCGCCATTCATAAACTACCCTGCCGAATCACAGTTTTTTTATTCGGCAGGGTGCCGCTTAAGAAATGATGGGATAGGATATTATTTTTCTAGCAGTATAGAAATAGTTGTGTTATCTGTATGATAAGTGCTGCCTGCAACATCTCCAAACACTTCACATACTTTAAAACCTGCATTAATTGCTTCTTTAATCAGCGCTTTCTTGGTAAAGTAGGTATTCCATAAATAGTAAGAGGTAGCCCCTGTATCATAAACAATAGAAGTTTGTTCTAATGTTACATTATCCGGATACTTATAGCATCCGTTAAATGCTATATATTTTTCTTTGTGCCAAAACCCACCATTTTGACAAATCTCCCATGTTTGTTTTTCATCAAAATCGTTATACTTAACCATTGAAAAAACATCCAATAAGAACCTTCCCCCAGATTTTAGATGATGATATACCGTAGTCATTAAAATTTGCCTGTCTGCTGTTGACAGCGCACCGTAGTCACAATAAATCATTGTCGAAAAATCATATTTACTATTTAAATTCATATTTAAATAATTCTGATATAAGTAGCGAATATCTAAGCTTCTTTTTTTGGCAGACTCCATGGCGTAATTTATAGATCGTTTGGAAAAATCAATTCCTGTCACCTGATAGCCCATTTTTGTAAATTTTTCAGCATATATTCCAGGACCACAGCCAAGGTCAAGAAGCTGCCTGTACCTTGACGGTGGTGCAATCTCTTTTATCCAAACAGCAGATTTATCTATGAATGCTAACTTCCTGCTTGCACCTTCAAAGATAGGATCTAGATGGGCTTTGAGCATTTGCTTTGATATATGTTCATCATCCCAAAAAGGAACTTTTGTTTTAGTGTATGGTGGCGGCCTTTCTAAAATTGGAATTAAGCTTTTGAACATAATGTTTTCTCCTTTCGAAATTGAGCAAAAGAAATAGCCGTGGATTTTACTCTACGACTAATCTTCCTAAGATAAAAGAGAAGTATAGAGTAAAATAAAATCAAAAATCAGGTACAAAAACGAAACTGCGAGGACAGCTTGTTCTTAAACCTATTAAATTGATTTTATCTACTCTTTTCCAGTTATATCCATGCCACCGATTATGTGGCATCAGATATGCCGGACTTCCATCCCCTTTTCTGTTAAATTTTATGTTATCATTTTATAGTACATAGTCTATTTTGTCAACAATGTCTGTCAGACGCATAGGCTCTCAAACTTGTATGTGAGTTTGCCTAAAGAATGTAAAATTTGCCGGTAATTATATGCCGGTAGCAATGGCGGTATAATTTATGCCAGTACACAGGTTTGTTGTTTACGATTGAAAGGTCTTTGAATGAGGCGGGTAAAGAAAGTTTTAACATCAGCCTGAATTTTTTACATAAATCTTTTTATAAAACGGTTGACATTAACGCGGCGTAATAGTTTATAGTGGTTTTTGCAAGGGGGTGAAAAGATGGAATACACCATCAACAAGCTGGCGAAATTGGCGGGTGTCAGTACAAGAACTCTGCGGTACTATGATGAGTTGGGATTGCTTTCGCCCGCCCGGGTCAGCTCCAATGGATACCGGATTTACGGACAAAAGGAGATTGATCGGCTGCAGCAAATCCTTTTTTACCGTGAACTGGGCGTGTCGCTGGAAGAAATCCGAAATATTCTTGCTTCAAAGGATTTTGACGGGCTTTTGGCGCTGGAGAGCCATTTATCTGCCCTCCTTGCCAGGCGGGAGCAATTGAATTTGCTGGTCGCCAATGTCGAGAAGACCATCAAGACCATGAAAGGAGAAATGATAATGAGTGATCAGGAAAAGTTTGAAGGCTTTCTTCAAAAACTGGTAGACAATAACGAGCGTCAATATGGAGAGGAGGCCCGGGCAAAATACGGGGATGAACCCATCGACCGCTCCAACACCAAGGTTTTAAACATGAGCAAGGAACAGTATATTGAATTGGAAGAGCTGACAGAAGATTTGAATAAGACATTAAAGGCAGCTTTTGAGCAAGGCGACCCTGCCGGCGAATTGGCGCAGAAAGCCTGTGAGCTGCATAAAAAATGGCTCTGCTTTTATTGGAACGATTACAGCAAAGAAGCCCATAAAGGCGTAACCCAGATGTATGTGGATGATCCGCGCTTTACTGCGTATTACGATAAGATCGCACCCGGCTGCGCAGTGTTTCTGCGGGATGCGGTAGAGATATACTGCAAATAATTTTATGTGATATCTGAAGGATAAAAAGCTCACTTGCTTTTCTGCAAGTGGGCTTTTTCCGTTGACTGGAGGCCGATTCGAGAACAGCAATGTATTTTTACAATCAAAAAGTCTTGACATAATATATCATAATGATATATTATTATGATATATAAAACGAACAGAAGGTGTACAGATGAAAGAAAATACAGGAAAATCAAAATATGTAATGCTGGGCATGCTTGCCCGAATGCCTCAGACCGGTTATACCATTAAAAAATGGATAGAGAACGAATACAGCCATTTCTGGCAGGAGAGTTACGGCCAGATCTATCCGACTCTCAAAAAACTGGTGGCTGAGGGGCTCGCCGTCACCTCTAAGAATACGCAGACTGGTAATGGGCGTGGACAGATCGTATACAGCATTACTGACGCAGGCAGGAAAGAGCTTTCCGATTGGCTGCGGGAGGAGCCGGAGATCGAGAAGATAAGATACGAATTATTGCTCAAGGTTTCCTTTGGTGAGAACACAGAACCAGAGGTGCTGCTTGGCCATCTGGACAATTTTATCAGAAGGAATGATAAGCTGGTCAAAGAAATGAACGGCTATATGGAGCTTTGCGGGCAATTAAAGGAGCAGGATATTGACTGCTCCTACAGCCGTCTGACCGCACTTTGCGGGGTTTATATTTATTCTGCAATGAGGGATTGGGCCGTTGAGGCAAAGAAAATTATAAATGAGAAAGAAGATGATAAATAACAGGACAATTATATTTGATATGTAACTATTAACCCCATAGATGAGATAAGGGAGAGAGTGAAACCCCATGAAGCTGCCCATTCATCTATATCACAAAAAAGAATAAGCTTATAACCAATATTTCCTGGCTATAAACTTATGATATGAGGAGATTAGCTATGAGCACTCTGGTTGTATATTTTTCGTTTACCGGGAGCACGAAATTCATTGCAGAAAAGATTGCAGAAACAACAGGCGCCGACATTACGGAGTTAAAAATAAGCAAGAACTATCCGGCAGAAGGGTTTGGAAAGTACTTCTGGGGAGGAAAGAGCGTTATTTTTGGCGAGAAGCCAAAGCTGATAAATGAACCCATTGATTTAAACAAGTATGATACGATTATAATCGGTACCCCCATCTGGGCCGGGTCGTTTACGCCGCCCATAAAAAGCCTGCTCAGCCAATATAAAATCCAGGGCAAACGGATCGCCCTGTTTGCCAGCCATGGAGGGGGCGGAGCCCAAAAGTGTTTTACAAAACTAAAGAAAGAGCTTTCCGGGAATGAATTCCTCAGTGAAATAGATTTTGTAGAACCCAAGAAAAGCTTAGAGGAAAACTTGTCTAAAGCGGTGAAATGGTCCCAAAACCTGGCCATCTGATAAACCATGCTCTGCTGCCTGCCATAGAGCTGGCGGATCCTGTGGTAAAAGTAGTGTCATAAATATGGCTGTTTTAAGTTCAGTGCATGCTTAATCAATCGCATAAAACAATAGAAAAACAGCACAGCACAAAAAACATCTTGCAAAGTTTAGAAAAATTCGTTATGATGATCTTAATTATACAAAGGGAGGTGGCTTGATGTCGTCTATTCGCTAAGATAATGAACAATAAAATTTAACTCTCATTTCACGAGGGGGTTTTTGTTGTACTTATTTTGCGGATATATGAAGCTCAGGCTGCCTTTAATTTAATTGAAAAAATTATAGGTTTTATTTACGCAGGCAATGAGTCAGATGAATATAAATCCATGTTCACCTGGTGACTGCCGCAATAACGAGAGAAACCAGCAAGGCTTGTTTCTTTGTGTTAGTGTATAATAAGTAAGCAGATATCTCTAAGTGACAGAGTTACCTGCTTTTTTATTGTTCAGAATAGTATACTGTTAAAATAAATTATTTTGATCAAAAGGAGAAAGCATATTTTATTATGATCAGAGATGTTAAAGAAACCGATATCGGACAAATTATGAAGATATGGCTTAATACCAATATCAAAGCCCATTATTTTATTGACAGCAGCTATTGGATAAACAACTATGCCGCAGTGGGGAAAATTCTGCCTCAGGCAACCGTTTATGTCTATGATTCCAATGACCAGATCCAGGGGTTTCTTGGACTGAATGGAAATTACATTGAGAGGATTTTTGTTGATGCCCAATACCAGTCCAAAGGAATCGGCAGTGAACTGCTTGGTTATGCCAAAGAGAGACATAACAAACTTCTTTTAAATGTTTATAAAAGAAATGAGCGGGCAGTCAGATTCTATTTGAGAGAGGGATTCGCGGTCATGAGGGAACAGATTGAGGAAGAAACAAAAGAAAGTGAGCTTACGATGGCATGGCAGCCGCTCAAAGCATAGTTTCGTGCCGCTGACAATTAACCTTTGCGAGGGGAGGAATTATGGAGCAGGTCAGTGTCTGGGTGCGCAAGAACGGCGAATGGGCAATTATCCACAGATGCCGGTTGTGCGGCACCTTGAGTTCAAATCGGATTGCAGCAGATGATAATCCGGCCATGCTCATGTCCATAGCAGTTAAGCCCCTTGCTATGACACCATTTCCACTGAATAAATTGGATGAAATGTTTGAACAGTGATTTTCATAACAATGTCATGCTGAAATGAAACGTAAAAATGGTAATCTATTCACCCTTACGAAAGCGAAAGAACGTTGACTTACTGGGAAAACGAGTATATAATCAAGCTTAGTTTGAAAGTGCATGATCTTATTAAAAAGTAAATAATAATGTTATCTGGGGTTCCGCAGTTTAACTGGTTTGTGACCGGGAGAGAGCTCACAGTTTCACAGCTGTGTCACGGAAGGATAAAAGCCTGGGAGATATCAAGATGATATCATTCAGGCTTAAATTTTATTCTGGAGGTGAGAACATGGTTTGGGCATATGGTCACACTATGCTTTTCGCATTTGAAGCGGAGGACTTACTTGATTCGGTTAAATAATATCAATTTGCATCAATACATATAAGGAAGGGGAAAATACCAAATGTTTAGAGAAATGAGAAGAAACAAACAATTATTATCGCCTGAAGATACAATTGCGGTAATGGACAGATGCACCAATGGTGTCCTGGCATGCTTAGGGGATGAAGATTATCCGTACGCTGTTCCGTTGAGCTACGTATATTTCAATGACAAGATTTATTTCCATTCTGCAAAGGCCGGGCATAAAGTTGATGCGATCACAGAATATCCAAAGGTATCTTTTTCGGTAATTGATGAAGATACGATTGTAAGTAAGGAATATACTTCTTACTTCCGCAGTGTTATCGCTTTTGGAAAGGCCAGAATTGTGGAAGGCGATGAAAGCCTGGAAGCATTTAAGGCCCTGGTAAGTAAGTATTCAGGCGATCAGCCTGAAGATGCCAGGAATAAGGAAATAGCTGGATGCACACATGCTTATATTATTGCTATTGACATTGAACACATAACCGGCAAGGAAGCAATGGAGTATGCCAAAGCAAAACAACATTGATGAAACGGCCCTTCAGATGACAGATGAATTTGTTACAGACCAATTAATTTATAGCTAAACAAGGAGAACGCCAGGCACAGTCAAGTATCTGGCGTTCTCCTCGTTTAGTCGGGACTGCCCGCAGGGTAATTTTGCAGCCAGACTATCCTGATTATTTTGATTGCATTAAGTAAGGAATGTCCTTTGTACATGCTGCGATTGATTCATTCATTACGGGACATTTGCCTCCCCCGCAGCTTGTTCATGCGAAAAAAAGGTTTGCAAAAGTATAACCGCCTCATGATCCATGGTCCGGTGCCATAGCACCTTGCCATTCTCAATAAACAACAAATAGGTACAACATTTATAAATGAGCTCCGGATCATGGGTAATCAAAAACAGACTTTTCCCCATTTCTTTCAAGCGATTCAGATTTTCGGAAACCTCAACCATGTGCCGGTAATCAAGGCCGCTGGTAGGCTCATCAAACACCATAACTTCTTTATTGGAGGCGATGGCACTTCCAATAGCTACCCGCTGTTTTTCACCGCCAGACAAAGACATAGGATGCAACTTTCTTTTATCCAGCAAATCAAGACTGGACAAAATCTTATTGGCTTGTGCAGTGTCCCTTTTCTCATCTTTACCAGCCATGCTCAGCAACAGTTCATCCAGCACATCCTCTGTGAACAGCTGGTGGTTCACATCCTGCATGACCATATAAGAAGCGCGGAGGCGCTTTTTCCTGTCATACACAGCGCCGTTCAATTCCAGAGTTCCTTTCGCCTTTTTATCCAGGCCGCATAAGCACCGGGCAAAGGTTGACTTGCCAGCACCATTGTTCCCAATGATGCCGATAATCTCGCCTTGGGGCAGTATTAAAGCCGGAATATCCACATTGGCAGGGCCATGTTTTTCATAAGTAAAAAAGAAATTCTTGATGTGCAGAGCTGGTGCATCTGGTTTTGCAGCAGCTTCAGGCTGAAGGTGAAATGGATCAAGCGCCCGCAACCCCATTGCCTGCAATTCCTCTGGCCTTAATTCCTGGAGTTCCTGCCGGGTGAACTGCCGGCAGATGGTCCCATGTTTCATGTAAATAATGCGGTCAGCATATGGGACAAGGTAATATAGGCGGTGTTCTGCCACGATGATCGTCTTTTTTTTAGCTTGCCAATGCTGAATAACACCAATTAAATCCTCTATGGCAGCAATATCCAAATTGGAAGATGGTTCATCTAAAACAAAAATCTCAGGGCGGATTGTGTCTGCTGATGCGCAGGCGATTTTTTGCTTTTCGCCACCGGAAAGGGCAAACAGGCTCCGATCCAATAGTTTCTCCAGCTTGAGGTTTCTCGTAGTTTCTTCCAGCCGCTTTAGCATATCCGGAACTGGCAAAGCCATGTTTTCGCAGCCGAATACGATTTCATTGGTAGTCTCCACATTGTAAAACTGCGTCCGGGGATTTTGAAATACCGACCCCACCCGCTTGGCAATTTCATACAGCGGATATTCTTTTAATTCCTGTCCATCCAGCAGCACTTCGCCCATTAGGTTTCCCTGATAATAATGCGGAATCAACCCGTTTACCAGCCGGGTCAGGGTTGTTTTACCGCAGCCGGATTCCCCGCAGAGCAGGATTGTTTCCCCGTCCTTGATCGTCAAGTCGATATTTTGGAGGCTGTTTTCAGATTCTCCATTTTCGTATGTAAAAGAAACATTCTTTAGTTCTATCATTTTCCGGCCTCCTTACCACCTGATTACAAAAAATGTGAGAAACAACATAACTGCAGCGATCAGTACGGTAAGTACATCCCAGAGTGTAAATCCGATTTTTGTGATGTTTGTCCGTTTTACTGGATTGTCCAGCCCACGCGTCAATGCTGCCGCTGAAAGATCTTCTCCGATTTTAACTACAGAAATCATTAGTGGGATGAAGCGGTACTCGATTAGGGCAGTTGGGTTATTCCAGAATTTTTGGGTGCCAAACTGTACCTCTCGCATTTGCATGGCATCCTTGATGGCCGCGGATTCTTCCTGCATGGTGGGGATAAAACGAAACAGAACAGACAGTGGAATGGTAATCTGCCGTCCGATGTGCATCCGGCCCAGCGATGCAACGCATTCGCTTGCAGTGGTGGATTTTATGAAATACGCCCCCATCATAAAGGCAGGAAATAGCCGCAGAACCAGTCCGACCAAAAGCACAATGATCATATTGATGACCATAGGGAATTGGATGTTATTTTGAACCGACTGTACCACCAGTCCCATAGTGAACAGGACAAAAAAGGTAATGGCGGTCTTATACTGCCGGTTGGTAAGCAAAAGCACAAAAGGAATTAGTGCCACCGCAATCATAAAGGCGGTATGATTATACAAAAATTCAGCGGTAGCAACGACGGCCATCAGCAGCAACTTTGTCCGAGGATCGAGGTAAAGGCCTTTTTTTGTGCCTGCAACTGCTTGAAGCTGTTCCATCAGATAATTCCAGCTCTCTCAAAATGCTTCTTCAGCATTTTGCGTCCAAGCAATGCGCCCAAGATACCGCCTGCAAACAACAGCGCAAAACCTGCATACAACATCCAGGATGGCATCAGTGACTGTAAAGTATTTGCATACTGATCACCCATGGAGCTGTGAATGTTCTCCCAATATGACTCACCGGCAAACCAGAGGTTAGCAGGGCAGCCCATGATTCCAAGGCAAAAGCACGCATAGCTCAGTGCGGTAACCTTAAAGCTCTGATAATGACCAGCTTTCAGAACAAGATCGCTTAGAATGCCGCCCAAAATCCAGCCAAGCAAGCCAATCCAACCGTAGCCAATAAGGTAAAAGAAAATTCCGCTTATGATTCCGGTGATGGTCAACATACCAATTTTTTTGATTTTAGTATAGTACAGCATCATTGGAATACCGCAAACAACCGGCCAAATGATAAACAGGAACGGGTACACTGCCGGTAGCGCTGTCAGTAGTCCAATAATAAAGAATATTACAAGGGTCATTGCGGTATAAATACCGACGTTGATTAAATCCTTACCTGTAAGTTTGTTGCTTTTTTCCATTTCAATTTTTTCCTCTCTTTTGAAAAATTTGTATATCCCTGGCAAGGGGAGAATCGTGCCGATATTACTTCTGTCACATTACATAGTTAGGCCAAACTAACTCGCAGCCAAAAATTTTGGGGATTAAATCCCCAAAACGGTTTGCCAGCCGGAACTGAAAAATGCAGCTAAGGTATGAGCATATTTAAGGGCTGCTGGCATTGGGTAGTTGTGCATAACGACTTCAGCGATGGAAGCATAGTAAGAGTGAACCAGCATATGCCACTCACCTTCCTCTAAGTCATGGATTGGAACACCTCTTGCTTTTAGCTCGTCAACCAATTTCCTTGTCTCCTGCACTTCAGAACCCACCACATTGTCCAGAAAATCCGCATATTTCGTGCCATCAGAGCGCATCAGCAACAGCTGAAAGACATCAAAGTGAGTATAGATGTACTCAATAATTTCCAGAATCGTTTCTTCTGATAATTTCCACAGTTGTTTCAGCTCGTCAGTTCTTGCCATCTCAAAATGCTTTTCTACAGAATCGGAATAGATTTTGGAAACGGCCAGGACGACCGGGTCTACCAGAGCGCCGAACAACGCCTCCTTATCGGCGAAGTGGTTGTAGAAAGCCCCGTTGGTCACATGAGCATCTTTGCAAATTTCTCGGATGCTGGCTCGCTCAAAGCCAAACTCTAAGAAGTGTTTCTTTGCACAAACCAACAGATTTTCGTGAGTTTGCTGAAAGTCCCTTGACATGTTCTATCACCTCGCTTATGTATAAATTACAGTGTAATATTACGGTGTAATTTAAATATTATCATGACACGAACCAAAATGCAATACCATGTCTGCATTTTTTTAGTATGGTAAGGAGGCTCATTATGAAAATAAAAGAACCAGGAATCAGCCGGCGGTTTTATGGCGATTGTGGACAGGGTTTATGGCAAGAGAAAAGCCGTAGGACTTAAAATCCTACGGCAAATCTCAAAAACTGAAAACATCTATATTGGACGCAGGCTTCAGCCACTGCCTTTTGAGTTATTTGGTGTAATTATCGAAGTAGCCCTGTACTAATACGATAGGTGTTCCTTTGTCACCGCTTCCGGAAGTAAGGTCACAGAGGGAGCCGATTAAGTCGGTTAAGCGGCGGGGGGTAGTTCCCTGAGATACCATGCTGCCCACTAAATTGTTGTCCTTGCTCTGAATATAATTTGAGATGGCAGCCTTTAATTCCGCTCCGCTTAAATCTGCAAAATCGTTATCAGCAAGATATTTTAATTTCACTTCATTGGGCTGGCCTTCCAGACCTTCCGTATAAGCCGGAGAAACCACCGGATCAGCCAATTCCCAAATTTTGCCCATAGGATCTTTGAAAGTGCCGTCACCATAAATCATAACTTCAATATGCTTTCCAGTCCTTTCAAGGAGGCCATCCTGAATCTTCTTAACGATTGGGTCGCAATTGCGGGGGAATAGCTTAACAGTGTCTTCAGTCGCTTTATTGCTGCCAAGCAAGCCATAATTTTCATTATATCCACTGCCATCAACTGATGCGGTTAAGATATCATCAAGACCAAACACAGTCTCTGCATTGGCAGCTTTTAATAAACGTTTTGTTCTAAAACGGGTATGAATATCGCAGCTAAGAACATGCTTTGTATAATTTAAGATTGTCCGGCAGTCATTTGCAAGAATAACTTCTACCTCGCAGTCTTCCTTTTGGATAAGCTCCTTGTAGTATTCAATATAATCAACTCCGGTAAAGGTGTGCTTACGGTAGCCAAAAAGTTCACGGTATTGTGCCTCTGTCAAAATATCAGTCCAGGGATTAATGCCCTTTTCATCCAAAGCATCAAGATCGATCAGGTGATTGCCTACCTCATCGGAAGGATAGCTTAACATGATCACGATCTTTTTAGCACCTCTTGCAATGCCCTTAAGGCAAATGGAAAAACGGTTACGGCTTAAAATAGGGAATACAATACCGATGGTTTCATTACCGAATTTATTTTTAATATCAGCAGCTATTTGGTCAACAGTAGCATAGTTTCCCTGAGCACGGGCAACAATGGCCTCGGTAGCAGCCACAACATCTCTGTTACGCAATTCAAAATTTTCACTTTTTGCTGCATCAATTACACTTGAAATAACTATTTCAGCAATATCGTCTCCCTGTCGGATAATGGGAGCACGTACACCTCTTGAAACAGTTCCTATTAATCTCTCCATATGCATGATTCTCCTTTAAAGCCCATGATAAAACTGATGGGATGTATTTAATTCACTTTATTATAACATGATAATTGGTATTGGTAAACTTAATGCTTTTTATATATAACATAACTTCTGCTTATATCAAGTGTGATTATTAATAGAATCGATCTTGATATTCCGCAATGCAGGAACATCTTTCTTTAAAAATTAATGTTATAATTAAATCATTATTAAATAAATGTCAGGTGGGGGTAAGCATTGAATTACAGAGAACATATAGAAAAAAGTATTCAGTTCATGGAAGACCATATCAAAGAAAATATTACGATAGAAGAAATTGCGAATCAATCCGGCTACTCTCTTTTTCACTTTTGCAGGGTTTTCAATCTGTGCATGGGTGCATCTGTCATGGAATACATACGGGAGCGCAGGTTGTCCTTAGCAGCCACGGAACTATCTAAGGGAAGGAAAGTCGTTGACATTGCTGTGGATTACGGGTTTGAGACATCCAGCGGCTTTACCAAAGCTTTCCGTAAAGCCTTTGGCTATACTCCCACACAGTATGTGGAACGGCTGTCCGGATATTCTGATGCAAAAAGCGGGTGTCCTGTTATTGTAAAAAGACCTGCATTTAAGGTTGCCGGCTATGGAATTAAAACCGATATTACCGGAGCAGCTTATACAAAGGATATTGCTTCTTTCTGGAGCAACTATAACGGTGAAAATTTAGAAAGTAAAATGTACAAAATTTTAAATCCTGCAAAGCACGGGGAAGTGGGGTTGTATGTTCCTTTATCAGAAGGCGGCAAAGCAATCTATCTATTGGGTGTGATTGTAGAAGATTTTTCAAATACCGGAGAAGATATGCTGACAGTAGAAATTCCAGATGCCGAGTACGCTGTTTTTACGACCAATCCTGTGGATACCACCGGTGATTGGGAGCAGAAAGAGTTTGCAAAGGTCATTGCAGGAACGTGGAAATATATTTTTGAAGATTGGTTTAAAGACAGCGGTTATGTTTACGACGAAAGGAAACTTGATTTTGAATTCTACGATGAACGCTGTCATCATAGGCAGGATACGGTCATGGATATTTATATCCCTGTTAAAAGTGCAACAACAGAATAATCAGGAAGGAAAGGTGATAACAAATGTTAAGCTATTATGGCAGATTGTCTTCAGAAGTGTATGATATGGATAAGCCTGTGGGCCGATCTTTTGGAGATATAGAATTTTATGCGGATCGGTTAAAGTCGTGTAAGGGTCCGGTTCTTGAACCTGCAACCGGAACCGGACGTATATTGATTCCTCTTTTGGAAAAAGGCTTCCATGTCGAAGGCTTTGACAGTTCAACGGATATGCTGCGTATCTGTCATGAAAACTGTAAAAAAAGGGGCCTGAATCCTAAACTTTTTGAGGCAAAGATGGAATCTTTTTCACTGGATACAAAATATGGGGCTATTATCGTGCCGACGGGAACATTTCTGTTACTATATAAAAGGGAAGACTCCATAAAAGCGTTACAAAACTTTTATGAGCATCTATCCGACGGCGGCCGCTTAATCGTTGATATATTTTTGCAAAAGGATATTTCCACAGAGCTAGTTTCCACAAGAACCTGGGAGTGCCCCAGTGGAGATATCATTACATTAGAAAATAAAATTGTAGAGGTTGATTATATCAATCAATATACAATTTCCCATGGACGATATGAAAAGTGGCGTGAAGGTACGCTCGTGCAGACGGAATTAGAGTGTTTTCCGTTACGGTGGTACGGAGTAGAAGAGTTTCGATTAGTGCTTGAAAGCATCGGATTTAAAGATATCGTGATATCTTCCGACTATAAATCAGGAAGATATCCATCAGCTTCCGAAGAAATCATCACCTTTGAAGCTGCAGCTGCTAAATAAAAATTAACTGATTATAAATAAAGGCTGTGTTTGAAACAAAGAAGAATATGCCCTATAAAAAGGGTGTTTGCCAGAACCGCATACAAAGAATATTGACGAATAACCTAAGAAAATATATAATAATAACCAGATTAAAATGTTGACCGGTCTGTAGCCAGGGGAAAGCTCATAGTTTTATAATTGGGGTGCGGAAGGATGAAAGCCTGGGAGATATCAAGATGATATCTTTCAGGCTTTATTGTCACTTGCTGTTTAATCACTGGCGTTGGGAGCGGATTTGAAAAAATAAATCCTGGCTTATATCACTGGCAGTTTTGAATTAAAAAACATTTATATTAGGAGCGAGTAAAATGAAGAAAAAGTTTGCATTTTTGCTGATGGGAAGTCACTATAGTCCGGAAAAGCATCAGGCTTGTTTTGAAACAGAAAAACAAATCAGCTATGTTTTTACAGTTAGAAATTTTAAAGAGGCATGCGATAAAATCATTTTCTTAGAAAGTGAAGGTGTTGGAGCAGTTGAATTATGCGGAGCCTTTGGTGAAGAAGGCGCACAAAAATTAATAGAACTGACAAACAATAAAATTGCCATAGGCTATGTTGCCCATAAGCCTGAGCAGGATCAGTTGTTTTCTGATTTCTTTTCAAGTTTTGGTTGATGAAACGGAGGTGTAAGACTCTATGAATGTTATCATCAGACCAATTGAGGCAAAGGACGCAGAATCCCTTTGGCAGATGATGGCCGCACTTGATGCTGAGACGAAATTTATGATGTACGAGCCAAATGAACGAAAAATATAGATAGAATAAAATCTGCCATCAATGATGCTGCCATAGGAGATAACCTGTTTTTAGCTGCCGAAGCAGATCATGAAATTGTTGGATATATATCTGCGCAAAAAGGCAATTTAAGAAGGGTAAAACATTCTGCTTATATCGTTGTGGGGATTCGTGCATCCTATCAGCGGCAAGGCATCGGCACCTCATTTTTCAAGGAACTTGATAAGTGGGCCCATGATAAAGGGGTTACCAGACTTGAATTAACGGTAATGTGTATCAATGATGCTGCGAAACACCTTTACGAAAAAAATGGATTTGCAGTTGAAGGAATAAAGAAAAATTCCATGATTGTGGATGGAACATATGCAGACGAATATTATATGGCTAAACTATTATAAGCAATGGGTATAATACCAATAAGATAAAAGGGAATTTGGGAGGTAAATTCAATTTGAAGCTGTTTATCATAGAAGACGATATCGTTCTGAGAACAGAATTAATTTCGCTGCTTGAAAGCTATAATTATTCATGTGAAACAAGTGATAACTTTAAAGATATTATTTCGGAAGCAACGGGTTCAAATGCAGATTTAATTCTGCTTGATATCAACCTTCCATATTATGATGGGTATCACGTGTGCCGGGAGATCCGCAAGATATCAGACGTGCCAATCATGGTCGTGACAAGCCGCAACAATGATATGGATGAACTGATGAGCATGAACCTGGGGGCAGATGATTTTATAACAAAACCCTATAACATTCAGATTTTGCTTGCCAGGATCGGAGCAATATTAAAGCGCACCAACCGGATAAATAATTTATCAGAAATAGAATATAAGGGCTTCACATTGTCAATGGCAAAAAGCACAGTTTATTATGAAAGCAAAGAGGCCGAGCTTACGAAAAATGAATTGCGTATTCTCTCTGTTTTAATGCAAAACGCTAACAGCATCATTTCACGGGATGAATTGATGGATGAGCTTTGGCAGTCGGATGAATTCGTTGATGACAATACACTGACGGTCAATGTCAACCGTCTGCGTAAGAAACTGGAAGAAATAGGCGCTGCAGATTTAATAAAGACCAAACGCGGCCAAGGGTATATGATATGAAGTTATCAGGCTTTTTAAAAGATAAGATTTTGTTTTTATTGGCGCAAGGCTTTATCATTGTTTTTTTAGTGCTGCTGCTAGATATCTACCATATCAGCCATTATGCCATTATTCTTATCAGCATGAACGTTGTCATAATTTCCATCGGTGCGCTGGCATACGAATACCTGGTCCGCAGCAGATATTACAATAGACTGAATAAAACACTGGAGTCAATGGATCAAAAGCAGTATATTGCCTCCCTGTTAGAAGTACCAAATTTTGCTGAGGCAGAAGTACTCTGTGAGGTTCTTAAGCAGGTTACAAAAGCCATGAACGACGAACTTGCTTCCTATAAGATATCCCAGGATGAATACCGGGAATATATTGAAACATGGATCCACGAGATAAAGATCCCAATTTCCTGCATTGATCTTATCTGTAAAAATAACCGTAATGGCATAACAAAGAGAATATCCGAGGAAACAGTACGGGTGGATTCTTATATCGAACAGGCACTTTATTATGCCCGAAGCAAAAATGTAGCGTCTGACTACAACATTAAAAGGCTTTCTCTTGACAGCTTAGTGAAGTCTGCTGTAAAGAAACATTCAAAACAACTGATTGGGTGCGGTGCACAGGTCAAACTGGACAATCTTGATCATATGGTTTATGCCGATGAAAAGTGGCTTGATTTCATTATTGGACAGATTATTGCAAACAGCATCAAATATAAAAAGGATGCTTTGACTCTATGGTTTTTTGCTTCAGAAAACCAGGAAAACATGATTCTTTTTATCCGGGATAACGGAATTGGCATTTCTGAAAGCGACCTTTTAAGAGTGTTTGAAAAGGGATTTACGGGAGAAAACGGAAGAGCATTTGCAAAGTCCACGGGGATCGGGCTATATCTGTGCAAGGAACTCTGTAAAAAGATGTATCTGGGATTAGAAGCCCACTCATCCGTGGGCCACGGTACAACAATTAAAATAACATTTCCAAAAGACAGACAGTCTTTCCTGCAGTAAGGGGTTCCGCTCTTTTTTGAAGCGGAGCCCTTTTATCTTACAAATTTGTTCGTTTACTGTAAGTAAAATCTATGGTTCCATACTCCTTTCCCTGATATACTGAGGAAGCAAACCAGGAAAGGAGTAATTTTGATGAAAAATAAAATAATCATGATCAGTGTATTGTTACTTGCTGTCATCAGCTTCCTTATGGGTATTGTAAAAATATCTCCTATGGTTTCTGCCGGATATGAAATGTATCAGGCTGCAACAGAAACCATAAGTGTGCCGGATAGAATTGAGGAGCTTAAACAGCAGGATGGTTATATCACATTTGATGAGATACCGGAAGAATACAAAGCGCAGGTGTTACAATCGGAAGACAAACGTTTTTATTATCATTTTGGCTTTGACCCCATTGCCACGGCAAGGGCCATGGCAAATAATATCATTGCGGGAAGCTTTGTGCAAGGGGGGAGCACGATTACCCAGCAGCTTGCAAAAAATATGTACTTTTCTTTTGAGAAGAAATATGAGCGGAAGGTGGCAGAGTTATTTGTTGCTGTTCAGCTTGAAAGAGAACTTACAAAAGATGAAATCCTGGAACTCTATTGTAACATTGCTTACTATGGAGAAGGCTGTTATGGACTGAAACAGGCGGCCAGGCATTATTACGGTGTTGAGCCTTTGGAACTGACAAATGACCAGATCAAAGCACTTGTATGGACGATTAAAAGTCCGAATAATTACAACCCTAATGCTTATAAAGGGATCCCGGTATAATAGGCGCAAGGATCCATGATCCTGCTGCATTCGCCAAATGCCGCTTTGCGGCGCTATGCTCATTGCTTACACGGAATAATGAAAAGTGACAAAAATGTTCGTTTCCTGTAAGCGAAATCAATGGCGCTGCAGGGGCGGATGAAATTATAATAAATATAAGTTAAATAAAGAAAAGGAGATCATAAATGTTACAAAAAGGATTAAATAGTTTTCAGATTAAAATAATAGCTTTGGTGCTGATGGTGTTTGACCATATTCACTATACTTTTACAGGTGTTTTACCTATTCCCTTATGGTTTACAATACTGGGCAGACTATCAGCACCTTTATTTATTTTTGCTACGGCCAATGGTATGAGATACACAAGAAATCCGGTAAAATATTTAATACGCTTATGGATTGGATTTATATTTATGGACTTTGGCAATAATCTGGTCAACACATACTTCCAATTGCCTAATGGAGGTATTCTTATAAATAATATATTTTCCACATTATTTATAATATGTCTGATCATATTCAGTATGCAGAGGATTTCCATGTGTAAGAAAGAGAATCGTCCGTTTCTAAAATATATATTTTTAATGCTTATTCCTGTT
>JAISYJ010000117.1:0-2964 GCA_031270005.1 Hungatella sp. | reverse complement strand
ATGTTTTGAAAAGTCTGACTTACGATCACAGTATTTGGCTCATGCCGCTTTGCAATAAGATATATTTCCTTTCGCTCCGTACCATCTGCCATTGAAACTAAATTAAGAAGCCTTTCATTACATTCTTCTATACTCATAGTTATGAGCTGCTGATATGATGGCTCCTGGCCGCTAATTATAATATCCGCTGCCTTTGAAATTTCCAGCCATTTTTCCAACTTTACTTTGGCTTCCTGATCCGGATCAGGCTCTTCGGGAAGATAATCTCCTTTCTCAAACTCTATGTAGTATTTCTGAGTCCCATTGCCATTTACAATGACGCTCCACGGACTTGAAGCAAGAGAATGATAATAATGCCGGTCCGTACCTAAAATAGTTTCTGGGAAGTCAATGACAAGCTGCCTGTCCTCTTCTGTTTGTCCCTTCTGGGCTTTCAGTATCTCATTGCTGGGATTTCCCTTTTCAATGAAATAGAGGTTCCAGTCAATCTTTCGGGCATCTGAAGGGGAAGCCACACTTTCCTTTTCGTAATAGATGTTTAGGATCATATGATCACTTGTCAGCCTGAAGCTTTCCTTCTGCCCTTCGCACAGTATATAGCCATCAATAACCGGCTGTATAATAGTAATCATCTCCCCTTCCACTCCTATATCAGTCATGGACTGTAATACGGTTTTATCTTTGATATCCATATACCTCACCGTATACCCGTACTGCTTTTCTTTTTCCTCCGGTTCCACTGGCTCCGGAATCTCAGGCCCTGTTTCCGATTCCCCTTCTCCTGGTGTTGTAGGTTTGGAACCAGCGTCAGGCTCAGTATCCTTATCAGGCTTAGAACTACTTCCCTTACCTCCTGAACTTCCACCGGAAAACTTAGTTGTTGATGTTGCCTTTTTAACAATGACTGTTTGTATCCCTTTACCCGGTACATACTGTACCGTACCGTTTTCGTCGATCCAGGCCCCAGAGGCATCTACAAAATAACCGTCTGGAGTTTTTTCATTTGTATACATGGCTCCTTCCTGATGAACACTATCAGTCTGGGTTGACAGGTAATAGCAATGCCCATCAATCCATTGCCAACCGGTAAGCATTTTTCCTCTAGTTCCGTCTGAGACAGGATTTAGAAAATACCATTTATTAGCGATCAGCTGCCAACCAGTAGCCATGTAACCAGCTTCATCAAAGTAATACCAGGCCGCATCAACAGCGTCCCCCGTCTCATTGGGTAACAGTATCCAGGTACTCTTTACATAAACCTGGTTGTCCTCATATATCCAATGGTTATCTTTCTGTATCCATGCGCCATAGCTTGGAATTGGAATACTGGTTATTATTAGTACTGCACTCAATAAAGCTAAGTATTTTCTTTTATTCATTACAAATATTTATCACTCCTTTTTACTTATCTCTTCTTCTACCAAACCAGCCCTTTTTCTTTGGGGCAATTCTAAGATATTCACCTAACAATCGCTCAACCGCTGGGAATTCATACGTATTAAAGGGATCAGACCGGTAATCAAGAAAATGCACATTCAAGCTCTCACCTTTAGAATTTTTCATTTGTTTCTTGATTGGTTTTTCATAATTTTTATCCGTAAAATTGAAATAGAAATGTACATGCTTTAATATTTCATCATCATATTGCTGCAAAATACTGGCTGCATATTCCAATTCCCATGCCTTACTACCGGCACAAATCAACCGTACATGGCACTTATGATATTCCTCCATATTACAATCCTGGAAATTACCAAAATCCATAACGATAAAGTTATAGCTCTTCTCCAAAACTTTCTGAAAAGATTCTCTATTAATGTCTGGATAGTAATCAATCCCGTTCATTGAAAAGTAAAAATGATCATGAAGTTTTTCACCAAAATCTTCTCTTATTTTTTGAAAAGTACAAGATGGATTAAACTCTACAGCAGCAACCATATACCCCTTTTTTCGCAAACAACCAGCTAGCATTACCGCACTATGGGTAGTCCCTATACGCTTCTGAGTCCCGGTGAGTCCGATCATTACCCGGCTAACAGCTTTTACCTCGTTAATGTCTATTTCTTCCGTTTTCTTTACATCTTTAAATACCAAGGCTTCTTTAAAACTCATACCTTTATCCGATAAGCAAAGTACCAGGTTCTTTTTCATTTCAAGGTAATCATTTGTTGCGATGATGTTCCAAATACCTAAAGCAAATAATTGGGATAATAAAGCATCTCCTGCTTAGCGGTATGGTGCAATAACAATACAACGTGTTTCATCATACATGGTCCGATACATCTTAAACGCCTGTAAAATATCGTCATCCAGATCATCAAGTGCACTTAAATCTACGATGAAAAACTCAATATCACTCAATGTGATTATATTGTTTTTTATGTATTTCAAGAATTCTATGTGATTATCAGTCTGTTGGCCTATTATGATTTGTCCCTTTTCATCCACCGTGCTTAAAATCGTCTGATGATAAATGGTACTTGAAATGTAATAAACCATAAGCTATACCTCCCGTGAATTTTCAAACTTTTGGCATATTAGGATCTCTGCCAACTTCTTTTTAGATACCGGAATGTATTTGCATAGATTCAAAAGCTTATCATTCATTTGATTTGTGATCTCAAAGGCCACAACAGTGGTTTCAACATTTACCTTATGGCTAAAGATAAATTGAAGCTTCGGCAACTCAGTTTCATGGATAGATGTCAGTGCCTCAATCAGTACCAATCTGCAAGTAGGACCTCTCTTTAATACCTTCTTCTCAGCGCTTAAGTCGATCCACTCTACAACATGATCTGGCAAACATACCTGTAAAAATACCTTCTTCTGGACATTCACGTTCCTCCCCTCCTAATCCCCACGTCTTTTCGACGCCGCAGTAAACGAAAAGTAGTGGGTTAGCTTATTTATTGTATTGTTGTATAATAGAAGCTGCGGCAACAGCTCGTTATAATTTAGGGATTC
>JAISYJ010000041.1:0-15380 GCA_031270005.1 Hungatella sp. | reverse complement strand
TCCAGATGAATGGTAAAAACATGAGAAACCCAACAAACTAATATAAAATCAGTCAGTTCAACTGTACCAGCTGGTCAGCTGATGCGAAACAGCCGGTCAGTTGAACCGACATTAGCACTAGAAGGATACCATCCCAATGGTTATTTGAGAATAAAAGTATAAAATAAATTGCAAAATCATCACAGAGTAAAAGGAATAGATAAGAAAATGAAGAAAAAAGTATTTATCTTTGCTTCCATTGTTTCATTTTTTTTAATACTAATTATAGAAGCAATATCAATTACAAAGATAATAACGGTATAATCCCCCCAAGGTCTGAAAGCACATTCGTTTTAAATGATTTTAGTGGTGTAACCATGACGGTAGAAAGTGTAGTTGATACAAAGATTACAGTGTGTATTAATTACTCTGCTGATGATCCAGCCATATTTGGTGAAGATTATATTTTTGAAGTAAAAGATGGTCAAAAATGGTATTCTTTACCGGTTAAGGACAATATTATGTTTACTTCTATGGGGTATGGATAAAAAAAGGAAGCAGTTTCCCGTGGTCTACTGATTTTGAGATATTATATGGCAAATTATCTGCCGGCCAATATCGAATAATAAAAGGGATTAGAATCGAACCACAGCAGGAAACGCCTAAAGAATATTTTATTAGTGCTGAGTTTTCAATTTAATAGGTACTTATAGCCGACTTATACGGCTCTATTGCTTCTTGTTTCTTTTTTAGCTCTTCTTGTAATTTCTCTATTGGTGATTTTCGAACTTCTCTTGCCACAGTAATACTCTCCTATTGGCAACAGCTTTGCAGAAAAAGATGATGACAAAAAATGAGAGAAGCCAGATAAACATAAGTTTATGGGACTTCTCTCACTAAAAAGGGGAGGATAAGTATTCACTCATCTTTGGTATAATCCTATTATGACCTTATCCAGAGGTTTTATACACATAAAACAAAGATTTTTTTCTTATACTGTTTCCCCATAATGTTTTTCCATTTTCTCTTTTAATTCTTTTAAATAAATCCTGTTAAGAGAAAGCATCGTTTCTTCTTTTTTTCCCGGCTCCTTTTTTATTTTCTCCTCCAGGGCCTCGGTCTCTTTTTGATATTTGCAGATCTGGTCTCTCAGCATGGAACGGCTTGGTTTTTTCATCAGGGCCGGTAAATCAAGAGTTCTTATAAGAAAACGGGTCACTGCTTTTTCTGTATTTTCCTCGCTCTCATAGATTCTGTCAAAAAAATCACAGATTCCGTGATAAATACTATGGTGCTGCCTGATATTTTCTCCGGCTCTGCCGCAAACTGTAAAGCTTCCATCCCTTATTATGAAACAGACTGTATCTGCTTCCTCCTTATCCAGGCTGAATTTATTTTTTTCAATTCCGTCCTGTTCCAGCCCCTCGTAAATGATATCAAAAATATACCATTTGAATCCGCTGATTTCAGCCGCTTTTTCAAGCTCTTCCAATCCGCTCTTTTTCGTTTCTTCCATTCCTTCTCCTCTTTCCTGTATCCTGTCATTTTTCATTTCCTTTCCTGAAAACTGAAATAAACCAGCAGGCCAAACCAGCATCAGATCAGGGCAGGGCTAAAAGCCGGCTCTTTCATTATATCGAATGTTTTCAATAACCTCAATCATAAAATTAAAACGGACTGCGGTACGCCCCGTTTTTAATAGAAAAAGAAATATCCATTGATCTGCTGTCTTTTTCAGGCGGATATTCCCAATCCATACCCCTGCTTGATTCGGTTAAATATTCGTAAGCCTTTCAAACAGCGAGTTAATATCGATCTGTCCATATCCCCAGATATTATTGGGATAAGTATTCGCAATAGTGCGCTGCGCTCCGCGTATAAGCAGACGGTTCACATCGTTTCCGGTTATATTGGTATAATTTCCCCTTGAAACGGCCCACTCAAAAACCATGGCAACAACACCCGCCGCCTGGGCTGCCGCAGATCCGCTTCCTGTTATGCTTCCATACTGGTTTCCCGGAACCGCACAGGTAATCTCATAACCCGGTGCTGCTATCTCCGGTTTAACGAATCCGGTTCTTGTATATCCTCTTCCTGATTCAGGCAGTACAGCGTCATTATACTGGTTATAAGCGGTAACTGTCAGAGGATTCGTTGAATTTCCAGGAGAAGTTACGGTAGTGTCCGGATTGGCATTTATAAAAAAGGTCTCTTCCGAGATCTGATCTCCTGACGGCAGCCAGGTATGAAAGGAAAATGGTCCATTATCAAGGTTTTGAACCCGAATGTTCCAGATTCCGGGAAGGGGGTCCTGAAAACGTATCAATACCAGCTGATCTCCGCTCTCCTCTTCAAAAATATAATTATTGACCAACACAACGCTCGGGTTAAATACAAAGGCAAATCTTCTGCATTCCCCCAGAGCCGGAAAAACCTGCCCTGTTGTTTCTCTGTTTGGAGTGATTATCTCTATGACCAGCCTTGCCGGGGCAAACGGCCATATCTCAACGGAAAACAGCTTATCATTTTCTCCAACCCTTAATTCAAAATTATTCACGAAGGGTTCCGCAGTAGTACTGTTAAAGTAATGCCTGCGTTTGTTCGCTTCATTGCCTGCACTTATGGTTATTCCATTATGGGGCTGCTGTACCAGGTAATTGGTAAAAAAACTGGTTGCCCCCCGTCCGTCATGGCTTGACTGGTTTGTTCCCATTGCAATGCATATGGCAATGGGCCGGTTCAGCCTTCGGGCAACGGTAGTCACATAACTGATCCCAATGATCACATCCGACTCCTGATAGCATATAGCGTTTTCAGGAGTAAAAAATATTTTTTTCAGATTGTTCTTTGCCGGCTTCAGCTTTACAACCAGCAGATCGGATTCCGGGACAACACCGCTGAATGACTGCTCCTGGCTGGGTTTGCCAGCCGCCACACTTGCGATTGCAGTTCCGTGACCATTGGTATCCACAGAAGGGACTATGGATAAGGGATTTTCCGACTTAAGTGCAACATTGATATGCTCCCTGGTATATTCGGTGCCATACGTATATCCCTCCGGCGGCGCGCCTTCTTGTATGGTCTGATCCCATATGGAAAGAATACGGGTCGTTCCGTCATTATATAAAAATGCCTGATGCTGGTAATCAATCCCGGTATCTATGACCGCAACAATCACTCCCCGCCCAAATAAAGCTAAATAAGGGTTTCTCTGCACCGTTCCGATACCGGATCTTTCAAGGCTGACAGTGGAACTGAGAGTAAGTAGGGAAGGAAATGCATTATAAGGATACTTTCCCAAGTCACAGGGATTCGCTGAATCAACAGGGATATGAGCCAAAGAATTCCTTAAATGCATGGGAGTTATATTATCTCCGGTATCATATGTAGGAATCATAACATTACTGATGATCAAATCATAATAATTATCATCCAATATTTTTTGCATGATAAGGCCTCCATGTCTACACTACTGGCGCATATGATATATTTTATGCAACCGTGCTCCTATTATGAGCATAAGAAAAGGGAGTCTGCACACGTTTCTGCGAATTAGAAGCGGCCAGAATCCAAACATCGGCGGCAAATGCCGCCTGCTTACAGACAACGCTCATATCGGAAGCAATGCTGCATAAAATATATCATATGCTCTAAGCGATCTTATCAGGGAGATTTAATTATGGAAAAAATTCTGGATAATAATTATTACGACTTGATTATAAGTAATTTATTAGTTCCTTCCTATGGTGTGGGCGATGATATTACATTGCTCAATGACAGGTTTTCCCTGCTGCATATATTCAAAAATAATATGCAGCCATGTGATCTCGGCCAAAATCCTTACCACGTTTTTCCTTCCCTTTATACCCCTACTTCTACTATTACCCCTGCAACCCCGGGGATGGATGTCGCCTCGTCCCAAATGGATTACAACTTTTATGGACAGGGAATGATTATCGGCATCGTGGACACTGGTATTGATTACCAGCATCCGGCATTTCTGAATAATGATAAAACAACCCGGATTTTTTCCATATGGGATCAGACACAGCAGGAGGGAACACCTCCTAAGGATTTTACCTTTGGTACGGAATATACAAAAGCTTCCATAAATGACGCACTGCACTATGAAAATCCTCTTTCCGTTGTTCCTTCAACCGATGCAGTTGGCCACGGCACAGCCATCGCAAGCATCATTGCAGGCTCTCCCGGCAATGACAATTCCTTTAGCGGCGTTGTTCCAAATGCAGAACTGGCTATCGTAAAACTAAAAGAAGCTAAGCCGAATCTTAAAATGATATTTTCTGTTTCGGAAGACAAACTATGTTTCCAGGAATCAGACATAGTTCTTGGAGTACGTTACTTAGTTTCCATAGGCCAGCGGTTGAAACGTCCTATGATCATATGTATTGCTTTGGGCAGCAGTCAGGGCGGTCATGATGGCGGGGGTGTTTTGAGCACCTACTTAGAGACTCTTGTTCAGCATCCTGATCTGAATGTTTGTATATCCGCAGGAAATGAGGCAAACAACGGCAGGCACTATTTTAACAAAAGCATTTCCGCACCCTACTTTAATGATTTCCAGTTAAATATTTCAGGAAGTGACAAGCGGTTCTTTATGGAACTCTGGGCACATATTCCCGGAAGGCTTTCTGTTGAAATTTCCGCACCAAACCGGGAAACAATCCCATTTATTAATCCTACTTTCAGCCAATGCCAAAAGTTTGTTTTTCTGAGCAGCCAGAGCATTGTCTGGGTAAATAATATGGTCTTTGAACGGGAAAGCGGCGACCAGCTGATTTTATTGCGGTTTGAGAACCCCCTTCCCGGGATCTGGTATTTCCGCGTCCAAAGCACGGAAAATGAACCTTTTTCTTTTAATTCCTGGCTGCCCAGCGGAGACTTGATATCAACCGGAACCTTTTTTTTAAATTCCAATCCGGATACAACCATAACCTCTCCCGGGAATTCCAGACGTACCTTGACCGTTGCGGCTTATAATCAGCTGACCTCCAATATCCTGGATGAATCAGGAAGAGGTTTCACGAGAAGCGGCTTTATTAAACCTGATATTGCGGCCCCTGGCTATCAGATTCCCTGTGCGCTTCCTGAAAATCAATATGGAACCTTAACGGGCACCGGCGCTTCTGCTGCCATTGCAGCGGGTGCATCTGCCATCATTTTTGAATGGTCTCAGGGCATGGGAAACTTCACTTATATTACAGGCGAACAGGTCAACCGTATAATTATAAGAGGAGCGTTTCGTAATCCTGCCTACAGCTATCCCAACAATATATGGGGATTTGGACAATTGGCGGTGAACCATGTATTAGACCGCATTTCCATGCTCTTATAGCTTACAGCACCGGATTTCTATCTCTTTAATCTTCATGGACTGTTTCCGGCTGTATATCCAGCTGGCTTGTACAATTTGGGCAGCGGGTGGCATTTATATTGATCCGGGTAAAACAATATGGACACTCCTTGTCCGCAGGAGCAGCCGGCTCTGCCTGCTGCTTCTTTCCGCGCAGGGAATTAATTACCTTTATCATCATGAAAATAACAGAAGCCATGATTAAAAAGTTAATAACAGCTGTAATAAAGGAACCATATGCAAATACCGGCCCCAGAGCCTGTGCGGCCTGAAGCGTGGAAACATCTGCGCCTTGCGGAGCAGCAAACAAAAGCACGAATTTATTGGTGAAGTCTACTCCTCCGGTGATCACTCCGATCAGGGGAGATATGATATCCTTTACCAGGGAATTGACAATCGCCTGGAACGCAGCACCGATAATAACACCAACTGCAAGGTCCACCACATTCCCGCGCAAAACAAATTCTTTAAACTCAGCTATAATACCTTTTTTATTTCCCATTGACATTCATCCTCTCTTACAGATTTATGGAACCTGTTGGTAAACTTTGGAATTATAGTATCATAAGACAGTGGATTTCGCAATTATAGATGAACTGCCAATTAAAAAGCGGGTCCGGAATACCGGATACCCGCTCATCCTACTATCAGCCTTGCCTATCTTTTGGTACCTCTGCAGCATGGATCATTGCATCCATCTCTGAAACCGGCACAATATGCCTCTCTTTTTGCTTCTGCACAAGGATCCACGTTACTTTTGTTACAGCATCTATTATCACAGGATTTATTGTCACAGCAATTATTGCGGTTGCAGCCACAAGACCAAGAATTAGAACATCCCATATCATACACCTCATCTCATAATTATACCTTATTGTATGGGCTAACCAGACAAGATGTGAATCACAAATATAAATAACTTTTTCGCAAAAACCTGTTTGAAAAAAGCTCAGGTACAACCCCGTATTTCTCAATTATAAGACCCTGATAAGATTGATTTTACGGCATTTTCGATTTCCTCATAACCGGTACACCTGCAAAGGTTGGATTGCAGCCATTCTTCTATAATATGATCATCAGCATCGGGCTTGTACATGGCCAGAGCATGGCAGACCATAAGAAATCCGGAGGTACAGTAACCGCATTGAAATCCCCAGTTTCTTATAAATGCATCTTGTATGGAAGCGTTTTCTAACCCCTCCACTGTGATTATCTTATGACCGACTGCCTCTGCCGCCAGCATCAGGCAGGCTTTGACAAGCATGTCATCAACCAATACCGTGCAGGCACCGCAATCTCCGTTCTCACAGCCGCTTTTGGCTCCTGTTAAAGATAATTCTTCCCGAAGGACATGAAGCAGCGTGTAGGATGGCTTAACCATAACGGATTTATCTTCACCATTTACATTAAGAACAATTATACTGTTTCCTGATAAATGCATACAATCCCTCAATTCCTGAAAGGATCATCCGATCTTTTCAAAATTAACAAACATTTCCTGAAGCATATTTTCCAATACGAATTCTCTATACTCCCTGCTTCCTGATAAATCACTTTTACAATCACTGTGGACTAAATTTATGACTTTTTTAATTTTCTGTTCCACGCTGTATGATTTATGGTTTATGATCTTTTCTGATAAAATGACAGGATTATGGCCATATCCGGTAATCGCCGCTTTTATGGCCTTCTTATTTTTTAATGCCGCCATGGTAATCAATGGATAATCTATTTTCTCCTGTCTGGTTCTTTTTACATGATTGTAAGGTAAATTCAAATCACTTTCTTCAATCAATATGGATACCAGAAATTCTCCTTCTTTTAGCTGCAGTTTTCCATTGAACACCTTTGAAAATGGTAATTCGGCCAATCCTCTCCTTGTCATTACCTGCAAGGAACAATCACTTATCATCAGCGGTAAGGCTGCCTCCCGGTACTTGATGGTGCCGGCCAGATTGCCGCCTACGGTAATTTTCCCCTGAATCGTGTGATCTGCAATTCTTTTTATGGTTTTGGACAACAGGGGATATGCATTACATTCCGCAATGCTTGTAAGGGTCTGTGCTGCTCCAATCCTGAATTTCCCGCCGCTCACCTCAAGCTGGCTGCATTCCGGTATTCCTTTTAAATCAATGACCGAATCAAATTTTATACTATTTACCCTGGCCATACTGATAATTTCCGTACCGCCCCCATAATAAACAGGCTTTTTGTTATTTGAGAGCAAGTCATGATAGCAGCCGAATGCTTCCTCCATGCTTTCTGGTTTGTAGTAATCAAAATCAAAAGGAATCATAGTTTAGACCTTTCCCTCCATATGAATTCAGGCGTAATGGGAAGCCGGTTTACATCGATTTTAGCCGCCAAAGAGATGGCATTAGCCAAAGCGGCAGATATTCCAATAATACCGTGCTCTGCAATGCCCCTGGCTCCATAGGGCGCATCGATCTGTGGTGTCTCTACAAAATCAACCAGATATTCCGGATTTTCTCCATAACGGATCATTTTATAGGTGCGAAAGCTTGTATCTTCTACAATCCCCTCTTCATTGCAGACAAAATCCTCACTGGTACCAAGTCCAAGCCCCATGCACATGCCGCCCATGACCACCCCTCTTGCAGTCTTGGGATTTATGACCTTGCCGGCATCAATCACAGTAGCCGCTTTTAGCAGCCGGTAGGTATGCTGTCTGGTATCATATTCAATTTCAACAGCCTGGGCACCTACTGTCCAGCTCCGTCCGGGCGTCCCCCGTCCCGTCGCCTCATTGAGGGGTGTAAGCTGATTCATGACGTAGCCGCCCCGTCCAATAACCGGCCCTTTAAGGGAATTGCCATTAGGAAATTTGTAGCCTTTTACCAGATCCTTAAACATGATATAAAGCTCTGGATCATGCTTTACAAAAATCATCTTATTCTCAAAATCCAGTTCTTCAGCAGGACAGCGCAGGGCAATTGACGCCAGATCCAGAAGCTGGGATATGGCATCATCAGCCGCATTCAATACGGCCCGTCCTACCATGTAAGTTGTCATGCTGGCAACGGTTTTCCATAAATACGGGGTTGTCTGGGTATTTACATCAAGCTTTACATAAACGTCATTGACACTGATTCTCATTTTTTCAGCCAGTATCTGCGCTGCCGTTGTTTTCATCCCCGGCCCTATCTCAGCCGCACCGCAATCCAGGTTCACGCTCCCATCAGAATTAAAGGTTAATACCGCGCTTGCACCTGCATCGGTAGGGGTATCCGAAGTCTTGATCAGACAGCTGATTCCTTTTGCCCTGACCAAACCATTCTCTCCTGCTATGCAGGCACCTTCTTTCCAGTTAATGATCGTTTTTAACCTCTCAAGGCATTCTGCCGCATTCCCTGTGTTGCTGGCGGTGACTTTGACAAGGGTTGGAGTTAAATCGCCGGCCTGAACCAGGTTTAAACGCCTTAACTGGAAAGGATCCATCCCTATTTCGTATGCCAGCTTATCCATCATTCTTTCCAGGCAAAAGGTACGTCCCTCATGTCCGAAACCGCGGAAAGAGGTTATATAAGGATGGTTTGTGTATACGCTGTAGCAGTCACATTGGAGATTTGGTATCCGATATGGCCCGGCGCAATCAACTGCGATTGCTTTTGTTATCTTGGGAGAAATATCGGAGTATGCCCCCGTATCTATCTGGAATGTCATTTCAGCCGCCATGATCTGTCCGCTCTTTTTCGCTCCCAGCCTTATGGTTCCTTCCAGCCCCAAATGACATGGAGAGGTGACCATATCTTCCTCTCTCGTATTGGCCAGGTTGACCCATTTTCCTTTTACATGCATTGCCGCGATCACTGCCAGAATCTCTGGCTGCACACACGATTTTCCTCCGAATGCACCGCCGACCAGGGGAACCTGGACTACAATCTTTCCTTCCGGAATATTAAAATACTTGCTGAGCAACTCCTTGACCTCATATGGAGATTGAGATGATGTCTTGATCATTACACTGTCATCCGGCTTGATCATGCAGTGAACTGCCCTTGTTTCCATGGCAGCGTGATCAGACTGAGGCAGGGAAAAGCTGCCCTCTGCAACAATTTCGCTTTCCAGCCAGCCTTTCTGCATATCGCCTTTTCTGATTTTCTGATGATGGCAGATATTGGTTCCTTTTACGGGGTAGACCTCTTCAGTTGCTTTTGTATATGACATGAGAGCTTCATGTATTATAACAGGGTTCCTTTTAAAAGCTTCTTTCACAGAATTTACAACCGGCAGGGGCTTATACTCTACCAGTATCTTTCCCGCTGCAGCCTTTGCCTGCATTTCATCATCTGCGACAACAATGGCAACCGGTTCACCGTAGTAACGGACCTTTTCTCTGGCTAAAGGAGGCCTGTCCTGAAGCATGGTTCCGCACAACACCTGATAGTCTTTTGCCGTGATGACCGCTTTTACTCCCGGCATTGCAGATGCTTTACTGGTATCTATGGATACGATCTGGGCATGAGCATGGACACTTGTTAATAATCTGGCATAAAGCATAGGAGAATCCGTGAAATCATTTGTGTATTTAGCCGCGCCTGTTACTTTATCTTTTGCCTCTTTTCTTACTGTATTTTTCCCCAGCTGGGTTTCCATTGGCCACCTCCTAAAAATATTCTATCTGCTGATTAATACGTGATCACCATTTTTTAGCTGTACCACATCGGCTCGAAGTGCTTTCCCCAAATCAGTCAGACATATTTCGCGCTCCTCTGAATCTGGTATATAAAGAGTCAAAGGGTCGCCTGATATGATTCTTTCTTTGTTATCTGTTATATAAACTAATATCTCCGGACTACTCTGCCCCATTGATATCCCCTCCAATATTAATATCCATAATTGTATTGATTTTCCTGCTGTTTTCCAGTACGGGCGTTTTCTTAATTACATCTATTATAGCATCAGGATCACGAATAATTGGTACAAAAGCCAATAGCAACTTTCCTGTTTTGTAATTTTTTCTGGTAAAACTGTACCGCTTCACGCCAAAGGTCCTGGTAGCTTCAAAAAGCATGGCCTGCCTCTGTCCATAATTCTCAATCGTGATTCTGAACTTATCGTTTTTCGGCTCTATGACAATACCGATTCCTTCTTTTAAAAATAATTCTCTGATTCTCCCGGTTCCCAGCACATTGGTAACATACATGCCATCCACAAGCAGATCCGAATGGTCTATGGTTATTTTTCCTTCTTTTATATTGCAGATATCACCGATGCATTTGCCTTTTGTCATTCTTGTCAGGAAATAAATCATACAAATGCCGCTGACTGCAGCAACCATTAAGTTTATAACCAGATTTTCCACAGATAAAATACTTAAAATCAGTACAACAAACAGAGAGGTAAGCATAGATAAATAATTTCTGGATTCATAGGTTTTGGCAATGCCGTCAATATAAGCGGCCCCTCGTTTTGAATATTCTGTTTTTTCCAGATCCTCAAGACTGTCTTTTTCTGTTTTTCTCACTTCCCGGAAATGCTGGATGGCTAAGGCAATAAAAGTAACTGCCGTGAATTCTTTGTCCAACAGAGCCGGTATCGCAACAGAGCCCAAAGCAGAAGCCAGCATTCCTATTACTATGTTAATAAAAACACCGGTAGGATAACTGGGGTTTTGACGGGTATCAATGCGAAGGGTAACGAAACGCGCAATCGTTCCCATTGCTATACCGCACAAGATGATAACAAGATCATGAAATGCTATTGTTTTCTCCATAATTTTATAATGGCATCACTTGTGAAACCATAATTCTCCAATCTTAATTTTAAATTATTATCTCCTTTTCATGCCACAATATGCAGAAAACAGAAGTACTATAAGAATCCTTTCATTAAAAAACCAGGAGCGGCTTTGAAATAGAAATTCAAAGCTGCTCCTGGCACTTCTTATTTTAATGCATTCTATTTTAAATGAGACTGTTTTACAATGGTTTCCACCGTAATATTCATCTTTTTCTTCCGGACTTCATCCTTTAAAAGAATCAGGCAAAGAAGATCGATCGTATAAAGAGTCGCCAACTGACTGTTTACAAATCTTTCCTGATCGACGAACAATGGATTTACTACGGGAAAACAAAAATCAGCGCACTGTGCGATCGTGCTGTCAGTAAAGCTGGTCAGGCAGATAAGCTTTGCTCCATTTTGTTTCGCCGCCCTGACAGCATTGACAACCTCCGCAGTTTCACCGGATATGGAAATAGCGATTACCAGATCTCCGGGGCCCAAAATCGAGCTGTAAATCACCATTAAATGAGAATCGGTCACACTTTGCACATGAAATCCCATACGGGATAAACGGAGCATGGTCTCACAGGCAGTCAGCCCCGAGGATCCCACTCCGAAAATATAGATATTGCCTGCCGTGGCGATCTGGTCTGCCAGATACTCCAATGCCTTCTTATCTATCATCTGATTGGAATGTTCGATCACGGTCTTGTAAAAATCATAAACCTGAGTCACAAGATCATCCGAATGGGCAATCTTGTTTCCTGCCCCTGCGCTTCCAAGCTGGATTTTCAGCTCTGCAAAAGATTTTCCTCCAACTTTTTTACAGAAACGTGTGATTGTGCCGTCAGATACTCCCACAGTAGCTGCCAGAACAGAGATATTCATATTCCGGATATTATTGCCTTCCTTCAAAATGTAATCCGCGATACTTCGTTCTTTATCTGTAAACGTATTATATTTTTTTTGAATTGATGAAAGAATGTCCATATTGATACCTCTTGTGCTTTCGTCTTAAATTTGTGAAAATTGAACCCATATTTTATAAAGTGTTCTTATTATATCACTTTTTAGTAAAAACGAAAAGATTTCAGAGGAAACAGAAGGAAGGCGTAAATTTATTTATTAACCTTTGATACTGCCTCGGCAAATCCACGGGTAATGCATTGAGGGCGTGTGATGGCCGTTCCTACTACTACTGCGTAGGCTCCTAATTCAATGGCCCTTGCAGCCTGTTCCGGTGTGTTGAAATTTCCTTCTGCAATAACAGGATGGGTACATTTCGCAATCAAAGACTTTAGTACCTTAAATTTATCCAGTCCTTGGGACTGAGGCGTATATCCCAGCAGGGTCAGACCCACAAAGTCAAAACCAATTTCGTCTGCGCGCAGCCCCTCTTCTTCTGTTGAAATGTCTGCCATAAATTTTTGGTGAGGATATTTCTCATGAAGCTTATACAGAAAATCCACATCCTGATTTTTGGTGGCATCCACTGCCACTACATCAACACCGGTCCGGACCAGCGCGTCCACCTCTGCAAATGTGGGGGTGATATAAGGCTTGCCTTCCTCATATACTTTTTTGATAATTCCGATAATCGGAAGATCCACATTTTTCTTGATTTCTTCAATATCTTCCACGCTGTTTGCACGAATACCGACTGCGCCTCCCTCTTTTGCTGCCAGAGCCATACGCCCCATAATGAATGAACTGTGCAGGGGTTCCTCCGGAAGCGCCTGACAGGATACAATCAAACCTCTATTCATAAGTATCACATCTCCCTATTCTTCGCCGATTATGTCGTTTATTTTTGATTTTATCAGATCTGCCTTAGCTCCGAATATTGCCTGAATGCCGCCTTTTACCTCCAGTACGGCCGCAGCGCCTTCCCGCTTAATGGCTTCTTTATCAACCTTGCTGATATCCTTTACTGCCACACGCAAGCGGGTAATACAAGCATCACAATCTTCAATATTTTCCTTGCCGCCTAACGCTGCAAGCACGCGAAGAGCTGTTTCTGCAATTGTACCCTTTGTTTCCACATTTACCTCATCATCTTCTCCTTCCTCGCGGCCTGGAGTCGGGATATTAAACTTTGTGATCAGGAAACGGAATAATACATAATATAGAATCGCCCAGAATACTCCCACCACCACTACATAGATCCAGTGAGTTTTGGCATTGCCCTGCAGGACTCCAAATAAGGTAAAGTCAATGATTCCGCCGGAAAAAGTGTTTCCGATGCGAACGCTTAAAAGATCGGCAATCGCAAAGGAGAGGCCATCCAAAAATGCATGAATCACATACAGCCATGGAGCTACAAACAGAAACATGAATTCAATGGGTTCCGTAATACCTGTTAAAAATGATGTCAGAGCCGCTGAAAAGAATAAACCGAATACCAATTTACGCCGTTTTTGAGGAACACAGTGATACATTGCAAGACATGCAGCCGGTAAACCGAAAATCATCGTATCAAAACGGCCTGCAAAAAATCGCGTACCCTCGGTGTACATTCCTGTAAAATTAGGATCAGCCAGCTGGGCAAAGAAAATTTTCTGAGCACCTGCAATTTCCTGTCCCCCTACAGTAGCAACTCCGCCTAATTCCGTATACCAGAACATGGGATAAATCATATGATGAAGGCCTACCGCTCCGCAAAGCCTCATCAAAAATCCATACAGGAATGTTCCAAAAACTCCCATGCTTGCAATGGCCTGGCCGCTGGAAACCAATAATGACTGAAACGGAGGCCAGATCAGGAAGAATATTGCCCCCACAAAAATTGCCGCAAATGAGGATATGATCGGTATAAAACGGGAACCTCCGAAAAATCCCAGAAACGGTGGCAGCTGTATATTGCGGTACCGGTTATGGAAATAGGTAACCATACAGCCAATAATAATAGAGCCTACAACACCGATATCAATTGTGTTGCCCTCCGGCTTAAAGACTGACAGCAATGCACCGATGGACGCATTCATGACCAGAAAAGCAACCGCAGCTGCCAGGCCTGCCGTTCCTTTGTCCTTTTTTGCAAGCCCCACAGCCAGACCAATACACATGATAAGTGACAGATTCCCAAACACCACTTCTCCCGCTTTACTCATAACAGTAAATAATGCCTGCAGAGCAAAGATGTTCAAAAATGGATAAGCTGCAATCGTGTTTGGATTGGACATTGCCCCGCCGATCCCTAACAAAAGACCTGCTGCAGGAAGAATGGCGATTGGTAACATAAATGCCTTACCTAATTTTTGAAGCTGCTTAAACATAAATATATACCTCCTCCTAAGGCGCATATTGTACAACTGCTGTTTCAATATGCCATTTTTTTTGGTTACTTTTATTATATTTGATAAAATTATTTTAGTCAATCTTTTTTTAATAATAATTATTTTAATCAAGCTTTAATTGTAATTTGAATAGTATTTTCTTTGAGAAGAACAAACTAACTGTTTTCCAGACAGCCAGTGTATGTGCAGACAAGCCTTTTCAGGCACTTGAGACAACAAAAAACGAATATATGTTCTTTTGCAGCTGCTTTTTTACCGGGGCCAACGCCCCGGCTGATAGTAAGCATATGAATTTGTGTAAATCTATTGTTTGATTTTACCTTCTTTATAGTGTTTACGGCATAATGAAATGTATTTATCATTTGCCCCCATTAATATTTGTTGCCCTTGTCTGACTACGTTCCCATCTTTATCAATTCTTGCATTCATGTTGGCACTGTTACCGCACCAGCAAACTGTTTTTAGTTCCTCAATTTCATCTGCCAGTTCCATCAAGCGTTTGGAACCTGGAAAAAGGTGGGATGTAAAGTCCGTTCTAAGACCGTAGCAGAAAACTGAAACATCGTATTCATCAACAATATTAGAAAGTTGTTCTATATCATTTTCTGAAAGAAATTGTACTTCATCTACAATGATTGCATCCAATTCTTTGATTGAATTATAATCGTAACCCTTGAACTCAGACCATAAAATGCAATCTGCTTCCAGCCCGATCCTTGATCTGATTTTCGTTTTTTCATCCCTGGTTTCTGCATCAGGCTTTATTAATAAAACGTTTTTCCCCTTTTCTAAGAAATTATATCTTGTCATGAGTGCGTTAGCTGTTTTAGAACTCCCCATTGCGCCATATCTAAAAAATAATTTAGCCATTCTTATAACCCGCCTTTCTGCGAAAGGCACCGATGGGGTCATGAAACATTTCCAACTCCATCTTCCTTTCATCCTTTTTTCTTGTTATCCTCCTTTTGTAGGCAGCTGGCATACTA
>JAISYJ010000038.1:0-7429 GCA_031270005.1 Hungatella sp. | reverse complement strand
TCCAGATGAATGGTAAAAACATGAGAAACCCAACAAACTAATATAAAATCAGTCAGTTCAACTGTACCAGCTGGTCAGCTGATGCGAAACAGCCGGTCAGTTGAACCGACATTAGCACTTGTACCGTACCATTTTGAAAAGTATAATATAATATAGAAATGGAGACGATATCAGAATAAAAATAAATTTCATACAGGACGCTAAAAAATATATGTAATTTTGAAAGGAGGTGGCCGCGTGGACAATCATAAAGACATACCCAATAGATTAATCAAAGAAAAATCCCCTTACCTGATGCAGCATGCCTATAATCCGGTGAACTGGTATCCATGGGGAGAAGAAGCATTTGAGAAAGCAAGGCAAGAAGACAAGCCTGTTTTCCTATCTATTGGGTATTCGTAACTTGTCTGCAATAGTTGACTTGTCATTGGTGTCATGTCATGGCTCATGAGTCCTTTGAGGACCAGGAAGCAGCAGAAATTCTTAACAGGTATTATGTGGCGATAAAGGTGGACAGGGAAGAGCGGCCGGATATTGATTCCGTATATATGTCGGTCTGCCAGGCTCTCACCGGTTCCGGTGGATGGCCTCTTACGATCATTATGACGCCGGAACAAAAACCATTTTATGCAGGGACTTACCTGCCCAAACATTCGAGATGGGGATCCGCCGGTCTTCTGGATGTTTTGACCTCCATACGGAAGCTTTGGGAAAATGAGAAACATAAGCTTCTGGAAGCGGGAGATGAGATAACCGGATATTTAAACAAAGAAGGGACATCTGTTAATAATGAGGGCAGGGAACCTGCAAAGGAAATGTTTCTGTCAGCTGCGGATCAGCTAAAACGGTCCTTTGATAAGAGATGGGGAGGTTTTGGAAGGGCGCCTAAATTTCCCATGCCCCATAATCTGATTTTCCTTTTAAGACATCACTTTTTTGAAAAAGATAAAGACGCTCTTCTGGCTGCGGAAAAGACCCTTAGGCAGATGTACCGGGGGGGTATTTATGACCACATTGGAGGCGGCTTTTCCCGTTATTCCACCGATGAAAAATGGCTGGTACCCCATTTTGAAAAAATGCTGTACGACAATGCCCTTTTGCTGTATGCCTATACGGAAGCCTTTGCCATAACGGAAGACAGTCTTTATGCCAGAGTATCCAGGGGAATCCTTCGATACGTCCGGGAGGTGCTGACTGATGAGCAGGGTGGATTTTACTGCGGTCAGGACGCTGACAGCGAAGGAGTGGAAGGAAAGTTTTATACGTTTCGGAAGGAAGAAATCGAACAGGTCCTTAAGGACGATGCAGATGAATTCTGTAAATGGTTTGGAGTTTCGGAAAAAGGTAATTTTGAGGGAAAGAATATTCCAAATCTCATTGAAAATGAAAATTACGGAACTGGCAGCGAAAAGTTGGAAAATTTGTGTAAAAAGCTTTCTGATTACCGGATAACAAGGACCACCCTTCATACGGATGATAAGATATTAACTTCCTGGAACGGACTTATGATCGGAGCACTTGCAAAATCATATGAGGTTTTGGGAGATGACTGGTGTCTTGATGCGGCAAAAAATGCGCAGGCGTTTATAGGGAAGTATCTGACCTCTGATAAGGGCAGGCTCTTTATCCGCTACAGGGAGGGCCAGGCAGTTCACGACGGGCAGCTTGATGATTATGCGTTTTATGCATTTGGCCTGCTGGAGCTTTATGAAGCTTCCTTTGATATCAGGTATCTAAACATTGCCTCTGAAATCTCAGAAAAGATGCTTGAACTGTTTTTCGATGAAGCTCAGGGAGGCTTTTATATGTATGCCCATGACAGGGATAAGCTGATCAGCCGCCCAAAGGAGCTTTATGATGGCGCGCTTCCTTCCGGGAATTCCGTGGCAGCATATGTACTAAGCAGGCTCTATCACCTGACTGGGAAAATCAAATGGCAGAGCGTTCTTGAAAAGCAGGTTTCTTATCTGACGCAGGAAGTGGAGAAAAGCCCTGCAAACTACTGCTTTTCCTTGCTGGCATTCCAAAGCCTTCTTTATCCGTCTACGGAAATTGTATGTGTTTCTGGTGAGGATTCTATATTAAAAGAAATACAGGGGCTGCAAAAAAGCCGGACACCTGATGTAAGTATAATTTTAAAAACTTCTCTGAACCAGGAAGCCCTGACAGAGGCTGCTCCGTTTACAGCGGATTATCCCATTCCGTCTGAGGGAAGCAACTATTATGTATGCCGCAACGGGGCTTGTTTGAAGCCTGTAAAAGGCATGGATGAATTAAAAAAAGTAATGCAATCCCTGTAAATTGGAGCTGCAAAAGAAATTTGTAATGGCAGATTATTTAATAAAATAGTGCTTTTGGCAGAAGATGAGCTTTGAAAATGGATTATAAAACCAATCAAAGCTCATTTTTTGCACACTTTTCCAGTAAGACTATTTATGGCAGCCCCTTTGATCTTCCCCCTATTTTACATACATAAAAACCACAGGCCCCCATATAAATAAGTAAGCAATTTACAATATGGGAGGTAGTTTATATGTGCACGGCATTTACCTTGAGATCCCGGCAAGGGGAAACCTTTTTTGGAAGGAATATGGATTTTTCTTATGATATTGAGCCTCATCTTTACATTGTTCCAAAGAATTATGAATGGGATAATGCATTAAGCAGGGAAAAAATCCGTGATATCTACTGCTTTATCGGTATTGGACAGGAACTGGAGGGGGACCTGGGATTTTTTGACGGGGTCAATGAAATGGGGTTTGCGGCAGCCGTTCTTTATTTTGCAGGCTATGCCCAATATAATACCGGGCAGGATTCGGGGGCACGAGAACAAATCGCCTCCAAAGATTTCCTTCATTATATATTGGGAAGATGCACGGATATAGATGATTTACGGGAATTATTAAAGACCATCTCAATCGTTGGCCTTGAAGATCCGGTGACACAGACCGTGGCTCCATTGCACTGGATAGCGGTAGACCGCAGCGGGGAATGCGTTGTCATAGAGCAGACAGAAAGAGGCATGGAAGTAATAACTAATCCGATTGGTGTCATGTCTAACAGCCCTGATTTCCGGTGGCATATGACGAACTTAAGAAATTACATGGAGGCCTCTCCCTATCAGTCCGAGGAGGCTGTCTGGGGGAATGTCCGGCTGACTCCATTTGGACAGGCAGGAGGTACCCAGGCTCTGCCGGGTGGGTATACATCTCCAGAGCGTTTTGTAAGGACCGCTTATTTAAAATCATTTATTCCAACACCTCAAAGCCGTATGGAAGCGGTTATTTCATGCTTTCATGTTATGGAGAGCGTTTCCATACCAAAAGGAGCAGTCGTAACAAGCAAGAATTCTTATGATTACACCAAATATACGGCCTTTATCAATACGGCCACCTGTGAATATTTTTTTAAAACCTATGATAATATACAAGTAGAATCGGCGAGCCTTTTTGAGAATTGCTGCCAATTTCCGGAGCTTATGAATCTGGGGGGATTATAGAAGCAAGCCGGAATGACAAACGGTCAATTAATAAAAGGCATAGCCAAAGAAAAAGGCGTACTGCATGGCTGATTCTGAGAACCAGTCATGCAATACGCCATGCAAAAGTTATTTCAAAAAGGGAGGAGAGCTGATAATAAATTACCAGCTCGAGTATTATGAAAAAAATCTTATAAGCAATTTATATTTCATGTTTTAAGTATATCCATGAAACATGAAGAAATCATGATATTTGTGTAAAAGGTTTTTGAATGAAATTTAAACAAAATATGAACGATCGACAAATACGTTTTGATATTTTTGCAGAAAATCAGGTAATGCTTGTTGCAAAAAGGGGTTGACAAATCAGAACTACGGAAATATACTGTTTTTGGATGATTTTTTTCCGTTTCGGTAGGTGAGGCTACCACAGGGATACGGGTTGCTGCCGCGGAGTAGTGGAGACACTATGAGAAGGTTAAACAGTCCATGTCGAATCCAAGGCATGGAATAACGTAACTTCATCGCCCTGTGAAGCTAAAACTTGAACGATGGCGAGAAAACGCTTTCGAGCAATCAGGCGTTGTATGTATGAGGATATATCCTCTGTTATCGTTGTCGTTATGAAACGTTAACAGAGGATTTTTTTTGTAAGGAGGTGAGGTCATGGATAGCGGCAGTAGTTATAAACAATATATAAATGATGGCAAAATTAGGAAGAGCGCCTTTTTTGAGGGCGCATGGCAGCTGCGTGTCCGTGGCCGTCTTAAAATTGATACACCTGCTGGCATTTAGGCCGGCCGGATATCTCCTTATGCCATCGTTTTGTTTTCCGAACGGTGGTTTTTTCATGCCCTTTTTAGGGCGTTAAGATACTCGGCAACACCCTGTCAGGGTTTTATATAGATATTTCAAAGATAAGCGAGGTGAACGGAATGGAAACCGGAAGTCAAGGCAGCCCTGATCCTGACGGGCAGCAACATATATGGTTATGGAATGAAAATGTGGTTTCTGTTCCGTTACCATAAAAAGTGATGTGGCTCATCAGTTATGGGCTGTGCTTTCAACCATCTTTTTAAAATCAAGAAATGGAGGTACAGACCAATGAAGAACAAAAACAATCGCATAGAAACAAAAAAAATGCTTGCAGAAATGGTACGCCGCAACGAGGTGAACGACAGGCTCACCTTTGCCGCCGCTTCTAAAACGGATATTCTGCTCGACAAGCTGGGGACGGCTCAAGAGGGGTTAAATGATGCCCTTGTAGAGGCTTCCCGGGAGAAATATGGTGACAACAAGGTTACCCATGGTAAAAAAAAGTCCCTGTTTCATCGTATCTGCACAGCATTTATCAATCCATTTACCGCTATCCTGATCGGGCTGGCGGCGGTATCGGTTTTCACCGATATTATTTTAGCGGAGCCGGGAGATGCCGACCCCATGACCGTCATGATTATTATGACAATGGTAATGATATCAGGTATTTTACGGCTGGTTCAGGAAACAAGAAGCGGAAACTCGGCGGAGAGCCTGCTGAAAATGATTAAGACTACCATCTGCGTCCAGAGGCAGGAGGCCGGAAAAGAGGAAATTCCTCTTGAAGATGCAGTGGTGGGTGACATTGTGCATCTTGCGGCAGGCGATATGATTCCTGCTGATATGCGTATACTGCATGCCAAAGACTTATTCGTCAGCCAGTCGGCCCTGACCGGTGAAAGTGAGGCGGTGGAGAAATTTCCTGACTCCCCCAGAGACGGTTACGATACTGTGACCGAATGCCCGAACCTTGCCTTTATGGGTACTGACGTTATCAGCGGCAGCGCAATTGGTGTAGTAGTGGCAACGGGTGATGACACAATTTTTGGCAGCATGGCGAAAAATGTCAGCGAAGAGTCTGTTCAAACCAGTTTTGAAAAAGGTGTAAATTCGGTATCATGGCTGCTTATCCGCTTTATGCTGGTGATGGTACCGGTGGTGTTGTTTATCAATGGCTTTACCAAAGGCGACTGGATGGAAGCCGTCCTGTTTGCTCTTTCCATTGCGGTGGGGCTTACACCTGAAATGCTGCCGATGATTGTCACCACCTGCCTTGCCAAAGGTGCGGTGGCTATGTCTAAGGAAAAGACGATTATCAAGAACTTAAACTCCATACAGAACATCGGTTCCATAGACATTTTATGCACAGACAAAACGGGTACGCTGACACAGGATAAGGTAGTACTTGAGTACCATCTAAACATCCACGGCCAGGAAGATGCGCGGGTGCTGCGCCACGCGTTCCTTAACAGCTATTATCAGACGGGGCTTAAAAACCTTATGGACATAGCTATCATTGAGCGGACACAGCAAGAACAGGATGTTGTGGAGGAACTGCGCGGCCTTACGGACAGATTTACAAAGGTGGATGAGATTCCCTTTGACTTTGAACGCCGCCGCATGAGCGTAGTGGTGAAAAACGGCAAAACGCAGATGATAACAAAGGGTGCGGTAGAGGAAATGCTGTCGATTTGCAGCTTTGCTGAATATGAAGGAAAGGTTCTGCCGCTGACCGATGATATCCGGGCATATATTCTCAAAAAGGTGGATGAACTCAATGAGGACGGGATGCGTGTCATCGCCGTGGCACAAAAGACCAATCCATCTCCCGTAGGTGCGTTCTCTGTAGCCGATGAATCGGAAATGGTATTGATGGGTTATCTGGCGTTTCTTGACCCGCCGAAGGAATCTGCGGCTGCAGCGGTAAAAGCCTTAAACGCCCATGGGGTAGATGTGAAAATCCTTACCGGAGATAACGACAAGGTGACACGATGCGTGTGCCGCCAGGTGGGCATCCCAGTTGACCGCATTTTGCTGGGCTCTGATTTGGATCATATGACTGACGAAATGTTGGGGAAAGCTGCTGAAAAAGTAAGTGTTTTTGCTAAGCTGTCTCCACAGCAAAAGGCGCGCGTCATCACTGCTTTACGGAATAACGGCCATGGTGTGGGCTATATGGGCGACGGCATAAACGACGCAGCGGCTATGAAGGCTTCCGATGTGGGTATTTCAGTGGATACCGCCGTGGACATTGCCAAGGAATCTGCCGATGTTATCCTGCTGGAAAAAGATTTAATGGTGCTGGAAAAGGGGATTATCGAAGGCCGCATAACCTATGCCAACATGATCAAGTACATCAAGATGACGGCAAGCTCCAATTTCGGAAATATGTTCTCAGTTCTGGCGGCAAGCGCCTTTCTGCCCTTTATGCCGATGATGCCGATTCATCTGATACTGCTTAACCTGATTTATGATTTAAGCTGCACAGCCATTCCGTGGGACAATGTGGATAAAGAATTTCTTGCCGTGCCGAGAAAGTGGGATGCATCCTCTATAGGCAAGTTCATGGTATGGATAGGCCCTACAAGTTCAGTATTTGATGTCACAACATACCTGCTGATGTACTTCATCATATGCCCGGTCATGAGCGGCGGGCAGTTGTTCCACCAGCTTACTGACCCGGCGATGCAGGCGTACTATATTGCTGTTTTCCAGGCAGGCTGGTTCGTGGAATCCATGTGGAGCCAAACGCTTGTCATACACATGATCCGTACGCCGAAAATACCGTTTATCCAGAGCCGCGCGTCGCTGCCGGTGACGCTGCTCACCTTTACAGGAATTGCAGTTCTGACCATCATTCCCTTTACCGGTCTTGGTGTGTCAATTGGTCTGGCTGCACTGCCGCCCGTATACTTTGCCTGGCTGGCGCTGACCATATTACTATATATGGTTCTGGTGACTATTTTTAAAAAACTTTTTGTCAGAAGATATGGGGAACTGCTTTAGGATTTTTAGCGCTGAATTGAAAAAGTAAATTCCAGTGCAGGACTAAATTCCACTGCCCTTTAAAAGTTGTCATAAATGGTAGAGGTTTTTGCGCACTATTCTAAGATTTCTGTTATAATTAAGCTAACT
>JAISYJ010000033.1:0-10783 GCA_031270005.1 Hungatella sp. | reverse complement strand
TCCAGATGAATGGTAAAAACATGAGAAACCCAACAAACTAATATAAAATCAGTCAGTTCAACTGTACCAGCTGGTCAGCTGATGCGAAACAGCCGGTCAGTTGAACCGACATTAGCAGCGTCAATGATGGCAGGCTGCGGCGGAAAGACCCAGAATGAAACAACAGCGGCAAAGGAGACGGATAAAGCTCAGACAAGCGCTGCAGAAAAAGGAACAGAAGGAGAAAAGGTGCTGCTCACCATTTTTGACGGTTATGCGGGAGAAGATCCACACGGAAAGTTCATTTATCAGTATGCGGAAGAGTATATGGCACAAAACCCCAACGTGGTCATTGATGTGCAGGCTGTCAGCACAAATGACATTTACACAAAGCTTTCCGCAATGGCTGCCACTCCAAAGGATGTGCCCACCATTTTCTTCACATCGGCAGACGCAGTTGCGACCCTTCACGATCTGGGGCTGACAGCGGATATCAAGGAACTTGTGCCGGAAGATTTAAAAGCGAAATTTGCCAACGGCGTTGTGGACTCCTGTATGCTGGGAGAGGAGATGTCCTATTTCCCGGTTGCGGTTCAGCCTCAGGCAGTGATCTACCGCACGGACAGATTTAAGGAGGCCGGTTTAGAGGCTCCAAAGACATGGGAAGAGTTTGTGGCGGCTGCAAAGACCCTTACAAAGGATACCAACAATGACGGGCAGATGGATGAGTGGGGATTTGATATGGTAGGTTCCAACAACTCCTCCGGACAGAGCCGTTTCATGGCGTACTTATGGTCAAATGGAATTGATTGTGTGAAGGAAGAAAACGGCAAGTGGATCACTGATATTTCCGAAGATCAGAAATTTATGGATGCATTTTCAAGATGGACCAACATGAATGCAGAGGGCATCGTTCCTACGGGGATCACAGAAGTGGATTATCCTACAGCTGCCAATTACTTTGCCATGGGATACACCAGCATGTTCCTTACCGGGCCCAATGCTCTTGGTGTGGCTTATGCCAACAACCCTGATTTAAAGGGAAAGCTGGGATCCTTTAAGATGCCTGGTGATTATCCGGGAACCATGCTTGGAACCGAAGGCTATGGTGTCAGCGCCTATGCAACCGATGCAGAAAAGGCAGCAGCCATTGACTATCTGAAGTTTTTTGTGGAGCATGACAAAGACATGCAGTTCTGGCAGAGCAGCGGAAAGATTCCGGCAACAGCAAAAGGACAGAAGGCAGACTATATATCAGGAGACGATTATGCAGGCTTTTTACAGCAGATTGCAGACGGCTGCCGTCCGACAGTTAAGTTTGCAGGTGTCAGCGGTTTAAAGAGCGCTCTTGGAAATGCGTATGCATCTGTATTCTCCAATGAAAAGACGAACGAAGAAGCAGTTAAAACTCTTGTAAGCGATGTTGATGAGTTGTTAGAGGATTATAACTGATCATGAAAATGAGGGAGGAACCATCCTCCCTCAAAAAATTGAGAAGGGAGTAAGATGAATTTCATGAACAAAAATGGAACTGCCCGGATAAAAGTGAAGTCCCAGAGGCAAGGATATTACTTTACTCTGCCGATTGTCGTCATGCTGGCTGCCCTTATCATTTATCCTATGGTTTATGGGTTCTATATCAGCTTTTTCAACACGAACCTGGTGACGAAATGGAATTTTGTAGGCTTTAAATATTATGCGGCAGCATTTAAAGAAGCGGCCTTTTACCAGTCGGTTTTGCTTACGACTGTATTTATGATTCTGGTGGTAGGAGGACATTTCATCCTGGGATTTATCCTGGCCACTCTGCTTAACCGGGAATTTAGAGGGAGAACGGTTTTCCGGGTCATATTCATGCTCCCCTGGTTTTTCCCTGAGGCTGTGGTGGCTCTTTTGTTTACCTGGATCATGAATCCCATGTACGGGATCTTAAACAGCGCCTTAAAAGGGCTTGGTCTTATATCCACCAATGTTTCCTGGCTGGGAAGCAAGGAGCTGGCTTTCCCGGCAGTGGTTTTTGTCTGCATCTGGAAGGGCTTTCCCCTGGTCATGACCATGATCCTGGCGGGTTTGCAGAGCATATCCAGGGATTATTACGAGGCGGCGGAAATTGACGGCGCCAGCAAATGGGCCCAGTTCCGGTATATCACTGTTCCCTCCTTAAAACCCATCCTGACCACGGTCTTGATCCTGGACTGCGTCTGGTGGTTTAAGCAGTATACTCTGGTTTACACGATGACGGCGGGAGGGCCGGGAACTGCAACGAATTTAATCAGTTTAAGCATCTATGGCACGGCGTTTAATGATTTAAGATTTGGAAAAGCGTCTGCCTGGGGAATCCTGGTGTTCTTTATATGCTATTTGATCAGTCTGGTGAGTAAGGTGGTGACAAAGGACAATGAGTAGATCGAAAAAGAAAAAAACAGTTTGATTGCGACTTACGCCGCATTAATTCTCATGGCTTCTTTTATCGTGGTCCCGGTTTTGTGGATGATATCCACTGCCTTTAAAACAGAACCGCAGACGTATTATCCTCAGCCTAAATGGCTCCCAAACCCGTTTTCCCTGGATTCTTTCCGGAAATTTTTCAGTACTTATAATTTTGGGCGCATGACCTTAAACAGTCTGGTAGTCTGCCTTTCTGCCATGGTGATCTGTGTGGCCTGTGCCTGTCTGGCCGGATACGGGGTGACCAGATTCCGGTTTAAAGGAAGAAAACAGCTGATGAGTTTTCTGCTCATTACCCAGATGTTTCCGGGAGTCATGCTGGTGGTGCCGTTTTATGCAGTACTCTCTAAGTATCATCTTGTCAACTCCCTGCTTGGCCTGGTCATTGTATATGCAGCCACAAATATCGCCTTCAGCACCTGGATGATCGTATCTTATTTTAAGACCATTCCCCTGGAGCTTGACGAGGCGGCGCGGGTGGATGGAGCTTCCAGCTTCCGCATCTTCTGGAATATTATCCTTCCCCTGATCGTTCCCGGAATAGCAGCGGTAGCCATGTTCGTGCTGTTTAACGGCTGGAATGAATATATGTTTTCTTCTGTTCTGGTATCCAAGGACGAATTAAAAACGCTCACTGTTGGGATCATTTCCTTAAATTCCCAATATCAGATTAAGTGGAATGACTTAATGGCAGCATCCAGCATATCCAGTCTTCCTTTGGTAATTCTTTTTGTAAGCTTCCAGAAGTATTTTATTGCTGGAATGACCGGAGGAGCTGTAAAGAGCTGATTTGCAGAGAATATGACTTATGGAGGTAATAAAAATGGATCATATAAAAATCCATGACATCAAAGTGTTTGTAACGGCCCCAAGAAACATCAATCTGGTTGTGGTGAAGGTAGAAACAACGGAGCCGGAATTATACGGCTATGGCTGCGCTACATTTACATGGAGGCACAAGGCGGTTGTGACTGCCATTGAAGAATACTTACGCCCAATGCTCAAAGGGAAGCCTGTGGATGACATTGAAGGAATCTGGCAGTCGATGGCGGGAAGTTCTTACTGGAGGAACGGACCGGTCTTAAATAACGCCATATCCGGTGTTGACGAGGCATTGTGGGACATCAAGGGAAAAAGGGCAGGAATGCCGCTTTACAGCCTGCTTGGCGGAAAATGCCGGGAAGGGATCGCTGTCTACAGGCATGCGGATGGAAGCTCCATAGAAGAGGTGGAAGAATGCATCCACGGGTATATGGACGAGGGGTACCGCTATATCAGATGCCATATGGGTACCTATGGCGGAAACTTCGACGGAAAGATACAGAGGATCGTAAAGCCCCACAATGCACCGGAGGGAGCGTATTTCCATCCGAGAATGTACATGCAAAGTGTATATAAGCTGTTTGACCGTGTCCGCAGGGACATTGGCTGGGAAGTGGAGCTGATGCATGATGTCCACGAGCGCTTAAGCTTTGCAGAGACTCTGGAGTTTGCCCGGGAAATGGAACAGTACAAGCTGTTTTTTCTGGAGGATTCTCTTGCGCCGGAGCATGTGGAATTTTTTAAGATTCTGCGGCACCATACTATCCTGCCTCTGGCCATGGGAGAACTGTTTACCAATCCCAATGAATGGAAGGCCATTGTACAAAACCAGTGGATCGATTATATGAGAGTCCATTTAAGCGACATCGGAGGGTTGACCCCTGCCAGGAAGCTGGCGCATTTTTGTGAGGCTTATGGAGTGAAGACCGCCTGGCATGGGCCAAATGACTTATCTCCTATTGGAATGGCGGTGCAGATGCACCTGGATTTAAACAGCCATAATTTCGGCATACAGGAATTTTCCGGCTTCAGTAAAGAGGAGCAGGAGGTATTTCCGGGCTGTCCTGCAATCAGGGAAGGATATGCCTATGTAAACGATAAACCGGGAATCGGAGTCTGTTTTGATGAAAAAGCGGCAGAAAAATATCCTGCAGTGGATATGGATCACGGCTGGCTGCTCTCACGGCTTCCCGATGGAACGCCCGTAAGGCCATAACAAAAAAATACAGAATACATATAATTATGGAAGCATTTCCGGCCGGAGCAGGTCAAAAAATCCCTTATATCCTCCCGGCCGGACTTGCATTTTATCTGCTTTCATGATATAATGGCGAAATACCGTAAATACCATAGTTTTTCATAAAAAAAGATTGACGAATCCTGGCCTGTGTGTTATAGTAATTGGGCGAATGGAAGAGCTTAGGTCTTTTTTTTATGCTCAAAATTGCTTGCAGCAGAGAAAAGGACTTAAAACACAACAATGAAAATTTAAGTGGAGGTGGAAGTCGTGCGCACAAAAATCACACTGGCATGTACTGAATGCAAACAGCGTAATTACAACATGACCAAGGATAAGAAGACTCATCCGGACAGAATGGAAACAAAGAAGTATTGCAGATTCTGTAAGAGCCATACGATGCACAAGGAAACAAAGTAATCAGTTGTAAAGGACGTGAAGGTTGAAAGAAAGACGTCTTCCAACCTTGAATTTGTGAAGCGACTGGATATGCAAGCATATCCGCTTACTTCATTAGGAGGCAAATTATGGGAGATACAGTGAACAACGAGAGTGCTCAGAAGAAGAACTTTTTTAAGGGTCTGAAAACTGAGTTTGCGAAAATTGTTTGGCCTGACAAAGAAACCGTAACGAAGCAGACGATCGCTGTTATGTCATCAGCGATTGCTTTAGGATTGATTATTGCGATTATTGATCTGATCATCAAGTTTGGTCTCAGTTTTGTCTTATAATTCGTAAGGGTTAAGGTGAGTTTATGTCAGAAGCTAATTGGTATGTAGTCCATACCTATTCAGGTTATGAGAACAAAGTAAAAGTTGACATTGAGAAAACAATCGAAAACAGAAACTTGCAGGATCAGATTCTGGAAGTATCGGTTCCGTTAGAATCCGTCATTGAACTGAAAAATGGCGTTGAGAAGAAGGCCGATAAAAAGATGTTTCCCGGCTACGTACTGATTCACATGGTCATGAATGACGACACATGGTATGTGGTACGTAACACCCGTGGAGTGACAGGCTTTGTAGGTCCTGGATCAAAACCAGTTCCTCTGACAGAAGAAGAGATGGAGAAACTTGGGTTCAAGAACGAAGAGATCATCGTTGGCTTTGAAGAGGGAGATACCGTTGTGGTAACTTCCGGTGCATGGAAGGATACCGTTGGTGCTATCAAGTCCATCAACGAAGGTAAGAAAACCATCACCATGAGCGTTGAAATGTTCGGCCGGGAGACTCCGGTGGAATTAAATTTCAGCGAAGTGAAAAAGATGTAACAAGTAAAAGCGGCTTATACCGGTGTATAGGCTCGTGGGAGGGAAATCCCCGACAATACCACATTTATTTAGGAGGTGCCTAATTATGGCAAAGAAAGTAACGGGATATATCAAATTGCAGATTCCAGCAGGAAAGGCTACACCAGCTCCTCCTGTAGGTCCGGCACTTGGACAGCATGGTGTAAACATCGTACAGTTTACAAAGGAATTTAACGCAAGAACAGCTGACCAGGGAGATTTAATCATTCCAGTTGTTATCACTGTTTACGCTGACAGAAGCTTTAGCTTCATAACCAAGACTCCGCCGGCTGCTGTATTACTTAAGAAGGCCTGCAAGATCAAATCCGGATCTGCAGTTCCGAACAAGACAAAGGTTGCTACAATTACTAAGGCTGAATTACAGAAAATCGCTGAGCTGAAGATGCCAGACTTAAATGCAGCATCCGTTGAATCAGCTATGAGCATGATTGCCGGTACCGCAAGAAGTATGGGTATCACAGTTGTAGAGGCATAATTTTCTTAAAGAAAGCAGGCGGAAGTGCTGCCTAAATTTAGAAAATCAGCGGTTCGGTGAGCCGGCAGGCGAATCGGACTTCCTTAATAATATTGCAGTTGATGTAGTTTTAAGAACGTGGGAGGGAAAATCCCCGACAATACCACTAGGAGGTTATTTAGAATGAAAAGAGGAAAAAGATACGCAGAGGCAGCTAAAGCAGTAGATCGTTCTGTTCTCTACGATGCACCAGCAGCAATCTCTTTAGTTAAGCAGAATGCAAGTGCTAAATTTGATGAAACCATTGAAGCTCATATCAGAACCGGTTGTGACGGACGTCACGCTGACCAGCAGATCCGTGGTGCGGTTGTACTTCCCCACGGTACAGGTAAGACTGTTCGTATTTTAGTTTTCGCTAAAGGCCCGAAGGCTGATGAAGCACAGGCTGCAGGCGCAGATTATGTTGGAGCTGAGGAACTGATTCCGAAGATCCAGAACGAAGGCTGGCTGGATTTTGATGTAGTTGTTGCTACACCAGATATGATGGGTGTTGTTGGACGTCTGGGACGTGTCCTGGGACCAAAGGGCTTAATGCCAAACCCAAAAGCTGGTACTGTTACTATGGATGTAACAAAAGCAATCAACGATATCAAAGCTGGTAAGGTTGAGTACAGACTTGATAAGACAAATATTATCCACGTGCCAGTTGGAAAAGCTTCTTTCGCAGAAGAACAGTTAGCGGACAACTTCCAGACGCTTGTTGATGCAATCATCAAAGCAAGACCAAGTACAGTTAAGGGTGCTTACTTAAAGAGTGTTACACTGGCTTCCACCATGGGACCTGGTGTAAAGCTGAACGTAGCAAAGTTAATGAACTAATTTTGTTTTGTGATTGACATTGATTATAAATAATGTTATAATATTTCAGTATTAACTGCCGAAGACAGCAGGTGCCGTGAGGCATAAGGTGTAAACGCCTGCCGAGGAATGTACAAGAATCATTTTATGTAAATGAATTGTAGACCTCTCTGTCCATCCGGCGGAGAGGTTTTTCTTTGCGGTTTATACGAGCGGGCTTCCCAGGCAACCGGGAGGTTCAGACTAAACAGGAGGTAAACCATAATGGCAAAAGTTGAATTAAAACAGCCAGTTGTAAGCGAGATCAAGGAATTACTCGACGGCGCTGAGTCAGCGGTAGTTGTAGATTACCGTGGTATCACAGTTGCTCAGGATACAGCGCTTCGTAAGAAATTAAGAGAGGCCGGTGTTTCCTACAAGGTATATAAGAATACCATGATCCGTTTTGCAGCTCAGGGTACCGCATTTGAAGCTCTGGATCCAAATCTGGAGGGACCTACAGCAATCGCTGTATCCAAGACAGATGCAACAGCTCCGGCAAGAATCCTGGCTGAATTTGCTAAGACAGCTCCGGCTCTGGAAATCAAGGGCGGCGTTGTAGAAGGCACTTACTATGATGCAAAGGGTATGGAGAAGATCTCCAGCATTCCTTCCAGAGAGATCCTTCTTGGAAAGTTGCTTGGAAGCATCCAGTCTCCTATCACAAACATTGCCCGCGTTCTCAAGCAGATTGCAGATGCTCAGGGCGGAGAAGCGGCAGAGGCATAATTTTCTTAATAAAAGCAGGAAAAGACCCGCTTGAGATTAGAAAATCAGCCGTTCGAGGAGCCAAAGGCGATTCGAACTTTCTAAAAATAAACATATTAAATACGGAGGTATATTATCATGGCAAAGTTAACAACAGCTGAATTTATCGAAGCTATCAAAGAATTATCTGTATTAGAATTAAACGAATTAGTAAAGGCATGTGAGGAAGAATTCGGTGTATCCGCAGCAGCAGGCGTAGTAGTTGCAGCAGGTCCTGCAGCAGTAGAAGAAGAGAAGACAGAATTCGACGTTGAATTAACCGAAGTTGGTCCAAACAAGGTTAAGGTTATCAAGGTTGTTCGTGAAGCTACCGGCTTAGGCTTAAAGGAAGCTAAAGACGTAGTTGATGGCGCTCCTAAGGTATTAAAGGCTGGCGCATCCAAGGAAGAGGCTGAGCAGATCAAGACTTCCTTAGAGGCTGAAGGCGCTAAAGTAACCTTAAAGTAATTTTATTTTGTGGCTATTTTGGACAGGGTTTGTACCTTTTTAGGAAGGGACAGGACCCTGTCTTTTCTAGTCTAAAATAACAGAATAGTCTTGACAATTTTGTAAATTCAGGTTAGAATGTACGTGTATTATCGAATGGAGTTATGATTTCACATATTTTTGTAAGTCATTATTTTCGGATGATGATTTACAAAAATATGTGATTTTTTGTTTCAGGCGATATATCAAATATTTTTTATTTTATAGGAGGTACACGTTATGAACAACGGTACAGTAAAATGGTTTAATGGTGCTAAGGGATATGGTTTCATCGTAAATGACGCAACAGGCGAGGAAGTTTTCGTACATTTCTCCGGCATCGTTGCTGATGGTTACAAGACTCTGGAAGAAGGCCAGAAAGTAACTTATGAAACAACAGAAGGAAACCGTGGTCTGCAGGCAGTTAACGTTTGCATGGCTTAAGAAAAGCTTCGATTTATATGTAAGCTTTAAAGGCTGTTCTCATTTAAGATGGGAACAGCCTTTTTTTATCGGCTGGGGTATTGGATTTTATGGGAAATAAGGAGGCACTTGCATAGGATGCTGAATTTGTCGGATATACGGGAATAAGCCGGTGCTGGGAAGAAGAATCCAGGAAGTATGAGTGAAGGAATCAAAGGCCAGCCGGAGGGGTAAAGTGCCTGTCATTTGATCTGAAATGAGACTGAATTGAAGGCAGGGGGTTTATATGGGGGTAGATCTGTTGATAACTGTTGATTTAAAGTAGTATGATTGTGTATAAAGTCCCCTTTTGTTTAGCAGATATATCTTGGTGATAGGATCATTTAAGGGAAAAGATAGAAAAAGACAGAAATGTTTTGGTTTTATTTTTCTGAAATACTCCATAGATTAATTAATAATGGCAGAAAGCTGGGCTTATGAGATTATGAAAATGAAATGGAAAGCGGCCTGTTTAGTGGTTGTTTTTATATTGGATATTATTTTTATAAAGGGCATGCACCAATCATATACAGAGGCAAAGGATACCCTGTTTCTTCCCGCAAGTGCGGACGCTGAGGCAAAGGATGAGGTCAGGAGACAATTCTCCGGGGATAAGGAGATTGCGTTGACTTTTGATGATGGCCCTCATTCTGTTTATACGCCAAAGCTTCTTGATGGACTTCGCAAAAGAGGAGTCCATGCTACCTTTTTTATTCTTGGAGAAAATGTGGAGGGGAAAGAGGCCATTTTGAAACAGATGAAAGAGGATGGACATTTAATCGGGAATCATGGATATACTCATGTACAAATGAGCAAGGAGGCGGTGAGAACTGCCTGTCAGCAGATCGAACAGAATAACCGGCAGATTGAGGAGATTACCGGTACAAGGCCTGAGTATTTGCGTCCGCCTTATGGTTCCTGGAATGAGGAACTGGAGTGTACAACTGACATGACGGTGGTTCTTTGGAATTTAGATACATTACATACGGACGGAAAATATAGAAAAGATTGAAAGAGACCTAAAAAAAATGTTAGGTCTCTTTTTTTAGACCTAACATTTCGGATAGATAAAAACACAGTCCATCAAACAAGTGCTGGAAACACTTGGGGAGCGAATCTGGCAAATTCGTGTAATTCAATACATGCAGCACATACAATTTTAGAGTTCCCCAAATTGATGTTACCTACAAGCACCTCAATTACATCCACTGATGTTGTGTATATAAAAATTATAAAGATTAAAATTTCAAATAACAAGTGAAAAAATCATGAAGTCATAAAGAATTGGCTTTAATTGATGTATTTGATAATTTGATAATACGAATAGCTAAGATATTTTTTATTTACACAATTATAGTGAGAAATTGTATTGGAGGTATAGAGTGGCAATGAAAGAAAAAAAGGGTCGGCCTATATCGATCAGACTGTTCCCGGAAACAGAAAAATATCTGATGCGATGTAAAGGAAAAAATCTTACTGATAAATTTGAGTACCTGGTTCATTTCTGTATGAAGCGTGAGGAAATGCTTGCTAAGGTAGAAGAAGAGTATCAGGCCCGCTTTAAAGTGTATGAAGAAAAAATTAATAGGCAAGAGCAATTATTAGATAAGCTTCGCTTAACCGCCCTAAAGAGCACCGATTACTTGGAACAAGTGTTGGAGGAATTAAAGGAGGAAGGTATTCATGAGTAAGTTCCTTTCCAAAAAGGAAGTAAAGGAAATTGTAGAATTTTTTAACTTGTCAATAAAAGACTTTCAAGAGGGGTATACCGATCACTGGCATTTAGAATATAAAAGGCCTGGAACTATAAAGATGGTGGATATTTTACCAACGAGGTACAGTAATGTGATTCACGTAACGTTTCATTGTACCGATCAGGAACGGGCATATCTTTTTAAGGAATCTACTATGATTGAACATCATTGGGGTTATGGATAGCCTA
>JAISYJ010000031.1:0-16038 GCA_031270005.1 Hungatella sp. | reverse complement strand
TCCAGATGAATGGTAAAAACATGAGAAACCCAACAAACTAATATAAAATCAGTCAGTTCAACTGTACCAGCTGGTCAGCTGATGCGAAACAGCCGGTCAGTTGAACCGACATTAGCAGTCCAGGCCAAATTCGAGACGCTTTCCATCGACTTAAAAAATGAAATCCTGGAGCGAAACGTACAAATTAACACCATTTACGATTTAATCCGTGTTTTGGAGGAAATTGTGAACGAAGAAGGTAAATGATTTCTTTAAAAAACAGTCACAAGCCGGGATTGGCCTTATGGCTGTTTTTTTAATGCAAAATCCAAATATCTTTCAATAGAAAAGAGGCCGGACCCATACGGTCCGACCTGGTCAAGCGGATATTCGCAATCCGCTTTGCTGTTTGATTCAGTTAAAATGCAAAAATAATTATCTCCAACATCCGTAAGAGGATTTGCACTGACGTCCACTGTTTGTGGTTGCGCCCTTGGTTTTGGAGCAGGAGCTGTTGTTCTTACCGCTGGAACAGCTGCTGTTCTTGCTGCTTCCGCAGTTACTGCCGGAACAGGTAGCACCCTTTGTGCCGGTTGAACCGTTGCTGCAGGTGGAACCATTGGTGCAGGTCGTACCGTTGCTGCAGCTATTACCGTTACCGCAGCCAAGCTTGCTTAAAATGCTGTTGATATCCCCAGACTGTCCAAAGCAGTTTGAAATGGTATAGCAATTGCCTGATGACACCGGGCAGGTTGCTGCCTGAGCGGTCATTGGAACACCTGCTACAGTAAGTACGGTTGCTGCTGCTAAAACGAATACTGGTAATTTTCTCATGGTAATATCCTCCTTATTTGTTACATAATTATTACATTTCTGTTACAAAATGTATCATAACATACAGGAAATGGAATATCACTAGGAGAAAATTGGCAATTATCCTCTATTTTCCAGCTGGTATTCATTAACAGCCAATTTCAAGGCTCCCATGATGCCCTGATTATCATTTAAGCTGGGAAGAACGATGTAATGCTCTATATCCTCAAGTTCTTTTGTCCTGATATATCCTGCCAGCTGGCGCCTCACTTCTTCTCTTACCAAAGGCATCATGTGTTCCTGATGCATAACTCCTCCTCCCAGAATAATTCGCTGGGGAGAAAGAACCATAATATAATCCACAAGCGCCTGAGCAATGTAATAAGCCTCTAATTCCCACACTTCCTTTTGGTCTGCCAGCTCTGCACCCTTCTTTCCCCACCGGGCTTCTATGGCAGGACCGGAGGCAAGGCCTTCCAGGCAGGTCTTGTGGTAAGGGCATTTTCCTTCATAGTTATCATCCGGATGCTTAGACAGCAGCAAGTGCCCTCCTTCCGGATGGAGCATTCCGTGAAGCAGCGTTCCATTGGTAATAATCCCCGCTCCAACGCCGGTGCCGATGGTAATATACATACTGTTTTCAAGGCCCTTTGTAATCCCCCAGGTGGCTTCTCCCAGAGCAGACCCGTTCACATCTGTATCAAATCCAACCGGAACCTTAAGGGCTTCTTTTAAGACTCCTACGATGTTATAGTTGGCCCAGGCAAGCTTTGGCGTGGTGGTAATATAACCATAGGTCTTTGAGCTTCTGTTTAAGTCAATAGGGCCGAAACAGCCGATTCCCAGGGCTTCTATTTCCTTATCCTTAAAATACCCGATCAGCTTTGGCATGGTGATTTCCGGTGTCTCTGTAGGTATAGAAACGCGGTCCAAAATTTCGCCGTTTTCATTGCCTATAGCACAAACCATCTTTGTTCCGCCTGCCTCTAATGCTCCAAGTCTCATATTTATTTGCCTCCTTTTACTCTGGGTTGGAACAGATGATAGACATCTTTCCCTCAAATCTGCACTCTCCGCTTTTTGCCGGTACGATGAAATGCTGCCCTGCCTCCAGGGGAATCCCGTTTACCGAGCCTTTTCCGCTTATAACGCTTACATTGGTAAAATATTTTCCGGACTCCTTTGTAAAAACGCCGTCAATATCATATTTATCTACTGAGTAAAACTGGCAGGTCACTAAATGGGTGTGCACTGCACCTGGCACTTTCTCTGTTTCCGGATCAGTCTGTCCTTCCTTAAATGGCGCCCTTATATTGGCAATGCTCTGCTCCACATGAAGCTGCCTTGGTTTTCCATTGGACAAACGGTCATAGTCATATACCCGGTACGTAATATCGCTGCTTTGCTGAGTCTCCAGTACCAGAGTACCTCCCTTGATGGCATGAACGCAGCCAGGATCGATCTGGAAAAAGTCTCCTTTTTTGATTGGAACGGTCCTGACAAATTCCTTCCACCGGTGATCCCGTATCATGGCTTCCATCTCTTCCCGGTCCTTAGCATGATGGCCGATTGCAATTTCAGTTCCAGGCTCACAGTCCAGAATATACCAGCACTCTGTCTTTCCCAGGGAACCATTTTCATGAATTTTCGCATAGCTGTCGTCGGGATGGACCTGAATGCTTAAATCCTTCTTTGCATCAATGATCTTGATCAGAAGGGGGAACTTGTCTCCGGGATAATTCCCGAACAGCCCAGGCTCTTCTTTCCACAGGCTGCTAAGCCGTCTGCCGTCATATAATCCTCCCGCAACTTTACATTCCCCGTTCTCATGGGCGCTGATCGCCCAGCATTCTCCGGTTGTATCGCTTGGTATCTCATAGCCGAATACATCCCGGAGTCTGGTGCCTCCCCAGATGGCCTCCATAAACACAGGCTCCAGAAACAAAAGTTCCATCTGTCTTCCTCCTTATGTAGTGATTTATGACCACTGCCTATATTTTACCTGAATAAACGAAAAAGGAAAAGAGGTATTTCTACTTTTTCTCAGAAATGCCAGAATCAGAAATAAAGAATCATGAAGACAGCGATGGGGTTTCCCAGGAATGAAAAAAGTGCCGGAATGTCCGTTATCCGGATCATTCTGACACTCTTCTTTTTATTCTCACTGGGAGTCTTTTCCATATACCTCAATCTGGGTGAGGGCCGGGAATGGGGACGGATCGTCTGCTTTTATCAGATCACTTATTTTCACCCATGTGATATTCTTTCTTTCCAGGGAAAACAGGTGAGGCTTCACGCTCTTTTCCATTTCCACCACCTCTTCCGTTCCGTCGGAAAACGTAAGCTTTGCCTTTACCCACCAGTTATCATGAGGGAAATCTGCACGTGTATACAAAGCAATCTTATCAAAATCTACAGGACGGCCAAAGTCCAGGGTCATTTCCGCATCATCCTGACGGTTGATTCCCCATGACTCATAGGGCCATGCTCCGTGGGATTCGTTGGCGAGAACGCCGTCAATGGCATTGCGTGCCGCAAACACCGCTTCCCCTCTGGTTTCCACGTTGGCGAACGCATGAGGGAAACAGCCCGTATCACCGTGCTGGTCCATAACATTCTTTGCCAGGTTCCTGTAAATGCCTGCTTCATGGTCAAAAGCTTCCCGTATAGTCAGATAATGACGCTCTCCTGTAAAGGCTTGCGGGTTATAGGAAATCTTTTTCTCTCCAAATGGTATGGTATAAACTACTTCCGTCTTTGTCAGATATACAAAGGATTCATCCATGCAGTCATCAACGCGAACTACATAATGAGCGCCTGGCTTGTCTGTTGTGAATACAATGGTATCTCCTTCTTCGTATTCTCCTTCAAATACGAGGATTGCCTGGTCCTCTCCCAATACGGAGGCCTTTACCCCGTCATTCTGGTTTCTTACAGCTATTGATACATTCGCCATGATCAGTCCTCCTGCTCTTCCTGCTCAAAATAGTCTTTATATTCTACTTCTATCTGATACTTCATTCTCTGCATGCTGTAACACAGATGTTCTCTGAGGGACCGCTCCAGACCTTCGATGTGTTTTTTCTCCAGCAGTTCAAAAAGCTCTGTGTGCTCCCTGATGATTCTGGTAAAATCCGTTTCAGTTACAAAGTCAAGCATACGGAACCTTGTGTAATGTAACTGTTGGGCCTGTATCATATCCCAAAGTTTTTGTTTGCCGGTAGCCTGATACCAGATCGCATGCATCTGGGCATCCATACGGTAAAACTGCTCCGGTTCAAATCCTTTTTCCTGAATCAGAGCCTGCTGCTTGCGGATCAAATACCGGACTTCCTCCATCCAGAGAGGCGTCGCCATATTCATAAAATCCCGCATTACCATGGTTTCCACCGCAACACGCATGTATATCATCTGTTTAATTGTATCCAGGTTCAAAAGCGTTACCTGTGTGCCGGAATATGGCACCGAATTGACAAAGCCCTGTTCCTGAAGCCTTCTCACCGCTTCCCTGACAGGCGTCCGGGATACGCCAAACCGTTCACAGATTTCATTCTCGCTGATGATCTGCCCGGGCCTTAATTCCAGGTCCAGAATCTCCTGCTTTAACGTCTCAAACACCAATTCACCGCGGTTTTTATAGGTTTTGGTCTTTCCTTCCATTGAACCCTCTCCGTCTTCTATATTAGACCTGTTAAAAAATATGCCATGACCTCCGCCCTGAAAGCAGACATCATGGTCATATTTTTTAGCATCAGGGCCGGCTCATGAAAAAGGGCCGGACCTGAATCTTGAAATCTGACTGTTACTGCGGCTGTTTGCCAATGTAAGCTAAGATACCGCCGTCCACGTACAGAATATGTCCGTTGACAAAGTTGGAAGCGTCAGAGGAAAGGAATACAGCCGGACCTGAAAGGTCCTCTGCTTCTCCCCAGCGTCCTGCCGGAGTCTTAGAGATAATAAACTGGTCAAATGGATGTCTGGAACCATCTGCCTGAGCCTCGCGCAGCGGTGCGGTCTGTGGGGTAGCGATGTAGCCAGGTCCAATGCCGTTGCACTGAATGTTGAATTCACCGTACTCAGATGCAATGTTCTTGGTCAGCATCTTAAGTCCGCCCTTTGCTGCCGCATATGCGGATACGGTCTCACGGCCAAGCTCAGACATCATGGAGCAGATGTTGATGATCTTTCCGTGGCCTTTTTTGATCATGGACGGAATAACTGACTTGGCAACAATAAATGGAGCGTTCAAATCAACGTCAATTACCTGTCTGAACTGTTCAGCGGTCATATCGCACATAGGAATGCGCTTGATAATACCAGCATTGTTTACCAGGATGTCGATCACGCCGACCTCCTTCTCGATCTGAGCTACCATAGCGTTTACAGCATTTTCATCGGTAACGTCACATACGTAACCATGGGCTTTAATTCCCTCTTCCTTGTATGCGTCAATTCCCTTATCTACTAATTCCTGCTTAATATCATTAAAAACAATGGTTGCGCCTGCTGCTGCAAGACCTTTTGCAATGGCAAAGCCAATGCCATAGGAAGCGCCTGTGACTAATGCAATTTTTCCATCAAGGGAAAACTGGTTTGCTAAATTCATGATTAATCTCTCCTTTGCTTATTTTTTGGGGTCAGTTATCTCATTATTTCCGTGTTTTGAAATGTATCCAAACTATAAAATTTGTATACAAATCTAACACCTTGTATATATGCTAGCACATCCCTTCTCTTTTTTCAATGTACATATTTAACAAACAATAACACTTTTATTTATCTATAATTTTTCCAGGAATATTCCCTGTTCAAATATCCGCCAGTTTTCTTAGCTGCCGGGGCATTCGCCCAAATAATAAGCAAGCATATTTGCCCGGACCATTGCTCACAGAAACCAAAAATCCCGGCTTTCTTAAAGAAAACCGGGATCTTGTCATGGATCCTGCCCACTATGTATATCCGGCTTCTGATTTCAGTCTTCCAAAATCATCATTTTCCGGTTTTTAAATTCCTGGATTTTTCCCTCATTCCAGTCATGTACGGGACGGTAATATCCGGCGATCCGGCTGTATACGTCTGTCTGTTTCCCGCATTTGGGGCAGATTTCCTCTCTTCCGGTAAGATACCCGCAGGTCTGGCAGATGGAATACACCGGTGTAAAGGTCATATATGGAATATCATAATTTTCCGCCATCTTCCTCAAAGAATCCCGGATTCTCTTCCAGTCCTTTGCCTCCTCTTCCATATAAACGGAAAATACGGTGCCTGCCGTATAAAGGGGCTGGACTGCATTCTGGTTTTCAAGGGCTTCTTTAAGTGTTCCTCCAAAATCAGAGGAAAGCTTGGTGCTGTTGGTATAATAAGGGATATCTCCCTCCTTTCCTCCTGTCTTAATCTCCGGAAATTCCTTCTTATCGATCATTGCCAGCCGGTAGGCCGCCGACTCCGCCGGAGTCGCTTCTAAGCAGTACAAATTCCCGTATTCCAGCTGATAACCAATCAATTTCTCCCTTAAATGCTTCAGCACATCCGCCGCAAAATCCCTTGTCCTTTGGGATTCCATTCCGGATTTTAGCCAGGAAGCATTAAGGCCCGCCTCATTCATTCCAATGACACCTATAGAAGAAAAATAGTTTTCCAGGTTTCCCAGATAACAGGCCGTATAAGGATAAAGCCCTTTCTTTAAAAGCCTGCCTATCACATCCTGTTTAATCTTCAAGGACTTGGCTGCAATATCCGCCGCCTGGTCCAGACGTTTGTAAAAATCCGATTCATCGGAAGATAAAAAACCGATCCTGGAAAGATTTATGGTTACCACGCCAATAGACCCGGTATTTTCCCCATATCCAAAGAATCCTCCTGCCTTATTGCGCAGCTTTGTAATATCCGGGGCTTCGCCGTGATAGGAGGTCCTCACATCTCCCGGTACCTGGCTGCCCCTGATATAGTTGGAAAAATAAGGCGTTCCATAGTGGGAGGCAAGGGTAAACAAAAGACGGTTATTCTCTGTATCTGACCAGTCAAAATCCTCAGACACACCATATACGGGAATCGGATACTGAAATCCCATGCCGCCTGCATCCCCGGCCAGCATAGTCTCTAAAAACCCGCGGTTTATCATATCCATCTCGGTCTGGCAGTCCCCATAGGTAAAGTCCATTCGCTTGCCGCCTACAATGGCCTTTTCCTCTTTCATATCCTCAGGAACCATTAAATCCAGGGAAATATGGGAAAATGGCGCCTGGGTTCCCCAGCGGCTTGGAGTATTCACTCCAAACACAAAAGCCTCCATGCATTTTTTAACCTTGTCATAGGCAAGGCCGTCAGCCCTGACAAAAGGCGCCAGGTATGTATCAAAGGATGAGAAGGACTGGGAAGCAGCCCATTCATTCTGCATGATTCCGAGAAAATTAACCATCTGATTGCACAGGGTAGCCAGATGCTTTGCAGGAGAGGCTGTAATTTTTCCCGTAATTCCTCCCAGCCCGTCAAGCAAAAGCTTTTTTAAAGACCACCCGCAGCTGTATCCTGTCAGCATAGAAAGGTCATGGATATGGATATCGCCCCTGTTATAAGCATCTGCGATCTCCTTATCGTAAATTTCGGAAAGCCAGTAGTTTTCCGTCACTGCTCCGGAATTGTTAAGGATCAGGCCGCCGACAGAATAGGTCACCGTGGAATTTTCCTTTACACGCCAGTCTTCTACCTTTACGTAATTATCCACCACATCCTTATAGTCAAGAGTGGTGGCTCCCAGACCCCTGATCTTTTCTCTCTGCTTCCGGTACAGGATATACGCCTTTGCCACATCCGTATATCCTGTCTCCTCCAGCACCTTTTCCACACTGTCCTGGATATCCTCCACGGGGACCCGGTCTTCCCTGACCTTATCGTTAAAATCAGAAGCCACCCGTAAGGCCAACAATTCCACAATGCTGTCCGTATAATACTTTTCGGTTGCAGTAAATGCCTTTTTCATGGCTTCTTTGACCTTTGACAAATCAAAGTCCGCTTCCGCACCATCCCTTTTTATAACCTTTAACATGTTAGTCCTTCTCCTTCAAATCCTATTTGACCTGATAGATCATGATACGGTCCCTGCTATGTAATTCCTGCTGGAAATATCCGTTTTCCCCATTTACTTCCAATACTACCTGTCCAGTCACGTTTTTAAAATCCAATCCGGAATATTCCAGCATGTCCATGAGATAATATGGCTGGTGATCCGGCTTTAAGGGAAGGGTCAGGGGGTTGTCATTTAAAAAGAACGTGATCTTTCCCTTGCTTTCACCGGTCTCTTTTGCTTCCCCATTCCCTGCCCGGGAATCTGTGGCTGTTGGAGCCGCATTAAAAAAGCTTAAATTGGCTTCCTCCTGCCTCTCCACTCCGGCATTCTTTTCCGATTCTTCCTTTGTTTCAGCTGCTGTGCTTTCTATTATAATGCTGTCACCGGACTTCAGAGGCACATCCTCCTTCACCTCTTCGCCGTTTACCAGTACTCTGTTCCCTTCTGAAAGCTCTGCCACATCGGAAAGCATAGCAGAAGCGTTCTTTCCACGGCTGGCGGGCACAAATACGATCCAGTCCTCTGTATTTACCGGATCAGAAAGCTGTGTTTCTTCTCCATTGAGTTTTAATACAGACGGCTCTGCTTTCTCTCCATAAAAAACCGTTCTCTTTCCATTGACACTTACCACCAGGTTCTGGCCGGAATGGCCTATCATATCCTGATAATTGTAGCCGTTCATCATCAGAACATCCATTACGGTAAAGCTGCCGCTCCGGAAGACCTTTGCCGGCCTGTCATTTAAAGTAATGCGGAAGCTGTCATTGACAATGCTAAAGCCTGCGGATATGACGATTCCAAGAGGAGTGGCAAATTCCGGATTCTCAAGGTCATACTCGTCTGAATAGGCATTGATTTTAAAATTGTTGCCGGCAATGGCGACCCGTTTCGGGTCAATTTTTAAATGCTCTACAATCCCTTCCTTTAAACCGGAAAGCCTGCTTCCTCCCCCTGCCAGAAAGACTGCCGACGGCACCCCGCCGTTTACCTCCAGGATTTTTGCTGATATCTCCTCGCAAAGCCTGGAAGATGCTTCCTTGATGCACTCAAAGATGGATTCCCGTGTGATGATTTGTTCAAATCCCAGAATATCCGTGAAATGAAGCTCCTCCCCTTCGTCAATCTCTGATTTGATTTTTTCTGCGGTATCAAAATCCACCAGATACTCCTTCATAATGGTCTCTGTGATCTCATCTCCGGCAAGAATTGCCATGGTATAGCCGGTCACGCAGCCATCCCTGCAGACCGCAATATCAGAGGTTCCTGCTCCGATGTCCACCATTGCCAGGTTTAACAGACGGATATTCTGAGGAATCGCTGCATTGATCGCTGCAATAGGCTCTAAGGTAAGGCTTGACACCTCCAGATCGATTTTGTGCATGGCCGCATAAAGGCTTTCCACTACCTCTGTGGGAAGAAAGGTCGCAATGATGTCAGCTTTTAAGACCCGTCCATGATGGTCGATCAGATTGGATATCATGTAGTTGTCCAGGTAATAGCGGCTTACCGTATATCCGACCAGATAAAACTGCCGGTCTGATTCCCTGCCTTCTCTATTCATAAATAATTTTTCTGCTTCACTGATTGCACCTGCCTCTAAGCGGCTGACAGATTCCGCATCGATCTTCTGAGGCCTGGGAAGCTCCATCTCATAGGTCACGCTTTCGGTCCGCAGCGCTCTTCCGGCAGCAGCTACACTGACCTTATCAAGCCTGCACCCCAGCTTTTTCTCCAGCCTGTCCTTGACCTGGCCTGCGATCTTTGCCACCTGGTCGATATCCTCGATCTGGCCGTCAATCATCGCCCGTTTCGTGTGCTCGGCTCTCTCTATGGCAACGATATGAATTCTGTCCCCATCAGGCATGCCCACCATGCCGATGATGCTCCGGGTTCCAATATCCAGAGCAAAAACAGCCTGATCCGGAAGTGTGTCTGTCAAAATACTATGTCTGTTATCCATAAATAATGCCCCATTCTCTTGTATATTTGTCTATTATTCTACTAGTATAAACAGCCTCCGTCAATCGAATAAAGGAAATTTTTGCGGAAAAACCACGTAAACTGCCGCAGAAAAACAGGCCGCAGCTTAAGGATTTACGCTGCGGCCTGTTTTCATCAGCACTGATTTCTAATATCAAAGCTTGGATTGAATGCGTAGAAATTCCTGCTGTCTAAATTATCCTGGGTGATTCTTAAAGCTTCCCCAAACCTCTGGAAATGAACGATTTCCCGTTCTCTTAAATAACGAATCGGATCACAGATTTCAGGATCTGTTATAACACGAAGAATGTTGTCGTAAGTACTCCTTGCCTTCTGCTCTGCAGCCATATCCTCCACAAGGTCAGTAATGGGATCTCCCTTTGACTGGAATTGATTGGCATTAAACGGGACCCCGCCTGCAGACTGCGGCCAAATTCCTGTGGTGTGGTCAATGTAGTAAGGGCCAAAGCCTGATTCCACCACCTGCTCCGGCGTTAAGTTTCTTGTCAGCTGGTGAACAATGGTCGCTACGATCTCCAGATGTGCTAATTCTTCCGTTCCAATATCCGTCAAAAGTCCTTTACATTCCTTATAAGGCATGGCATAGCGCTGGGAAAGATAGCGCATGGAGGCGCCCATTTCTCCATCAGGTCCACCTTAAGTCAGAAACAGATAACCAGATTCCATACCTTTCCTTAAGCTCATAATTAAACCCATTTACCCATATATTATAGAAACCTTCCTTTTATGAGGCTCCTATGCAGACAATCTCTAAAAAAACGCTGACAGATATTATGCGCCACAACGGGGTCACCGTTTTTACCTATACAATTCATTATCCCCATTTTACCACCACATGCAGCTCCACCTCTGCCCAGAGCATCAATAAGTTTTATGAATTCCAGTCCAGACAGACTGAGAACTACTGCCGCACCGTGCTTTACCCCCAGGCCGTTGATCAGGCAATGTTCGTACAAAAAAATCAGTTTCCCTTTAACAGCCATGAATTTTTATCATTCTATCAGATCACATACAACAATCACTGCACCACAAGCCTCTTTACCGATCAGTATTCTTATCTGGGAGGCGCCCATGGAACCACAACCAGGGACTCCCAAACATGGGACTTTTGCACCGGAAAACAGCTGGGGCTCATTGATTTCTTCCCTGACAATCCTCAATTTACGGATTATATTTTTAAAGGTATCCAGCAGCAGATAGAAGAAGAGATGAAAACATCTCCTTCCCAATTTTTTGATGACTATGCCGTCCTCCTGCGGGGCAATTTTAACATCAATGGATTTTTTGCCAAACCATTGGGAATTGTCATCTACTATCAGCAGTACGATATCGCTCCCTATGTAAGAGGAATCCCGGAATTTTTCTTTCCTTTTCAGGACTGCAATCCAAATGTCAGACCTTGATCTGTATCCTGGCCGGCCCAGGTTCCGGCCAGGTTGTTCCCCATCTTGCCGGCTCCCTCCATATTTGGCCTGTCCCCTCCCTCCGGTATCAGCCTGAAGAGGTTATTCTTCTAAATCCCATGGATTCCATCATCTTATCCTGGATCATCAATGCAATTTCCCTACGCTTTTCCTCCGGCAGAGAATCCATAAGAACATTTTTCCCGTCAATTTCCACGTAATTTTCGATCCTTGGTTTTTTGTTCATATTTCCATCTCCTTCCTGGTAAAATGTATGTGACACGGATTGTACTTGTTTCCTGATGTTTTCCAGGTACAGCCGTAAAAGGGGGATGGATTTTGAAAAAAAATGATACACTGGAAATCGGGGCCGCTTACATTCGCGTCAGCACCAATGACCAGACGGAGCTTTCTCCTGATGCGCAGCTGAGGGAAATAAAAAAAGCAGCAAAAGCAGATGGGATCTTAATCCCGGAAAAATTTATTTTCATTGAAGAAAAAGGGGTCAGCGGACGCCGTGCCGATAACCGGAAAGAATTCCAGAAAATGATTTCCATTGCCAAATCACAGCCTTCTCCCTTTCAGTATCTCTATCTCTGGAAGTTTTCCCGCTTTGCAAGAAACCAGGAAGAGAGCATGTTTTATAAAGGCGTTCTCCGGAAAAAGTGCGGCGTGACCATTAAAAGCGTATCCGAACCCATTATGGAAGGCATGTTCGGCCGTCTCATTGAAAGCATCATCGAATGGTTTGATGAATACTATTCCATCAACTTATCCGGGGAAGTCACCAGGGGCATGACAGAAAAAGCTTTAAGAGAAGGCTATCAGGCCTCCCCTTGCCTGGGATACCGCGCAGTGGGGGAAGGAAAGCCTTTTCTCATTTATGATGAAGAATATAAGGTCGTGGAATATATTCACCAGTCCTATCATGATGGCATGGATCTGTCCGCCATCGCAAGGAGTGCCAATGAACTGGGATTCTTGACCAAAAGAGGAAACCGGTTTGACCGCCGGGCGGTTGAACGCATTTTAAGAAACCAGTTTTATGACGGGATCGTCACCTGGAAAGAGATCTCCTTTCATGGGCAGCATGAGACCAGAGAAACGGTGACATCGGTTTTTAAAGAGAATCAGATGCGGCTGCAAAGGGAATACAGGCCCGGAAAACGCCGGGAAGTGTCCGACTGCAAGCATTGGGCTTCCGGTCTTTTAAAATGCGGGTACTGTGGGGCAAGTCTTGTGTTCAACAAAGCTCCTGATACGAACCGCCATCCCAGCTATTTCCAGTGCTGGCGTTATGCCAAGGGATTTCATAAGGAATCCTGCAGCATTACCGCAAAAAAAATGGAAGGACTTATTATAGAATCTCTCCGCAATGCTCTTTCCTCCGAAGATATGAAATACAATTATGTAAGAGAGACTGTTTCCGGAGCATCTGATGAAAAGAAGAATATACAGGCAGCCATCTTAAGGATCACTTATAAAAAACAGCGGATAAAAGACGCTTATGAAAATGGAATTGATACGCTGGAAGAATACAAAGCCGGAAAAAAGCGCCTTGAAAAGGAGCAGGAAGAGCTTGAGAACCGTTTAACTGATTTAAACAGCTGCCCTGGCCGTGATAAGACCGCTGATAAGATCCAACTGGCATCCCGGATTCAAAATGCCTGTGACATCATCTCCGATCCAGGTGTGAGTAATGAAATAAAAGGAAATGCCCTAAGAAGTGTTGTAAAAAAAATTGTTTATGATAAACAGGAAGGAAAGCTGAAATTCTTCTATTATATCTCCTTATGACCTTAGAAAAGGACCATGCTGCAGGCTGCCTGATTATACGGCACTGCAGTATGGTCCTCCATACTGGCTCATAATAAAGCTGGCAATCTTGGGATTGGGAGTCGTAATATTTACCGGATATTGTAATCTCTTTTCATACCTCCACATTAGCCGCACACTCCTTCCCATGGCCATGGATCATTGATCCAGGTCCAGTAATTCTCATCCATGACTCCATCAACCATCAGAGGGCCGCACTGCTCTTCATAAGCCTGCATTGCCTGCTGCCGCAGATCAGCTACATAGAAGTAATAATTTAATGCCTCCTGATCATCTGGATGGGTGTCAAGATACAAAACCACATCATCCATTGCAAAGCTGGCTTCATATACCTGCCTTAACAGCATATCGCAATCAACATTATAACCCATCATCACTGGCACCCCCCCATAATAAATGGTTTATTCAGATCCGGGAAGATGGTTCCCACGCTCAGGGCCGTATCCATCGGATATACCTGCTGCCAGCACTGCCATGGAACATATGCCATTCCAACTGGAAACTGGTCGATATTTTCGGCTGGACAGGGAGCTGGAGCCGGCATGCCGGGACACTTGGCAGGAGCCGTGCATGTTGGCATTTCCGGACACTTTATAAAAGCGGGGCTTGTTGCCATATTCGGACATTTCATAGGCATTGCCTCCTTTACTTTTCCCCTGCATTTCTCCGGCATTGGGCAGGCCGGCATTTCCCTGCATTTTGCCGGCATCGGGCAGGCCGGCATCTCTCTGCATTTCTCCGGCATGCATTTTTCTGGCATCGTGCGGGCTGGCATCTCTCTGCATTTTTCCGGCATTGGGCAGGCTGGCATCTCTCTGCATTTTGCTGGCATACATCTTTCCGGCATCGGACAGGCCGGCATCTCTCTGCATTTCTCGGGCATGCATTTTTCCGGCATCGGGCAGGCTGGCATCTCCCTGCATTTTGCTGGCATGCATTTTTCCGACATCGGGCAGGCTGGCATCTCCCTGCATTTCTCTGGCATGCATTTTTCCGGCATTGGGCAGGCTGGCATCTCTCTGCATTTTGCTGGCATGCATTTTTCCGGCATCGGGCGAGCTGGCATTACCATGCTTTTTTCCGGCATGCACCTTTCCGGCATCGTGCGGGCTGGCATCTCCCCGCTTTTTTCCGGCATTGGACATAACAGCACTGGCTGGCAATTCATGGGCATGGGTGCTGCCTTGGTTTCAGATTCACCTCTTGTGTCTGAACACCTTGGTCTTTTTGGCGGCATCCACGGGCAGGGGCCTGCGGCCATATCCTGTTGCTTCATAAGTATGGGTTCTGCCCCGGGTTCTGCGGATTTTGCAGGACCTGAACCAAGGGGCATATCAGGGCGGATTACCGTACCGGGGCTTGCAGACATATCAAGCCCCATGGCATATTCCCAGCCGGCCGGGCCGGCGCCCGTCATATAACCGGGACACCATTGCTTCGTATAAGAATCCATAGGATGTATGACTCCTTTCGCTATTGAAAGTTTCTAATATCAATCTATGAAAGGAATACTCTCTTGTGCAGGGCCTGCTGAAATTTTTCCATTAATTTCAAAGGAAGATCCGTGGCAGGGGCATTCCCAGCGCTTATCATACCGGTTCCATACCAGGCGGCAGCCCATATGGGGACAGTTTACGGCTCCCTTCATGGTTCCTGCCGAAAGTCCCTTTACCGATTGCATGCCATGGGAAATCAGGGTACCGGCGGCAGCCTTCAAATGATGTCTTCTGGGGGAAAACACTTCATCATAGGGTGTTCTTCTTCCTGTTATCTGGGTGCTTAATATTTTAGCTGCCACCATGGAGGAACTCATACCCCATTTTCCAAAGCCTGTAGCAACGTACCAGTCCGGCCTCAGGGATGAAAACGGACCAATATAGGGAATTCCATCTAAAGTCATGCAATCCTGGGCCGTCCATCTTCCAATTTCTTCTGTCCCCGGAAACAGATGTTCTCCTGCACGTTTCATGGTAGAAAAGGGATTATCCTTTGGCGCTTTTCCTGTCCTGTGGCTTCCATATCCCAAGAGAAGCTTATCGCCTGCATTCCGGAAGGAATATGCTCTTTCGTCAATTCCAAGATACATGCCTTTTAAAGAATTGACCGGCTCAAGCTCCAGGACATAGCTCTTTTCCTGATACATTTTTGCAAAATAAAATCCCGGCACATTGACAAAGGGATAATGAGAAGCAAATACCACTTTTTCTGCCTTTACCACCCCTTTGTCTGTCACGACTTCATGTCCCTGAACCTTAAGGACCTTTGTCCGCTCAAAAACCGTAAGGCCTGCAGATATATCTCTTAGAAATTCCAGAGGATGAAACTGAGCCTGTCCGGTAAAACGAACTGCTCCATGCACAGAAAAAGGAAGCCCGGTCTCCCTGACAAAGGAAGCCGGAAGCCCAAGCCTGGCAGCCCGCTCAGCTTCTCTTAAAAGGACTTCCGACTCCTGAACCGAATACAGGTATGCATCCGTCTGTTCATAATGGCATTGTATGGAATAGCGTCTGATGAGTTTTCCATACTCATCTACTGCCAGCTGGTTCGCCTTTCCATACAGCCTTGCCGTTTCCTCTCCCATGGTGCGTGCCAGCTTTTCGTAAATCAGATTATGCTGGGATGTGATCTTTGCCGTTGTAAATCCCGTTTGTCCGCTTCCTATGCGGTCTGCTTCCAGCACCACCACATGAAGCCCATGTCTTTGCAGATAAAAGGCAGTGAGTATTCCTGCCATTCCGGCTCCTATCACCGCTACCTCTGTCCGTTTGTTCCCTGTCAAAGAGTTACGACCGGGAATTCTGGCTGATTCTGTCCAGATTGATTTCATTCTTATAACCCGCCTTTCTGCGAAAGGCACCGATGGGGTCATGAAACATTTCCAACTCCATCTTCCTTTCATCCTTTTTTCTTGTTATCCTCCTTTTGTAGGCAGCTGGCATA
>JAISYJ010000110.1:0-36325 GCA_031270005.1 Hungatella sp. | reverse complement strand
ACTGATTCCTTTCCCTAAGGATTCTCTGGTATTTTCAAATCTTTCTTTATTTCCCCTGACAATCAGATTCCCTTCATCCGATTGATATACCCCTGAGATAATTTTAATAATTGTAGATTTCCCTGCACCATTTTCCCCCAGCAGAACGTGGACTCTGCCAGGGGAAAAATTGATGGAAACGTCATTCAGTGCTTTTACGCCAGGGAAGGATTTACTAATGTGTTCTAAAGCAACGAAAGCCTGTTCTTTCATTGCATCTCACTCCTTCCGTTATAGGTTATATTATTTTAAGTTGCTTGCGTCAACCACTCTCGGTGGAATCGGAATTAATTTTTCAACAGACTCACCGGCCAGATGCTTTTTAATGCTTTCCAATGTTGTTATACCAATGGCTGACGGATCCTGAGCAATATCAGCAATCCAGTTTCCGCCGCTTAAAATCGCCTCAACTCCTTCCGGGTTTCCGTCAAAGCCAATCACTTTTACATTACTTCCCACCGCATCAATGGAGGACATGGCACCTACGGCCGCGGGATCTCCGACGCAGAATACCACATCAAGATTTTCATGCTTTAACAGCATATTCTGCATAACCTCTGCCGCTTTTCCCTGGTCTCCCGAATAGTTTTGTACATCCACAACCGATACATCGGGAGCATTTTCACTAAGCCATTCTGTGAATCCTTTTTCACGCTGTACGCAGCCTTCAATCTCTGCATATGTAATAACTGCCGCCTGACCGGCTTTTTGTTTAAAAATATGTTCCACCGCATATTCTGCAGCCAGTTCTCCGCCTCTGTAATTATCGGTGGAAATATGGCTGATTACCTCTCCATCCGACGCAACATCCATGGTAAATACCGGTATACCGGCTGCATCAGCCAGTTCCACCATGGATTTACTTCCGGCCGAGTTGGTTGGACAAATGACGATGGCATCTACTTTTTGTGTGATAAAATCCTGTACCTGATTCAGCTGTTTATTGCCGTCTCCTGCCGCATCCTGTATGATCAGCTGATATCCCATTTCTTTTGCCTTTTCATTCATAGCTGCCTCTATGTTATTATAGAAAACATGGGCATTGTTTAACAGGCTGACACCCACTGTGATGCTTTTGTCATTGGTTTCTTTAGGCTTTGAAGCCTCCTCGCTTCCCGCATTTGCTGCAGCTGTCGGTTCCTGTGCGGCTTTCTGGCATCCCGCCAGACTCAATACTACTGCTGTTGCAACTAAAAATCTCTTTAATGCTTTCTTCATGTTGCGTAACCTCCCATAATTTTTATTTATATCAAGTTATTTGATACCCAATCCGACATAGCCTGGAAAATCAGCCATACGGATGTAGCACCCGCATCCTGCAGTCCAATCGCCTTGTCCCCGTAATATTTAGCCCTTCCAAATCTGGCTCTTATCTCTTTTGTATATTCAACACCTTTTTTTGCCGCCGCTGCTGCCATGGAAAATCCCTCATGGATGGATAGCCCCTGGGAAGCGGCGTGTTCTAACGCAGTAACGGCCGGCTCCAATGCATCCACCATAGTCTTATCTCCGGCCCTGGCCTTCCCTCTTTGCATAATAGCATCCAGGGATACCCGGAAGCTTTCCGCAAAATCCGAAAGCCCGAAACAATAGGACGGTTTTCTACGGATCACGCCGCTGATAAACATGGTACCAAACAAAACGCCTGAGGCTCCGCCCATGGTATCAAGCAGGATCCGCCCCAATTCCCGGAATACGGATTCCACGGATTCTGCTTCCAGGTCAGGAAGCTGTTCCAGGACCGCTTTAAATCCCAGTTCCATTCCCGTGCCATGATCTCCATCTCCTATTTTCATATCAATTTCTGTCAGATACGGCTCATTTATCACAATCCGGCCGGCAGCACACAGAAAAAGCTGTTTTACCTGATCCGCATTTAGTTGATCCACATTCATCTGCCTCCTCCTTGAAACCGGAATAATGGGGATTTACAGGGTTTTTGATATAATTCTTTCAACTCATCATCAAGGATCAGGATTGATACGGAAAAACCACCGGTTCCCTGAGGAGAAAAAAGGGTATCAATAAATGAATGAACATTGACAATTCCGTTTGACTCTGCCATTTCACTCACTTTCCGGCTAACGATGCACAGTTCCAGCATACTGGTAAATCCATAGCCATTCACCATAAATGCAGCCTCACAGCCTGCCGGAACCTCATTTAGCAACTGTTCCATGAGCGCTTCTGTTATCTCATCTGCTGACGACAGCTCTTCCCGTTTTATTCCGGGCTCTCCATTAAATCCCATTCCAAACTCCACAAAACCATCCGGAAGCCCGCACATCGCCTTTCCTGACCCGGGCATATATCCCGGGGAAGTGGTTACACCAAAGGTTCTGGTGTTTTTGCCTGCTTTCTCAACCACCCGTTTCATTTCTTCCAGACCATAGCCTTCTTTTGATGCTGCCCCCGCAATTTTAACCACAAAGGAAATTCCTGCTATCCCTCTGCGCTCCTCCTTTTTTTCTAAGGGAGCCGACGAAATATCATCGGATACATAAATACAATGGGACTTAATTCCTTCTAATTCAGCCAGCTCCCGCACCAATTCAAAATTCAGCACATCTCCGGCATGGTTTGCCGCGATAAAAATAACGCCCTTATCATGAGGCACTGACCTTGTTACTTCCAAAACGGTACGGGAAGGCGGCGCCGTATAAACATTTCCCAGGGCAGCTCCGTCAGCCAGGCCCTCTCCCACAAATCCCAGAACCCACGGTTCATTCCCGGATCCTCCGGCAATGACCACCGACACCTTATCTTCTTCCCTTTTATTTTTAATACCCATAACGCCAGGTACCCTGCAGTACAGGTCCGGATTTAAGGAAAGATAGCCTTCCAGCATTTCCGGTACCATCCGCTCCTGGCCGTTGATCAGCTTATTCATAATATCCTGCTTTCCCCCCGCTGCCGCAAACTGAAATTTTGTTCCATACGTACTGCTTTACAGACTCTCTGCCTCTTTTTCCATACGTTTTTGGATCAATAACGGATTGGTTTTCTTTAAGAACCGCTTTCACCCCTTCGCTAAATGCGATTCGTAAATCCGTTGCATAATTGACTTTACAAATGCCTTCCCGGATGCATTCCTGCACCGTTTCATCGGCAAGTCCGGAGGTTCCATGGAGTACAAGGGGTATGGAAACCTTCTTCCTGATTTCCTTTAGTATATCAATGCGGATATTGGGAACCCCGGAATATACGCCATGTGCGGTTCCGATGGATACCGCAAGATAATCGATCCCTGTTTTTTCCACAAAATAAGCGGCTTCATCCGGTGATGTGAATCCTCCGTCACCGCCCTCCAGATCATCTTCCTTTCCTCCCACACGTCCCAGCTCCCCTTCCACCGGTATGCAAGACGGGTGGCAGGCATCCACAACAGATTTTGATAGAGCCGCATTCTCTTCCAGGGACAAATGGGAACCGTCTATCATAATAGAGGTATATCCCTCGCGAAGGGCCTGCATCGCCAGGTCAAAGCTGCTGCCATGATCCAGGTGAAGCGCCACAGGGACTAAAGCGCGTTCGGATGCTGCTTTTACATTGGCATAGTACAGGTTTAAGCCTCCGTATTTTACTGTAGACGGGGTCGTCTGCAGAATCACCGGCGCGTGAAGTTCCTCCGCCGCATCTATGACAGCCATAACCATTTCCATGTTTTCCACATTAAAGGCACCGACTGCATAGTTTCCTTTTTGGGCATCAAGTAACATTTTTTTAGAAGTAACTAACGGCATTTTTCTCTCTCCTATTCTTGTGACAATCAGGTAACAGTCTCATGTTCCTTCCACCCTTCTTACATCAATTTCCTTCTCATATTCATCTATCTTATCCATGGGTCCCAATCCATTGCTCTCAGCCACGTTTGCCCCTACTGCCGCAGAACGCTTTAATGCTTTTACTACCTCCCCCGGCTGATCAAGCCATACGCTTAAAAATCCGGCAAGGCACGCATCTCCCGCACAGGCAGAGCTGACCAGCTCAACGGTTTTTGTACCTGCAAAAAAAACGGTTTTTCCATTATAGAAATAGGATCCCCGGTCCCCCAGTGTAATAAGGATATTTTGTGCCCCCTTCTCGTGCAGATAGTGGAGGGCATCAATCATATCAGCTTCATCCCGCATAATGATTCCAAAGATATCCTTTACTTCCTCATCATTGGGCTTGATTAAGTAAGGTCGGTAATGCATCAAATCCTTTAAGTAATCGGAACTGATGTCTAAAACCACCTTTGCCTGCTTTTTTCTGCAGATTTCCATTACCTCATCATAAAACTGGTTTCCGATCCCCTTTGGCAGGCTTCCGCTGATTACCAGCGTATCTAAATCAATAAGTCCGTCCATAACCCGGAGCATATCCTCCTGCTTCCTGTCAGATACATAGGACCCTTCATTTACAAACTTGTACTCTTCTTTCCCATCGTTTATAAAAATATTAATCCGTGTGATATCATCCACCCAGACCGGAAAGGTTTCAATGGATTTATTCTGAGTCTCTTCAACGATATATTTTCCTGAAAAATCTCCGAAAAAGCCAAGAACTTTTGATTGGATATGGAACCGTTTCAAACAATAGCTTACATTCAGCCCCTTGCCATTGGGAGTATAAACAGCACCATATGTCCGGTTTACTACTTTTGCCTGTATCCCATTGGTTGAAATATTCATATCAATCGCAGGATTTGTAGTCAAAGTATAGATCATCTTCTATTGCACCTCACCTTTTTTCAGAACTTCTGCTCATTTGCCATTATATATAGAAATCTCATGAAAATCTTTTCAGAAATTGAAAACCCGGCAAGCCAATGACACAAAAAAAAGGGCTGGATTTTTCATCCGCCCTGTTATTTCTTGCGATAAGTTGATATATAATCAATGATAATTCTGCAAATCATATGCAATGCAATTCTTGATGAGACTTCAAATTCCTTGATTGCCTGATGGGAATGCTTATATCCGATAAGGGAATAAGTGCTGTATAGCAACAGCTTGGACTTCTCATTACAGCAGCAGGTAATCACACGGTTTCCACGATGGAAGGCAGTAACCGCAGAGGCGATCAGTTCCGGAGTTTCTCCGTTTAACGACAGGAGAAACAAAACATCATCTGCCTTTAGTTTTGAAGCTTTTACCTGCATGATGTTGGGATCGTCCGTATAAAAGACATCATAATCCAGAAGCTGAAGCTTTAAAGAAAACTCCTGCCCGACATAAGTTGTCGGCCCTCTAGCAAAAACCGATATCTGCCGGGCAGAATCCAGGCATTTGATAATCTCCAGAACATCCGTAAGGGAAATACGTTCATGAACTTTCTGTGCCTCAATAAGGGTTTTATTGAGTATTTCATTTATGCCCTGTATTTCCTCACTCTTTGCCTTATTGACGGAGCGGTACCGGAGCTCATTGAATCCGTTTAATCCGCACTTCCGGATCGCTCTTGAAACGGTAGAGGGAGAAGAATAGGTCTCAAATGCGATATCTACAATTGACATCTCAGGAAGGGTATCTTCATGTGTATTAATAAAATTTACGATTTCAAGCTCAGTTTTTGTTAATTTATCTACAGTCTTTGGATCAAGCAAAATAATCATGAGATCACCTCCCGTCTCATAGTTTTGATTGTGCCCATCATTATTTTTAACTGTAGAAATTATAACACAAACAACAAAGAAAATCTTTTCAAAATATTGCCTGCCAAATGAAAGCTTGGACCGTTATTTTAATCGTATTTCATTTCTGTATTGTTTCACTGTCATGGATTCATATTTTTTAAACACCTTGCTGAAATAACTGCTCTCATTATATCCAAGCTTAAACGCCACCTCGGCAATGCTTTCATCTGTAAAATAGAAATATCCTTTTGCCAGATGCATTTTTTTCATATGGATATATTCCATTACACTCAACTGGAATTGTTCCCGGATAATACGGCTTAAATAACCCTGGCTTATGGCGCAGTTCTCAATAATGCCATTTAAAGTAATATCTTCTTTAATATGCTTTTCTATGTAAATAAATATATTTTCCAACAGAGGGTAACGGCTGATGCTGTTTTGACGGAATAAATAATCAATCACCCGGAACAGCCATAATTCCGAAATCTTACGTTCTGAAATCAGGGCTTCATTGATCGGGAATTCCTGCAAAACACTTTGTTTGTTATCATAAATATTCCTCATATCCAGAAGATTCTGTCCTATATAATTAAATAACTTGATCAGACGGGCGGAGTCATTTCCTGTCATATCATAAACCTCATCTATGATATGGGGCAATCTGCTGTAAAACAGATTAAAATTACGGTTTTTCACAAATTCTGCCAGTTCATACAATTGGTTCTGTACGGAGTCTTCATGTTCGGTTTTATAGTGATCAAGTATCTTTTTAATTAATTTGACAGAGACAGGTTTTTCCAGAACATCTTTTACCGTACCTTTGGTCATTCCTTTGATCAGGACATTGGAAGACGGGCCGGTAAACAGGTAGATGGTAGTTTCCGGACTGGATTGATTAATCATCCAGCTCGCCTCAATTCCGTTTATGCCTGTCATCTGCATGTCCATGAATATAAGATGAACGGTATCGTTCTTACAGGCTTTAACTGCAGCTTCTCCAGTTCCGACCATGTGAACCACCTGGAACTTCTCTTCCCTGGATATCATAATGTTAAATGCTTTCCGCATAAGTACATCATCTGTAGCAATTAAAACTCTGTACATACCTCTTCTACCCTTTCTTCAAAACGCTCTGGCCAGCGTATGATACATTTGCGCCCTTTCCCACGTGGATCTTCCATGGTGATATCATATCCGTCTCCAAATAATTGCTTCATCTTTTCCTGGGCATAATCCATTCCAAGCTTTATAAACGGACCTTCATGATAATCTTTAAAAGCCTCAAATTTTATATCCAACTCATCCTGAGTCAATCCGGATCCTGTATCATGAATCTCTAAAATGACATGATTATTTTTAATGCTGCCGGTTATGGTAATCTTTCCGCCTTCATTCTTCAGCATAATTCCATTATAAAACGCATTCTGTACAAATGGCAGAAGAATGTGAGCCGGTATTCTCTGCATCTGCATCTCCTTAGGTACCTGTATGGAGTATTCCATCCGTTCACCAAGCTTCTTCTTTTTGATTGCCAGGTAACGTTCTGCATGTTCAAGCTCACCTGAGAGATAGGTAAAGCTGGCCTGCTCTTCATAGCTATACCGTACAAAATCGGCAAGAGTATTCAAAAGTTCATTGGTCTGCGGAGCATCCTCAATGATAGAAAGATGAATCAGGGATCCAATGGCATCCAGAAGATAATATGGATTGGACTGCATCTTCAGTTCCTGCAACTGCTTGTTCTTCTGTTTTAATTCTTTTAAATATTTTTGGCTTGTCTTCTGCACTTTCTTGATTTTCTTCTTCAAAACGTCAGCCTGCATATATTGGCTCACTTCATTTTCACCCAGCTGATTGATCACAAGAAAAACAAGGTTTGCTATATCTAAAAATTTCTCATAAGAATACACAGGGATTTCTTCCATCAGCCTGATATATTCTTCAGATTTCTCAGATTGGCTGAAATGCATAACAGACGCCAGTCTGCTGATAGAATCGGGGGCATCATTGCAGCGAATCTGACCGCCAATAAATCCGCCCAGATAATGGCCCCTTACCACAATAGGGATAGCAACCTCCAGCAAACCGCAGGGACAGAAATATACATTCGTCTTCTGGGTAACGGCCGCCTGTATGGAGCCGAATGCATCAGAAGACTTGCAGCGCTCCAAGGCATGAGGGAAGTTTCTTATATGTTGGCAAAAACGAGAAAAATATGTTGCCTCCGTAATCGGCTCCCCACGAAAATCCACTGTAATAAAGGCCAGTCCAGTAGCTTTGGATAAGCTCTTTTGTATATTCTCCAATCGTTCCTTCCCGAAAAGGTGGATGATATCCAATTGATTAAAGTTCTCATCGTTTCCATTAATATAATTATCCATATCCGAATAATATAATGATTCCTCACCAAGAACTAAATGATCAAATCTATCCATCTGAGCTCCTCCTTTGGCTTTATAATAATGTTACTATTTTTCCCCTTCATTTTCAATTCCATTTTTATAAAGAAATTATATAAAAAACAAAATCAGACTGCATTCATATAAATGGAATCCAGTCTAATCTTATTATTTAATTATGAGGGTCAGTATATACTTTCTAAAATCTCTTTGATTGCCTCAGTTCCAATCTCCCTGGGTGTGGTTTTCAGACAGTTATCCATCAAAGCATTATCCACCATATTTTGAATCTGTCTGTCATAGTCTTCTTTTTTAATACCCAGACTTTTTATATTCCCAGGCATATCCATGCTTCTCATCAGAGTGGCAATTAATTCTTTCAGGGCATTTACCGCAAGTTTTGGTGATTCCTCCATGCTGACTAACATCACCTTATATGCCAGAGCAGCATATTTTTTCCTGATATCCGAATTTTTACTGTTATAGTCAATTACCTTATCTAACAGGATTGCATTTGCCAGTCCATGAGGAATATGAAATGTTCCTCCCAACTGGTGAGCGATGCTGTGGTTTACTCCCAGGCCTGCTGTGTTAAATGCCATACCGGCAAGAGTTGAAGCCTCATGCATGTAAGTTCTGGATTCTAAGTTCTTACCATCGCAGTAACAGGGTAAAAGAGCTTTAATCAGCAGCTCTACCGCCTTTTCCGACAATGCATCCGAAAAAACATTGGCTCCCTTTGCCACATAAGCTTCCAAAGCATGAGTCAATACGTCCATGCCTGTGTTTGCCGTAATGGCTGGTGGAACTGTCAGGGTTAATTTCGGATCCAATAATGCAACATCCGCCAAAATACCATCCGATGAAATCAGGTGTTTGCTTCTGTTCTCCGGATCAGTTATCACCGCTACAGACGTCACTTCTGAACCCGTTCCGCTTGTGGTGGGGATGGTAATAAACGTAGGCTTCACAATAAGGCTTCTTGCCTCTGTAAAGTAAATAATACCTTTTGCTGTATCTATGGCAGAACCGCCGCCAAAGCCTATGATTACATCAGGTTTTACCCTGCATGCCGCACTCACCCCTTCTCCCACCACCTGAATGGTAGGATCCGGTATGGCCCGATCAAAGATTTCTATGACATTGCTGGAATCCAGAGCGTCAACGATATCATTGACGCTTCCGTTTTCCATCATAAACGTATCACAGACAAGCAGTATTTTCTTTCTCCGTATCTTTCTTAAATACTCCATGGCATAGTGTCCGCTGCACACTTTTGTTTTGATATAAACATTTGACATATTTATGCCCCCTTACCTTTGGCAGAAGTTCTTCATCGGATGCTGAATGCATCACTAAGTACACACCTGCGTTTACGGCAGAACGACCTGGCAGAAGTGATCCCTTCCCCGGTAGGTCCTGCAATCGTAAACGTGGTATGACCCTCGCCGCCGGCTCCAATCCCTGCATATGACGGTGCATTTTTTACAAATATTGTAGTTTCTAAAAGCTTTGCCATTTTGCTGAGCTTCTCCACATTTTTAGAATGCATGATCGCGGTGTGGCGATTCCCATGCTCTGCCTCACAGGCATATTCAATGGCGATATCCACATCTGCCGCTCTTACGATCGGCAGTATCGGCATCATCAACTCTTCCTGAACCAGTAAATGTCCCTTAGGCACCTCCATGATAATAACTTTTATAGTGTCATCTACGTTAATTCCCATTTGTTCCAAGATATATTTTGCACTTTTTCCTACAAAGGACGGCTTGGGCCCGCCTTTTTCTGTAGTGACTAACTCAACCAGCTTTTTAACCTTTTCCATATCTGTTATCTCAAACGCACCGTTTAACTTCATATTGTGAATCAGATAATCACAGATAGCATCTACGGCAAAAACTTCTTTCTCGGCAATGCAGGGAACATTATTATCAAAACTGCATCCATCGATAATATCCTTAGCCGCTTTTTCGATATCCGCTGACTCATCCACTACCACAGGAGGATTGCCGGCTCCGGCTCCAATTGCTTTTTTTCCGGAAGAAAGAACACGGCTGACGATAGACGGTCCGCCTGTAGCAACCAAAAGACGGACTTTTGGATCATCAATCATCTTGTTTGTATTTTCGATGGACGGTTCCTCTACCATGGTAATTAAGTTTGCCGGTGCTCCTGCTTCCATCAATGCCTTATTGAGCATTTTCACAAGCATTTGGGAAACCTTCTTTGCTCTTGGGTGAGGACTGAATATAACCGTATTTCCGCCGGCGATCATGGAAATTGAATTATTAATTATAGTTTCCGTAGGATTTGTGGTTGGGGTAATTGCGCCGATGACACCAAACGGACAGAATTCGGTAACGGAGATCCCTCCATCCCCTGTCAATGCCTCAGTTATTAAATCTTCTGTTCCAGGTGTTTTCTCTGCAGCCAGAGTATTCTTACGCAGCTTGTGTTCATAATTACCTATTCCGGTTTCCTCCACTGCCAACCTGGACATCAGTTCTAAATTTTCACGTTTCAATATGGTTTTGCGAATTACGTCCACATATTTCTGACGCTTTGAAATTTGTGCAGACAGTAACTTTTTCTGTGCCGCCTCGGAAGCAGCTATGGCTTCATCCATCGTTACGAATACGCCGTAACGTTCTATTTCAGGCTTATGGAACAGTCCAGGCTGCTCTGCCTGCATATCTTTTAAAGCCTGAGATACCAACTGCTCAATTACTTTCATATCCATTTCCAAACTATCACACCTTCTTTTCTATATCGTTTTTGCATTCCAGGCAATCCCCAAAGGTGTAATCAGGAGCGAATCATTTGTCTTAACCGTAGTGATTCCCAACACCTTTTCAAAGGTATTCTCAAATTCCGTAAAACAGCAGGCACCACCTACGACATAAACCTTATCCACCCCGAAACCTGTCAGGAACCTTTTAACAATAGAAGCCATCTTTTCTACGACAGGCTTCACAATAGGAAAAACCGAATCTTCTTTCGACAAGTCCTTCTTTAAAGCTTCGGCTTCCTCAATGGAAATACCATAATAACCTGCTAATACCAGGGTCATATGGATCCCCCCTGTTGGCTCGTCAGCCGTAAAAATGACTTTTCCATCTTTTAAGATGCTGATACCAGTGGTTCCGCCCCCAACATCCACTACGGCACCATCCTGAATTCCCAACACGTCCGCCGCCGCTGTTGGCTCGTCAATGATGTTGGTCACATCAAAACCTGCCCCCTCTACCACGTTGGCAATACATCTTACATTCCCCTCCAGGATACCAGGGGGGATAGCCGCCGCAGCGGTGGTCAGCTCCACGCCTATGAGTTCTTCAATCTGAGTCTTTAATTTTCTGACTGTCTGCATAGCGCCAACGAAATCCACTACAATCCCATCCTTTACAACTTTAGACTCTGCAGTAGCCCCTGCAACAGGATGGTTTGCCTCATCAGTCACTGCCAGTACGATATTAGCGGTTCCCAAATCGACTCCTGCTTTTAAGGAGCCGGAAAAGGGATTCGATTTGCCTTCCTGTATTAACTCAGCAAATTCAGATAATACCTCATTGGTCATCAGCATAATTACCCCTCTTTTCCATCCTGTTCATCTCTTTTTGATCATTACATAATCATTATTATTCAGTGCACATGCATTGGCCTCATCCACATCTACATGCATCTCCAGATGATAGTCCTCAGATACCCTGATGAGCACATCACCGAATACACCATGACGCTCCCCAAAGGTTTCCACCTCCACAAGGTCTTTGTCTTTTATTCCCAGTGCGGCAGCCTGCTCCGGCCGCATATGAATGTGACGCAATGCAACAATAGCTCCCTGATGCAGAGACACCGTTCCATTAGGACCAATCATTTCAAGCCCCGGCGTTCCTTCCAGATCACCGGACTCACGGATTGCCGGACGGACTCCAAGACGGAAGCTATCCGTCTTGGAAATCTCAATCTGGCTCTATTTTCTGACCGGCCCTAATATTCTGACCCGTTCAAATTCACCTTTCGGTCCTCGGATTGTCACCGTTTCATTGCAGGCATACTGCCCCGGCTGTTTTAAATCACTTTTCTTTGTAAGCCGGCAGCCTTTACCAAACAGCGTCTCCAAATCCTTCTGGCTCACATGGACATGGCGGTTGGAAACTCCAACAGGTATTTTAAACGTATTGTATTCATTGACTTTTTCCATTACCCTTTGGGCAACCAGTCTGATTAATGCATCATTTAACATTATGTAAAACCCCTTTTCGGAATTTGAAAATTCAGCAAATTGTCAATCTATCGCTATGGATTATAATGACTTTGGCAAAATTTTCTCCACATCTGTATGAGGCCTTGGAATTACATGCTGGGATACAACCTGGCCGACATTGGACGCTGCTGCCGCGCCTGCATCTACAGAAGCCTTTACTGCTCCTACATCGCCGCGTACCATAACAGTAACCAGACCGGAACCGATTTTCTCGTATCCGATGAGAACTACGTTAGCTGCCTTTGTCATGGCATCCGCTGCCTCAATTGCCCCTACCAAACCTTTCGTTTCAACCATTCCCAATGCTTCATTTTGCATAATGATATTCCTCCTGTTATCTTATTTGTCTTTAATTTGCTAATTGCCTTAACATCCATGCCTTATCCGTTTCTTCCCAACGGAATCCCTGATCTGTTCTTCCAAAATGACCATAGGCTGCCGTCTTTAAAAACTGCGGCCTCCTTAAATCCAAATACGCAATGATATCTGTCACAGAAAAAGAAAATACGTTGGCCACCAGACGTTCCATCTGACGATCCGGAATTTTTCCTGTTCCAAAGGTATTGATGGTCACTGCTTCCGGCTCTATCCCGCCGATGACATAGGCAAGAGAGACCTCACAGCGTCTGGCCAGCTCTGCAGCAACAAGATTTTTGGCTACGTAGCGGGCCATATATGCTGCAGAACGGTCTACCTTCGTGGAATCTTTTCCTGAGAATGCACCGCCTCCATGTTTTCCTACCGTCCCATATGTATCTACCATGATTTTCCGCCCTGTAAGGCCTGTGTCTCCTGCCGGTCCCCCGATCACAAAACGTCCCGTTGGATTCACATGGATTTTTGTCATGGTCGTAATCCATCTGGGATCAACGACTGGTTCAATCACTGCACATCGGATAAACGCTTCCAATATCGGGTGGGATATATCTTCCCTGTGTTGTGTGGAAACTACAATGCTGTGGATGGAAACAGGTTCTCCGTCTTCATCATATTTCATAGTCACCTGAGTTTTTCCATCCGGAAACAGAAACCCATTTCCCTGTGTCCGTCTGACATCCGCCAGTTGCTTTGCCAGACGGTTTGCCAAATCGCAGGGCAGAGGCATCAGGCTCTTTGTTTCATCCACGGCATAACCATACATGATTCCCTGGTCTCCCCCGCCCAGGATCTCCTTTGGGCCGTCAGTCTTTTTCGTAACTCCCATAGAGATATCCGGGGACTGATTATGGATATTGGTAAATATCATGCAGGTATCTGCATCAAAGCCCTTATCCCTTGTTGTATATCCAATGTTTCGGATGATTTCCCTGGCCTTGCTGACTACATCAATCTGAGCTTTGGAGGTAACCTCTCCCGCCAGCATCAGCGTATTGGCAGACACCATGGCTTCCACTGCCACGCGTGAGGTTTCATCCTGTTCCAGATAAGCATCCAGAATTCCATCTGAAATCTGATCGCATATCTTATCAGGATGGCCCTCTGTCACGGATTCAGAAGTTACAAAATATGCAGTATTTTGTTCCTCTTTCATACCATATTCCTGCTTTCATTATTATTGTCCACGCTTTTTGGACATAAAGGTATACCCGAAGGGTGTTTTTGGGTTTTAACGGATAGAAAAACCGCTGGTCAGCGTACACCTTCTGCGGCGGGCGAAATGCCTGGCTGATGTGGTTCCTTCTCCGGTAGTGGTGGCTATGGTAAAGCTGGTATTTCCCTCTTTGTCAAAGCCGATTCCTAACAGTGACGGACCGTTTTTTACAAACACAGAGGTCTGCATCAGTTTGGCAGCCCGGTTCAGCCGTTCAATAGATTCTGAATGTAACGTAGCTGTATGCTTATATCCCTGCTCGATATCTAGCGCCATTTCCAGCGCTTCGTCAAAATCTTTAGCGCGCACCAAGGGCACCAGAGGCATTAAGAGCTCCAAAGTTACAAATGGATGCGTTGGTTCAGTTTCTGCCACAATGAGCTTCACACTGCTGTGGCAGCTGATACCGGCGCACTGGAGTATTTCATCAGCGGAACGACCTTCCAGCTTCTTGTTAATCACAAAATCTTCCGTCACTGTCACTTGAAGGAGTTTTTCAATCTCCGCTTCATTTTTTACATAGTAGACACCATTTTTTAAAAGTTCAAAAATAAAGGAATCCACCGCCTCTTCTACTACCACCATGCATTTTTCTGAAGTGCACATCAAGTTGTTATCAAAGGCAGCGCCACGAACGATATCTCTGGCCGCTTTTGATAAATCAGCCGTTTCATCGACAATGGCAACCGGATTGGCCGGACCTGCGCCAATCACTTTCTTTCCTGATGTCATTGCCTGACGAAGGGAACTGCTGCCGCCTGTGCAGACGACCAGATCTACATCCGGATGGCTCATGACTTCTGCAGTAAACCCCATCAGGCTTTCATGAAGAGTCACTACCAGATTATCAATTCCGCATACGCTGCGAATAGCATCACTGATAACACCTGTAAGATACTGCGACACCTTAATTGCCCTTGGATGCGGGCAATGTATAATGCCGTTACCTGCCGCCAGCATACCGATGGTATTGCTGATTAAAGTGGCACAGGGATTGGTGCAGGGGTGGACGGCACATACAATACCAAAAGGTGATAACTCATACAAAGTCATACCATGGTCTCCGGTATTTACTTCTGTAATCAAATCCTCGGTACCGGGTGTCTTTTCTATTGCAAGACTTATTTTATTTGCCTTATCCTGTATCACTCCCATATTTGTCTCAGCCACAGTCATCTCTGCAAGCTCTTTTATTAAGGGACGCAGTGCTGTCTTCACAGCTTCCAGTATTTCCTGACGCTCGTTTATGCTCAGTTTTGTATACCTGTCACAGGCCCACTTCACCGCTGATACTGCATCAGTTACACTGGAATAAATACTGCTTTTCATGTCAGACATTACCTCCTTTCCGAAACGATTCTTTATATAACCGTAGATGGTACACTAGATGTCCATGGAGTCGATAATGCCTATAATAGCCATATCGATAACAGCTTCTTTCTTTCTCTTATCCACTCTGACACTTGAGCCCTGGCCGATAAGAACCAGCTCACCGATTCCTGCCCCCACATAGTCTACTGCCACTTCTTCTAAATCAATGAAATTGCCGTTTCCGTCAATCCGCCTGATAATCATCAGCTTATGTCCTACCAACGTCTCGTCTTTTCTTGTTGCCACAACGGTTCCAATAACTTTAGCCAATTTCATATTATGTTCCTTTCACCCAAAAACATGGTGTACCATTAATGATCGCCTTTCTCATGGCTTGTTTTTCTTGTTGTTTTCTTTGCGGTACCAGATGCCGGTTTTTTTACCGCGTTTACCAGCTTTTCCGATTCTTCCGTCAAAATTTCTGCCTCACCGCTCACTTCTGCCGGAACTGAATTCAGTTGCTCTGGTATTTCTGGTGTTTCCGTTGTTTCCGCTGTTTCTGGCGTTTCCTGTGTTTCTGGTGTTTCCTGTGCTTCTGGTATCTCGGGCGTTTCAGTTATTACAGATACTTCGGATGGTTCAATTGCTTCGGATACCTTGGATTTTTCATTTGTTTTGGATCTCTCGGATCTTTTAGTTGTTTCGGATCCTTCGGATCTTTCAGGTGTTTCCGGTATTTCTGCTTCACTGCCATTCGAAAGCTCCTTAACCTCCGGTTCGTGTACTGGCAATGCAGATGGTACAGGACCTTTCGGACTGCAAAAAGTTTGTTCCACATAATCAGAGGGGCGCGGAATCACTTTACAGCCTGCCAGTTTTCCACAGATGCGGCCCAGCTGACAGCCTGCATCAACTGCAGCCTTTACGGCTCCTATATCCCCCTGGATTTTAATGGTCATGTAACCCAGGCCTTTTGAGTTTTCCATTTCTATTATCCGGACATTGGCTGCTTTTACCATTGCATCCGCCACGAAAACCGCTGTGGACAGACCAATAATCTCAACCAGTCCCAATGACTGCTTCATCCTTTCACCTCACAATCCTGCTCTTCTAAAACAATATTCAGGAATTTTGCCCTGTCTAACGCTAAATCTGTCACAATGTCCCTGGAGTTAATAAACAGAACGCCGTTTACAGCCATTTGTTCGATATTAGAGGCTGTAATGACACGCTTTTTTTCATCGTTCCTGCAAACTGCCGTATATTTGGTTTTTAGATCCGGCTGAGGAACCGCCTCATCTCCACCGCAAATAGTAATCCCGTATGTAAGGATTGTTCTGTAATAAGACAAAATCTGATTTTTATAAGCTTCCGGCTCATTTCCGGAAAATCTGGCAAGGCCATTCCTGGCAAATATCACCTGACTTCCTTTCTCAATGCAGGATGCGATCCAATCTGTCTCATAGGTGTCTGCGATACAAAGGGCAGTCTTAACAACCACAACTCTTGGTACCACAGGAAGTACGGTGATGGTCTGCTCCAAATCAAACGGTTTTTCACAGGAGCGGTAAAGAATACCGCCGCACGATGGGTAAGCAAGGAGAATCTCCTCATATCCCTGTTTTTTCCAGGATAAGGGAATTACCGGATACACTTTAAAATCGGGTGAGTCCGTCATTTTCTTTAAATATGCAGAAAACCTGTCATCCCAATGAGAGGTACAAAGCATATAAATCTTTCTCTGCTTCCTTTTAAGTTTCTCTTCCGTTTCAAATTCGGTCAGGATATGCTGCACAATTTCCCTTAAGCGTTCCTCACTTATCATCTACTTCACCTCATTTCAGAAGAAGCCCCTGCCCGACGGACAGAGGTTCTCCCGCTGCAATTGCTTGCTTTATTATTCCAGATGAGGAAGTATTTTTTCCACATCTGTATGAGGACGGGGGATCACATGAGTAGAAACCACTTCACCGATTGCTGCCGCTGAAGCTGCCCCTGCATCCGTAGCTGCCTTTACAGCACCTACGTCACCTCTGACCATTACAGTTACAAGACCGGAACCGATTTTTTCGTATCCGACTAATGTTACATTTGCTGCTTTTACCATGGCATCGGCGGCCTCAATGGCGCCAACCAGGCCTTTTGTCTCAACCATTCCCAATGCATCTGCATTCATAAAGGAACCTCCTTAATCTCAACTATTAAATGTACGGTGTCGTGGTGGATTTGGGTGCATCTCCCAAAGAGCCCAGCATCTTCTTTCCTGCTTCGATGGCTGCCTTTACTGCCTGCCTTACAGCGCCGGAATCTCCGGTAAAGGTGAGGATAACCTCATTGGAATAACTTGTTCCGCCGGCAGGTGAGCAGTAACCTACTACTTCAACGTTTGCTGCTTTTACTGCGATATCCGCCAGTACCGTACCAATCGCTGCCGGACCTGCACAGGTCATACCAAAGGCTTTTCCTACCGGTGCATTAAGTGCTTTCTCCAGACAGTAGCTGGCCCTTGCTGTGTACTGAAACTCCAAATGACCTGCATCATTCCCATAAACATCACCAAAATACTTTGGCAGAACGGAAAGTGCAATTTCAACTGCCCTTCTGGCATCGGATACATCATCAGCTCCGATGTAGATTAAGCTGCCGTGTCCCGCTCCGCCTTTGGTATCACGAGGAAGCTCCACAGAAATGATCTCAGTGTTAGTCGCTTTTACAGCTTCATCCACAGCCCAGATCTGAGGACCTGCTCCGGTTCTTCCACCTATAATACCGATGGAACGGTATTTGCCTAATTTCATAACGTCTACCAGCAGGGGGTCAACGCTTGCGATTACCAAGCCAATGGTATCGCCAATGGCTGTTCCTACAAACTCTGTCAAGCCTACAGCACCACCGCAGGCTGGTTTTTCTGGTTCCTGCTTGATGCCAAGTTCATTGCTTACTTGTTTCATAACTTTTTCAATTAACTGCTGATCCATGATTTTCCTCCATTCTCAATAAAAGTTCTATCCGCCTATGATGCATTGAAAGCCTAAGCTTTCTACAATTTTTTTGCTTTCTTCCAAATCCTCATGCTTTAAAGGCTTTATATCCTTCAGCTCATAATCCTGGCCTAACAAGCCGTACTTATTCTCACCAAAGGAATGATAAGGCAGCAGGTGGATCGTTCTGACTCCCATCAGTGTTTTTGCATACTCGGCAATGGCCCGAATTGCTTCTGTAGAAAAATTAAAGCCTGGTACAACCGGAATGCGGATGACTGTGTTAGATATTTGGCAGATCCGGGGGACATTTTTCTTAACTAACCCATTATCAGCACCTGTGAACTTCTTATGCTGTTCCCCATCCATATGCTTCATATCAAGAAGAACTGTGTCAACATAGGGGATAACCGTTTCAATCGCTTCCTCTGTGCCGATTCCCGTGGTCTCGATAGCGGTATTCCATCCCTGAGCCTTGCAGGCCTTTAAAAGCTCGGAAGCAAATGCATACTGTACCAGAGGTTCCCCGCCGGACAAGGTGATTCCGCCTCCGGACCTGCGGTAGGTTGTTGCGTCCTTTTTCAATTCTTTCACTACTTGCTGGATTGTCATGGTCTTACCCTTGACTACCAGTGCGCCAGACGGACACGCATTTACGCATTCACCGCAGCCGCTGCAGATATCCCTGTTAAGAAAGCCCTTATTCTCAGGGCTGATTGCCCCTATCTTGCAAGCCGTAATGCAACGGCCGCAATGGAGACAATCAGCCTTCTTATACATAATTACAGGTTTAGTATGCTGGGATTCCGGGTTGCTGCACCACTTACAGGATAAGGGACAGCCTTTTAAAAATACGATAGTACGGATCCCCGGTCCGTCATGGAGGGAGAATCTTTGAATGTCAAACACGGTTCCTGTCAGATTATAATTGATTGAATGCATGCTGACTCCCTTCCCTGTTGTTTATGGATATGGTTTAGAATGCCTGCTCGGTACGGCTGATAATGTCATCCTGAACCTCTTTTGCCAATACCGTGAACTGGGCGCTATAGCCGGCAACACGCACCACAAGATCTTTATAATCCTCCGGATTTGCCTGAGCTTTCAACAGGGTCTCTTTGTCAATTACGTTGAACTGTACATGCATACCCTTGTGGTCAAAATAGGAACGAACCACAGAGGCAAAACGGTGAAGGCCTTCGTCTCCATCCAAAGCAGAAGGAAGGAATTTCTGGTTATACAGAGTACCGTTGGAATAATTCTCATGGTCTAATTTTGCTACGGACATTGCTGCCGCCGTCGGTCCGTTGGTATCTTTGCCCTGTCTTGGGGAAACACCGTCTGCGAGAGGTGTTTTAGCAAGTCTTCCGTCCGGGAGAGCCGCAACATCCTTACCGAATAATACGTTTGCAGATACAGGATAGCAGCCTGCCTGGAACTGGCCGCCTCTTGGGTTTTTATATTTCTCAACTTCATAAGAATAGATCTGGCCGCATCTTCTTGCAATCAAATCTACTTCATCTTCATCATTACCAAACCAGGGGGTATTCTCAAGAATTCTCTTAATCTGAGCATAGTCGGCATTACCGTTTGCAGAAGCTGTCTGTGGGCTGCTTAACTGAGCCTGGAGATCTGCCAGATTAATAGAGCCGTTATTGCTTAAAATTCTCTTAACCGCTTCATAAATCTTTGCTTCATCATCACATATCGCTGCCGTGTTGTCAGAAGCGCAGCCATAACCGAAGTTATTGGCTAGAGCATCTTTCAGCTGTGCCATGGTGAGTTCTTTGTTATCAAATACGTGCTTCTTGATTGCACACAGGGAATCTCCTGAGTCAGCAACGCCGAATGCCTGCGGTCCCGTAAAGTTATAGATCGCTCCGCCTTCCTGAACGCTGATCCCTCTTCCAATACAATCGTCCACAAGTGCGGACAGGAACGGAAGGGGTGCTCTCTCTGCATGGGCAAAGTCCACACAGTTGTCAGCTTCTGCCAGATGATATACGAAGTATTCCATCTGCTTCTGATACGCTTCAAAAATATCCTCCAGACAGGTGAAGGAAGTCATATCTCCTGTTACCGGTCCTAACTGCTTATCGCCAACCTTGCCATTGTTTAAGGTAATCTCAAGAACCTTGGCAATGTTAAAGAATGCGGCGTCGTGCCAGCCTTCCGTCTTGTGGGGGCACTGAGGCTCTACACAGCCAATGATACAATAGCTTCTTGCGTCTGCCAGAGATACCCCTCTGTTACACAGAGCAGGAATGATAACTTCGTCATTGTACATAGCCGGGACACCAAGACCAAGCCTAGTCACTTCACATGCACGATAAAGGAATTCGTCCGGAGTATTCTGGTGAACACGGATAGAGAAGGAAGGTGCCGGCAGTTTTACGTGGGCAACTGCTTCCATACACATATAAGACACATCATTGGTTGCATCCAGTCCGTCTTCTGTCTGTCCGCCTACAATCAGGTTCTGGAATACGGCATAGCCTGCAAATGCCTGGGCGGAAATCTCATCACGTGTCTTATTTACATCATTTAATTTCACCCAGATACAGTCAACCAGTTCCTGAGCGAATTCTTTGGAAATACCGTTATCCATCACCAGGTATGGATTCATATACTGGTCAAAGCGCCCCGGAGAAATGGAGTGTCCATTTGCCTCAATCTGAAGCAGGATCTGGACAAACCAGAACGCCTGGCAGGCTTCAAAGAAATTGGTGGCTCCTCTTTCCGGAACACGGTCACAGTTTGCTGCGATCTGAAGCAGTTCTGCTTTTCTCTTAGGATCCAGACTGGCGGAAGCCATTTCTCTGGCCTTTGCCGCATAGCGGTGCGCGAAATTAATAGCTGCCGTATATGTAATTACCAATGCTTCATAGAAATTTTTCTTCTTAATATGCTCAGGATCGCTGGTATCCAGTTTCTCCATTGCCTGGATTACAATTTTGATGATTCCTGCAAAACCAATCTTTAGTACCTTGCCATAATCAACGCATACATGTCCGACTCCGCCGTAGAAATAGTTGCCTACCGTAAATACGCCGTTAGCGATACAGTCCTTAGTCTCTTTTGACATATAAGAATCAGCCAAAGCGTTTGTAGTCTTGCCTTCCCAATATTGAAACGCATCTGCAAGCTCCTTTGCAGTCTCTTCAGGAATCTGGAAGGGGTCTGCAATACGGCTTCCCATGGTTTTAAATTCTTTCTCTACCCAGTCATAAGAAAACTCAGGACAAATTTCCGTGGAGCGCAGATTCTTTGTAATTGCACCTACGATTAATTCATCCGGATGAATTGTTACCGGCAGATTGTTAAAGATTTTTTCAGCCGCTTTCGCACGTCTCATAATGGGAGACAGTCCTTCCGTCTCTTTGTATGATTCGGTAACGAGCACTGCCCGTTCGGACTCTACATAAGGGATAGCATCTACAATCGCTCTCTTTAAGCGTTTCACCCTCTCAGTTGGTTCTGTAAAACCTCTTGCAATCATGATAATCCTCCTTTACATTATATAAATAGTTTGTTTACTTACTGCAAAATAAACGGGCAGCAAATGTCTTATAGGCTCCATCATACCTTATTGGGCCTGACAGGGCTAAATAGAATCAAAACTTAAAAAATGTACAATCCAGACTTTTCACTTCTTAGGAGCCGTCGATTCGTACATTCAGCAAATTCAGAAAACCTTTCAATAGTTCCACATTCCCAGGCCAGGCCGGGGAAGTTACCAGATTTCCGTTCATGACTGCTTCGTGGGGAAGCACTTCCACATATTCGCCTCCTGCAGCCAGGACTTCAGGCTTAACTGCAGGATAGGCGGTAAGCCTTATCCCCCGCACCGCGTCTGCGGCCGTGAGTATTTGGACCCCATGACAGATAGCTGCCACAGGTTTCTTAAGCTCCATGAAATAGCGGACAATATCAAGCACTCTGGTATCCAGCCTTAAATATTCCGGCGCTCTTCCGCCGGTAAGGAAAAGCCCGTCATACTGTTCTAATTTCAAATAACCGAAGGCTGCATTCAGCATAAAAAGGTGCCCGGGTTTTTCTGAGTAGGTCTGATCTCCTTCAAAATCATGGATGGCGGTTTTTATCGTGTCTCCGGCCGCTTTCCCCGGGCAGGCCGCATCCACCTGAAGCCCCGCGACCATCAATGTCTGATACGGCACCATGACTTCATAATCTTCTGTATAATCACCAGCTAACATCAATACTTTCTTCAATTGCTCCCTCCTTTTGTTTTCATGGCAGGACATCTCCAGCCCCCTTAAGAAATTAAGAATATCTCCCGCTTCCCCGCCGTTAATGAAATTCACGAATGCATACTTGTTTTATTATATCACTGTAATAAACAGCCCCCTTTATAATAAGCAGACCGGATTACCCCACAATCCAGACACACCTTGTCCGTCAGAAAGTGTATTGGATTTTACCTTTTTTTAGATTGAGGCGTAATTGAGAATTCCCTTCCCGTTTTTTATAATGATAAAGAGTATGTTCTATTCTCACGAAAGGAGTACAGCTATGCCACTGTTGGAACAAATTAAAGATGCAGGTATTGTAGGATGCGGGGGTGCCGGTTTTCCGACCCATGTGAAATTAAACTGTACGGTAGAACATCTGATTATCAATGCTGCCGAATGTGAGCCGCTTCTGCGTACAGACCGCTGGCTGATGATTCACAAAGCCGTAGAGATCATCACTGCGGCAGAGAGGATGGCTGGGATGGTAAAGGCCAGCCATATACATATTGCACTGAAGGAAACTTACGGTCAGGAAATCCAGGCATTGGAGTCTGCCATCTCCGGGAAGTCCAGCCCTGTGCGTTTGTTTCATATGAGGAATTTCTATCCTGCCGGCGACGAGCAGATTATGGTATGTGATGTGACGGGACGTACCGTGCCGCCTTCGGGAATTCCGCTGGATGTAGGCGCGGTCGTATCGAACCTTGCCACTACGTATTCGATTTATCAAGCCTCGCAGGGAGAGCCGTTTACAAGCAGATACTTAACGGTAACAGGAGCAGTAGCCTCCCCCTGTATTCTACATGCGCCCCTTGGAACTTCCTTCACCGAATGTCTTAAGGCAGCCGGCGGATGCGGATCTACCGGCTGCCATGTGATTGCCGGCGGTCCGTTGATGGGAAAATGTTACAATATGAAAGAAGCAGAAAGGCTTGTTGTAACGAAAACCACCTCCGGTTTTATCCTTATACCGGATGATGCCCCATTGGTTCTGAATCATCAGATTCCTGTGAGCGTATCATTGAAACGGGCAAAGATGAGCTGTATCCAGTGTTCCCACTGTACCCAGATGTGTCCCAGATACTTAACCGGTCATCCTCTGAAACCCCATATGATCATGCGTAAGCTGGCCTATGCCCAGTCTCCTGAGGATATTTTGGAGGATGACCATGTGAAAGAGGCCATGATCTGCAGTGAATGTGGTTTATGCGAAACATATGCCTGTCCTATGGGTTTAAAGCCAAGACAGGTGAATATCTACTTAAAAACTCTGCTGCGCCAAAAAGGATTCCGGTATGAAAAACCATTGGATGAATTCCGTCAGCTGGAAGAGCGGGCTTACCGCCGCGCTCCATCCAGAAGAATCGCCGCCAGGCTTGGTGTGGATGCATATTATGATTACCACATAGACGAATGCCATGAGCTTACGCCTGACGTTGTGCATATCCCGCTTCAACAGCACATTGGCGCCCCCTCCCTTCCTACAGTCGCTGCCGGTGACAACGTAAAGACCGGGCAGCTGATTGGAAGGATTCCTGAGAAAGAATTGGGAGCTAATATTCATGCAAGTATTTGCGGCCGGGTAAGGTCAGTTTCCAATTCTGAAATTATCATTTGTGCAAAATGAAGCCAGACAGGAGGTTATTATGATTACCATTGGATTTTTAGAATTAAACAGCATTGCCAGGGGGATTTTGGCTGCAGATATGATGCTGAAGGCCGCGGATGTGAAATTAATAACCGCAAGGCCCAGCTGTCCCGGAAAGTACCAGATATTAATCTCCGGAGAGGTTTCTGCGGTGGAAGCTTCCTTAAGCAGCGGTGAAGCTGCGGCAAAGAGCAATATGATAGACAAGCTTCTGATTCCAAGAGTCCATCCCCAGGTCATAGAAGCAATTCATATGTCTGTCTCCGTACCTGAGCGTAAAGCCCTGGGTGTACTGGAGTTTTTCTCCATCACCGGAGCTATTATGGCTGCGGACAGCGCGGTGAAAGCAGCCAGTGTAACCCTGATAGAAATCCGACTGGGAACAGGAATCGGCGGAAAATCATTTGTCACCCTTACAGGTGATATGGGAGCTGTGGAAGCGGCTGTGAAGGCCGGTGCAAAAACTGCCGAAGCCGCAGGTTCGATGATTGAAAAGGTTGTGATCGCCCACCCGGCAAAGGAACTTTATGATAGCTTGCTGTAACAGATATCCGGAGGAATGATGATGATGGAAGAAAACCAGATGGAAAAGCTTGTCAGTGTTATTGTGGATACACTGAAGCTGGAATCAATTACCCTGCGTGACACTCTGCACCTCATAGAACTGGGAAAAGAAAAAGCTTTGGAATCAGGCATTTCAATGGTCATAGCGGTTGTGGACAGCGGCGGCAACCTGATTGCCCAACAGCGCATGGACAACGCTTTTATTGGGAGTATCGCTATTTCCCTCTCGAAAGCATATACTGCGGCAGCACTGCAAATTTCTACAGAAGAGCTGGCTGGTTCCGTACTTCCAGGACAGCCACTCTATGGTCTTCCAGAAACCGGCGGAGGTCATTTCTGCGTATTTGGCGGAGGAATCCCTATTATGAGAAAAGGCCGCTGCATCGGCGGCCTGGGTGTTTCAGGAGGTACTCTGGAACAAGATCTTTGTGTTGCAAAGCATATAATGGCTCATTGGAAATAATGGACTGAAACCAAACGAACAAAGCCGCCAACAGGCGGCTTTAGACTGCGGGAAAAGAAGGATTTATTCGTCCTCTGTTAAATCCTTTTTTGGGGGAGTATAGTAACAGTTGGGACATTCATCCGGCTTTTTCTCCACCTTTTGGTTTCTGTACAGACAATTCGGACAATCGTCCGGCATCTTTTCTATCTCGTCTGTCTGATAAAAATTACCTGTAATTTCATTTTTTTATTCATGGCATTTCCTCCGTATGATAGATGGATATGTTTCAACAATTTGATACGGTATTTTCCCCATCAGCATTGGCGCTGATAGCTGTATTATAACACATTGCCAATAAAGGAGGCATTCAATGGAACGACTGACCGCTAAAAAAGCACCCCACTTCACAATGGAAGCCGTCACCGGTGACGGAGAAGAATTCATCACACTGGATTTGGAAGACTATAAAGGCTCATGGCTGATCCTTTTCTTCTACCCTATGGACTTTACCTTTGTCTGCCCCACGGAGCTTACCAGCTTCAGCAAAGACTGCCAGCTTTTCCATGAAGCAGGGGCAAAACTGCTGTCTGTCAGCACTGACAGCAAATACTGTCATCAGGCATGGATCCGGAATGGCCTGGGACACTTAAACTATCCTATGGCTGCTGACAAAACCATGTCCGTATCCTCTGACTACGGCGTGCTGCTGGAGGATGAAGGAATCGCACTCCGCGGTCTTTTCATCATTGATCCCGAGCTGACGGTACGTTACAGCGTAATCCACGATAATCATATAGGCCGGAATACAGGAGAAATCTTAAGGATATTAAAAGCTCTGCAGACAAACGGCTTATGCGGCGCCAATTGGACCATTGGAAGCAGCAATCTTACTCCCCGGCAGACACTCGAAAAACCCAAAGGAAAGGCAGCTTCCTCCGAAAATATCAAGCTTTACTCCTTACCCGGCTGTGCGTACTGCACTCAGATAAAAGATTATTTAAAGAGCCAGGGACTCTCCTTTCAGGAAATTAATTTAGAGAGTGATGAGGCTGGCCAATCATTTATGGAAGAAAGGGGCTACACAGCCCTGCCGGTCACCACTATCGGAACTCATGAGATATCCGGCTTCCGTCTGGATCAAATAAAAGAAATTTTAAACATGGGGTAAACCGTATCCATTAGAATGAAACGGCTGTTTTCCAGAACCTAAACACCGATGGAAAATTAGCCGTTTCCTATATGTAAGACAACGGTCAGGCACTGAAAAAGCCGTTTCCGAATACAACATTTACAATAAATGTAAAGATAAATATGGTAAATGCCGGCGGATCAATATGGGTATCGCAATGGCTGTTAAAAGTTTTTGCCGCAAAATCACCAAATAATGAGGTGAGAATACCGAAGATTGTGCCCATAGCAGGATTTCCGGAAGCTGCCACTGCAAGGGCGGATATCAATGCAATATGATGGGTTGCCGGTGTTGCAAATCCCGTCTGTATAAATATCAGCGATGCAGCAGAAATACCGAAGCAAAGGATGGGATAACTTCCAAGAACTGCGTCGGAAGCTCCGCTTGTTAACAACACCTGATATACAAAACCAACGGCTGTACCCAGTCCCAGCCCCAGCAGTACATTACAAGCCATGCCCTTTCCTGATGTAACGTATTCTCTCTTTTCGCTGCCTGGCGCTTTTCCTAAAAGGCCGGTGGTCCCAAAGAAAAAACGAACAGCAATTGCGGAGATAATAACAGTTATACCTGGAAGATCTGTGTTTAAGTGAAGGATGGAGCCAGCCAGATAGTGCACCAGAAAACCAAACACACCAAAGATACCGCCTACAATCAGTGTCATAGGGTCACAAAGACCGTTCAAAGAAGATAAAATATCAGTTCCGCTGCCCAGCTTTTTCTGCTTTCCTGCATAAGCGGCTGCAGCAACGCCTCCGGCAAATGCCACATGCGGTCCAAGGTAGGAACCAAAGGCGATAAAACCAACCGTCATATCAGGCCCTCCCGCCATAGCCACTCCGGCACCTGTAATGGCAATGACTCCCGTAAGAATAAACGCGGGAAGCGCTCCCATATACGCCCCAATGATCCCTCCCCCAAATGATGCGATTAATGCAAAAATATTCATACCTTTCTCCTTTCCCAATTTCTAATTGATTAAATTTTAACATTTGTTTATCAAAACTTAATTATGCTATTCATTCTAAAAAGAGGTAATATCAAGACACAATCAGCCGTAAGGTTTCTCTGGCAATTTCTAATTCTTCGTTCGTGGGAATTACCATAACTGTGACATTGGAGTCGGATGTGGAAATCTTCATCTCTTCTCCGCGTCTGGAATTTGCTGCTTCATCCAGCTGAATTCCCAGCCAGCATAAGTATTCACATATTCTTTTTCTGGTGTTCTTATCATTTTCCCCAATACCAGCGGTAAAAACAATTGCGTCCACTCCCTTCATGGCGGCGGCATATCCTCCTATGAATTTTGCACATTGATAGGCAAATATCTCTAACGCATCTGCTGCCCGCTCACTGCCCGTTTTCTCCGCTTCCTCTAAGTCACGGAAGTCACTGGATCTGCCGGAAATCCCGTAAACGCCTGATTTTTTATTGAGAATGTCAAGCATGTCATCTATATCCAGATTCTCTTTATGCATCAGGTATTGCAGTGCCGCCGGGTCAATATTGCCGCTTCTGGTTCCCATAACCAGGCCTTCTAAAGGAGTGAATCCCATGGTAGTATCAATGGACTTTCCATATTCTACCGCTGTGATGCTGGAACCATTTCCCAGATGGCAGACAATCGTTTTTAGAGAAGCCCCCGGTTTTCCAAGAAGGGCTGCTGCTCTTTTCGCCACGTAGCTGTGACTGGTTCCATGAAAACCATACCTTCTCACCTTATATTTCTCATAATATTCGTAGGGAAACCCATATAGATAGGCCTTTTTCGGCATGGTCTGATGGAACGCCGTATCAAATACCGCGGCCATAGGCACTTGCGGCATCAACTCTTTACAGGCATAGATACCGCAGAGGCTGGGAGGATTGTGCAGCGGCGCAATCTCACAGCAGTCCGCAACTGCTTTGATGGCTTTCTCATTGAGCAAGGTAGATGAGGTAAAAAACTCTCCTCCATGAGCCACCCGGTGACCCACAGCTCCAATTTCCTCCAATGTCTTTATGACTCCGCTCTGCTTATTTGTAAGCATGTCCAGCGCAATTCGGACCGCCTCTGAATGAGCAGGCATGGAAGCTTCCGTAATTTCTTTCGACCCATTGGCAGGTTCGTAAGTCACACGGCTTTCCTTAAGTCCAATCCGCTCGCAGATCCCTTTGGCCAGTACGGTTTCCGTATCCGACTGAATCAGCTGATATTTCAAAGAAGAACTTCCGCAGTTAATAACTAATAAATTCATTATGGTACCTCCCAAAAGATATGTAAAATCCAAACCAAATCACCAGATCATTCACGCCTCTGCTTCAATCTATTTTGTTATGTAGCAGGAAACAGTGATTTCAACTGACGGCTTAAGGCCCCATCCTTTTTTCTTATCTCTGTTCCTGGCAGCACCGGCTCATGAAACATCTGCATATTTACTCGATCACATGAGGATAACAGCCAAACCCCGCTTCTGCGGAATGCAGGGAATTTTGCAACCTTATGGCATCTTGCATACTTTGTGGGCACTGCCATATATATTGCCATTCATTAATCTCTTTCCCTCCTGCAAGCATTTTCAATAGGAACATTATATAATGAAGAGTGAGCTCAGCGAATATACATTACAATGAGAAATAGGGTAATTTTAAGACTTTCACCTCACCTCCGCTCCCCGCCATATGCGGGAGTAAATAGAGGGGTTTTGTGTGTCTGACGGGCGAACAAATAAAAGGGAGTAAATAAAAAGACGGCAGGATTGGCTGAATGGTAGTAAGGAAGTACTAAAACTTATTATCAAACGGCTGACAAAGAGGAAAATCAAGACGAAAACAAGCATATCACAAAAGGTGCGGTATGCCTGTTTTTTGCGTCAAATTCATTCTTTGATATTTGGAATATAGAACCATTGTCCACCCAGCTTTAGAGCCGGAAAAGCCCATAAATGCTATATTTTAAAGCCTCTATTTTTCCATTTAAAGAGGGGTGTAAGCAATTTGATGCTTACACCCCTTGATTACCATATAACAAGGACAGGAAAAACTGTCAAGGGCGGCGGAGCCGTTTATTTTTACCCTTAACAGATTTTCTTGACTTTGCTATTTACTCTGGGCATCTGATTTCAAAATATGAAATACTGTTGGCTCACAAATAAAGTAAATATCTATAAAGGACAGTTAAAGACATTTTTCTTCAAGATAATAGTCAAGTGAAACTTCATATTTAGCTTTATGATTGATTTCTCTATTTTGTTAAAGCTTCTTAAGCACCAATCATTATGCCAACATTTCCATGGAGCATGATACGAATTATGCCACACAATATAAGGTGTAATGGGTAATAAATATAGAAAACCCATTTCAAATTTATCATTTTTCCGCGTTCACCATTATACGTTTTTAATAATGGAACTGCAAGAATAACCATCAATTGTATTAAACCGTATATTTTATTAACAAAAATAAAATATATAGAGGCGTACACGGAGATATAAATCATCATGTTTTTCATTTGCGCTCTAAAGTTACCCCTATTATTACTATTAGAAATGATAGTCAACACACCTGGGGTACTCCAATCAGCAGGAAACGCTAGAATATAGCAAACTGATTGAGTTATTACTTTCATATACGGCTTTAATAATGGACGTTTCAAATCCCGTATCATTAATACAGTGAGAGCCAACGAAAATCCCCAAAAAATACTTGTCTGATTAAAAACAGAGCTTTTAAATGGAATGAAAGAGATACCAAAAGCAAAGTTATATGCAAAATGTGACACAACGGAAAATACAAACATCTTACCTATATACTTTTTTACATTTCGTGTGTAGTGGTATCCTTCTGCAATAAAAAACCAAAAAATTGGTGCAGCAACTCGGCCGAATACATGCAGTAATACAATCCAAATGTCAGTTGGGTAGTTTGGGAAAATAACGGAGGTAAGATGATCTACCGTCATCGCTATCAATGCTATCATTTTCAATGTATTGGATGTTAATCCTTTTGATGCAGTGGAATCCATCATAAGATTTCCTCCGATTTTAAATGTTTATATTGAGCCTTAAAAGCATTGATAAGCAATAATTCTATTTCTTCATTATCTAAAGTACATGGATTTGTAGCGAACATAGTAGCAATCCCATGAACCAGGAGCCATAACGAGAGGAATAAATTTTTAGCTGCTTTTTCAGAGATTCCTGCTGATAGCATTAAATGTTGAATTAGGTCACTCATATCCGCAAAATTTATCAACTCTTCTAAGCTTTTAAATGGCATATTATTTGAAAGAAAGATATACTTGAATAGCTCTTTTTCTTCATGCGCGAATTGAATATAATTTTTTCCAATAGATAGAAAAATATCATTTTCTTTGTTCATATTGCTCCGCAGAAAAGAATAGTAAAATTCTAAGGCCTTACCCTGTATATCCTTTTTTAAACTCTCCATATTATCATATACACGAAAAAGTGGCTTGGTTGAGCAGTTAAGAACATGCGCAATCCTTCGGGCATTTAAACTGTCATATCCATATTCTCTGATGAGGCTAAGTGCTGCATTTAAAATATCGTCAGCAGTTATTTTGGGTTTTGGCGGCATGGTTTGGCTCTCCTTTCAGGTAACATTTGTTACGCAACGTTTGTTACTATTTTAAATTTAATTGCTCATTTAGTCAAGGTAAAACACCTTTTGTAAAATTAAAGAAATGAAAACTAAAAATTCTTGTTTCTTTTTCAATTTATGGAAGCAAAAATTGAATTTCCAGGATTAATTAGATGAAGAAGAAAAGCAAGAGAAGCAGCGGCTGGATATTGTCTTTAATTTCATCGGTGAAGTGGCTTGCCGGATAATCAGCAAACACCAAAAGAGCAAAGAAAAACGGCATGGCCCACATGGACTATGCCGTATCCCCAAGAAATTACTTCCTTATTACCCTTAAGCCTTTCCCGGCGGTTTTATCCCCATAAATAAGAGCTGCGGCATCAGACCGACCAATCCGGTCTGATGCCGCAGCTGACAAAAATATCGGTTATTCTTTTGTAACTAATTCATTTACATTATCAGAGGTTACCAGTTCGTTGTCCAGGATCACATACTTGTCTACGTCTTTGCCCTGTAAATAATTGTATGCAGAGTTCATAATCGCTTTTCCAAGGAAGAACGGCGGCTCTGCAATCGTTGCTTCGACTTTACCTGCCTTAATTGCTTCAAGAGTGTCATCAATGGCATCGCAGCCGATCATGGTGATCTCATCCAAACGGCCGGCAGCTTCAATCGCTTCCAAAGCACCGAGAAGCATTTCATCATTGGCTGCATATAATCCGTCGATGTGATCATTGGCCTGAAGGATGTTTTCCATTACGCTCATGCCCTTGGAACGGTCAAAATCTGCAACCTGGCAGGCAACGATCTTCATGTCAGGATTCTGGCTTATAACTTCGTTAAAGCCCTGGGAACGGCTCTGGGCCACATTGGTTCCCATGATACCCTGGATTTCTACGATATTTCCTTTGCCTCCCAGTGTGTCTGCCAGATACTGGCCGGCAAGTTTTCCGGATTTGATGGCATCGTAGCCAATATGGGAAACCACTTCCCCTCCGCTTGCCTCACGGTCCATGGTAAGCACCGGGATACCGGCTTCGTTACAAGCTTCAATGGAAGAAACGATTGCATCGGAATCGCAGGTATCAATGATGATGCAGTCTGGTTTTTTGGTGATCAGGTTTTCTACATCCTTCATCTGAATTGCAGGATCATCCTGGGCATCTGTAATATAAAGCTCCACTCCTAATTCATCTGCAGCTTTCTGTACCCCGTCTTTTACATCCACGAAGAATGGATTTGTCTGGGTATTCATGGCAAGTCCTACCACGTATTTCTTGCCCTCTGTTTTAGCCTCTGCCTGGGCCTCTCCTGTTGTCGTAGCTGCTTCCGTCTGTGCGGTCTCCTGTTTGGTTTCAGGCGCCTTTTCTCCGCTGCTGCATCCTGCCAGTGATGCAAGAACAAGTGCTGCGGCTGCTACTGCTGCCATGTGTTTTCTTTTCATCATAATTTTGTACCTTCCCTTCTTCTTTTACATTAATAGTTTTATTTATTCTGCTTTCGCAGATAAATCCTTAACCTTTTTGTCCACTAAAACTGCGATGAGTACAACTGCGCCCTTTACAATATTGGTGGCATGGGGATTTACATTCATAAGCGTAAGAATATTATCGATAATTCCCATGATCATGGCACCTACCACAGTAGGCAGCACAAATCCGGTTCCACCGCTTAAGCTGGTACCTCCAAGTATGACTGCTGCAATGGCATCCATCTCGATCCCCTGTCCGCTGGTGGATTGGGCAGACCCCAGTCTGGCTGTTAAAACCACTGCCGCAATGCCGCTTAAGAAACCATTAATGATGTAAGCCATCCATTCCGTCTTTTTTACTGAAATTCCGGATAAACGGGCTGCTTCCCGGTTTCCGCCGAATGCGTAAATGCTGCGTCCAAAGCTGGTTTGTGTCAATATATAATGTGCCAGCAGGAAAAGTGCTATCAATATAATAACAGGCACCGGAATCCCCAGAACCGTACCTTTTCCAATAAATTTATAAGAATCTACCTTGACCGGAATGGGAGAACCTTTGGTGTAGACCAAAACGCAGCCCCGAAGCAAGGTCATCATTCCAAGGGTTGCAATAAATGGTGGAATCCCGCACTGAGAAATAAAAAATCCATTTACAATTCCGCAGGTAATTCCTATTGCAACTGCTGTCAGTACCGCCAGAAAGGTATTACCGGTAGAGGCCAGCACACCGGAGGCTACAACTCCGGCAAAACCCAGAATGGAGCCTACGGACAGATCAATTCCGCCGGTAAGGATCACAAAGGTCATGCCGCATCCGATAATACCGGCAACTGTCACCTGTTTAAACACATTAAACAGGTTGGAAACACTTAAAAAGCTTTCCGATAAAAAAGCGGCAAAGAGACAGATTACCAGTAAGATCAAAACCGAGCGATATATATTTATTTGGTTGATTAACCGTTTTTTAGTTTCCTGATTCATTTTCGCTTACCCCTCCAGATGCATGCGCTAATATTTTTTCCTGATTCATTTCCTGTTTGGAGATTTCTAATACCGTTCTTCCTTCCCGCATGACAATGACACGGTCACTGACTCCAATAAGCTCCGGCAGATCCGTGGAAATTACCAGGATGCTCTTGCCTACCTTTGTCAGCTCATTCATAATGGCATAGATTTCCGCCTTGGCTCCCACATCTACTCCCCGAGTGGGTTCATCTAAAATCAGAATATCAGAATCTGCTAAAAGCACCTTTCCAAACACTACCTTTTGCTGGTTTCCGCCGCTTAATTTTCCGGCAGGCTGCTGTGCAGAACTGACTTTAATATTCAGCGCTTTAACCTGTTCCTTTACGCGTTCCATTTCCAGCCTGTTGTCTAACCGGAAGCCTTTGGTCAGCTTTTTTAAAGAAGACATGGAAATATTTTCTTTGATGCTTCTTATTAAAACAAGCCCTTCCTGTTTCCTGTCATCCGAGACAAAGCCGATTCCTGCTTCTAATGCTTTTCTGGGAGAAGAACAGTCTTTTTTTTCACCATGTACATAAATTTCCCCGCTGTCCATTGGCATAGCGCCGTAAATCAGCTTGGAGAGTTCTATGGTACCGGCACCCAAAAGGCCTGTGATCCCTAAAATTTCTCCTTTATGGAGCTTTAAGCTGACATCATGGACTCCGCGGCTGTTCACCTTCCTGGCCTCAAATACCACTTCCCCAGGGGTATAATCCCTTACCGGGTACAGATTGGATACATTGCGTCCGACCATCATGGATACCACATCATCATAATCCGTTTCTCCAATGAGTTTTGATGCAACGAATTTTCCATCCCGGAAAACGGTAAGGCGGTCTGAAATCTGAAAAATCTCATCCATTCGATGGGATATATAAATGATTGCAATTCCCTTTTTCTTCAGTTCCTCAATCGTCCGGAAAAGAATCTGGATTTCCTCTTCTGCCAGCGCTGCAGTTGGCTCATCCATAATAATGATTTTTGCTCCAATGGTCAGGCACTTGGCGATCTCCGTCATCTGGGCCTCTGCCACAGATAAATTTCTGACCTTGGTCCTTGCACTGAACTTTAAGCCCAGATGATCCAGGTTTTCCTGTGCGTCCCGGTACAGCCTGTTCCAGTCCACCTTTCCAAACTGATTGACCGGAAGCCTTCCAAGGTACATGTTTTCAGCCACCGACAGTTCCGGAACCATATTAAATTCCTGATAGATCATGGCGATTCCATGTTTTTCTGCGTCTTTTGCAGAGTGGAACACCACCTCTTTCCCATCCAGATACATGGCTCCGGAAGTATAAGGCTGTGCTCCCGCAATTATCTTCATTAAAGTAGATTTCCCTGCTCCGTTTTCTCCGCACAGGGCATGAACCTCTCCCTCAAAAATCTCCAGATGCACCCCGTCAAGAGCCTTGACACCGGGAAACGTCTTTACGATTGATTCCAGTTTTAAAACTAACCTTCCTCCCATATGTTTTCACCACTTCCCCTTTGCTTCCGGTCAATATGCGCAGCCTGAGACCAGGACTACGTTGGTGTATCCTGTAAATTCGCCTGTCAGGATGATCGCCTTGGCCCCCTCAGTGATCTTTTTTAATTCCTTATGGGGCACATACTCTACCGGAATGCCTTCCGGCAAGAGAGCCAGCGCCTTCTCATGAAGTCCCGGACTCACATCAAGGGCCTCCTCTGCAAATATTGCCTTTTCCGTTACCATATACTTTTCTATTTCTTCCAGAACCTCCAGATAAGAGGGACTTCCCGGCTTCCAGCCTAAGTCTACCCGTTCCACTCCCTTAGGAATAGGAAGCCCGGCATCTCCGATCACCAGCATATCCATATGCCTGAGCTCTGCCATGACCCTTGCTAATTGAGGGTGCAAAATTCCTGTTTTTAACATGACCGTTTCTCCTTCTGCTCTCTTATAAATGAGTCAATTTCCTCCCGGTCAGGCATGGCCGGTGTGGTTCCGATTCTCTGTACCGAAATTGCGGCTAATGCATTGGCAAAGGCTGCCGCCTCCCATAAATCCTTTCCTTCTGCCAGGGCTGCCACCAGGCCGCCATTAAATGCATCCCCTGCTCCGGTTGTATCAATTGCGTCTACCCGGTAAGCAGACAGGATGCCCCTCTTCTCAGGAGTTGCCAGGTAAACTCCTTTTCCCCCTAAGGTAATAAGTACATTTTTGACTCCTTTTTCAAAAAAGAAGTCCGCAGCTTTTCCTGCATTCTCTTCCCCATCCACCGGTATCCCGGTTAATATCTCAGCTTCTACTTCATTAGGCGTGATTAAATCCACCTTGCTTAAAATACTGTCACTGACCGGCTGTACAGGAGCTGTATTTAAAATGATTTTTACGCCTTTCTCATATGCAAGATCGATTACTTTTTCCACGGAAGAAATATTGGTTTCCAGCTGGGTCAGCAGAAATTCTGACTGATCCAGCAGGTCTGAAATTGACTCTACCTCCTCATCTGTAATCGTGTCGCAGGCGCCCAGAATAACGACGATTTCATTCTGGCTGGTGTTTTCATCCACCATGATCAGCGCACAGCCTGTCTCTGTCTGACTGGTACGGAATATCCGTCCCGTATCCATTCCCAGCTTTTTCATGGTATTTAAGGCCACATCAGCGAATCCATCCTCCCCAAGCTTTGTTACCATGGTCACATCGGCTCCCGCCTTATGAGCAGCTACCCCCTGGTTGAATCCCTTGCCGCCTGGACCCATTTTAAAAATGCTTCCTTTAACGGTTTCTCCCGGAACAGGAAGATGGGGACTTCTACCCATCAGATCCACTACAAAGCTTCCGAAAACTGTTACCTTTTTCCCCATAACTCTTCTCCTTCCTACTACAATATATTTATGGTTAATATCCCTTACAGCCAGTAAGGAATTATCCATCTTGTTGCTTAACTGTTAGAATGTAGGTAGCAATCGGTATATCGTCTCCCTTCC
>JAISYJ010000107.1:0-28257 GCA_031270005.1 Hungatella sp. | reverse complement strand
TAGTATGCCAGCTGCCTACAAAAGGAGGATAACAAGAAAAAAGGATGAAAGGAAGATGGAGTTGGAAATGTTTCATGACCCCATCGGTGCCTTTCGCAGAAAGGCGGGTTATAAGAATGTTAAAAGACCTTGGATTTAAACAGTTCTGTACCTTTGAGAACATGCAGCCCATTTACTGGGATTTATAATAATACGGTGCTGTCCCGCAAGCAAGGCAGCACCTTTCTTTTTTAATCTGCATCATTACACTTCAAAGATTAAATCTCCGTAGCTTGGCATTGGCCAAAATTCTTTATCCACTATCATTTCCAGCTTATCGGCAGGAGCGCGGAGAGCTTCCATAGCAGGTACTACCTCATTCCGGAAAGCGTTAGCCTGTTCTTTGTTCCCTTCCATTGCCGAGCACTTCTCGTCGGCATCTGCCAGGGCGGCCAGGGCTATTTTCATATCAGACAGATAAGCGCTCACCTCTATGAGAAGCTCTTCCTGAACGCTGGTATCGGCTGCCGGACACGCTGCTTTTACCTTTCCTAAGGAATCTGCCAGCAGGGAGGCATATTTTACGGCAGAAGGTATGATCTGTTTTCCGGCCATATCGATCATGGTTCTGGCCTCAATGTTAATGGCTTTGCTGTAAGCCTCATATTCGATCTCAACACGGGATTCCAGCTCAGCCCTTGTGAATACCTTAAACTCCTCAAACATCTTAACCGATGCATCCGTGGTAAGAGCAGGAATCGCCTCAACCATTGACTTAAGGTTCGGAAGCCCTCTTCTTTCCGCTTCTTCCACCCATGCCTGGGAATATCCGTTGCCATTAAAAATAATCCTTCTATGGGCTGCCAGCTGCTCTTTAATCATGTCATGGACTGCTGTCTCAAAATCAGCCGCCTTCTCAAGGACATCTGCCGCTTCCTTTAACGCCTCAGCCGCAATGGTATTTAAAACCACGTTGGGAGAAGAAATGGAATCAGAGGAACCGACCATGCGGAACTCAAACTTGTTGCCCGTAAATGCAAAGGGGGAGGTTCTGTTTCTGTCCGTGGCATCCTTGGATAAATCCGGCAAGGTTCTGACCCCTGTTTTTAAGGTGCCACCCGCCTTGGAACGGGTAGCCTCTCCGGTGCTGCAAAGCTGATCTACTACATCCTCCAGCTGTTCGCCGATGAATATGGAGATAATGGCCGGCGGAGCTTCGTTTGCCCCGAGCCTGTGGTCATTTCCAACATCAGCCGCGGACTCCCGGAGCAGATCTGCATGGAGGTCAACCGCCTTTAAGATACAGGACAATACCAAAAGGAACTGGATGTTCTCATGAGGCGTTTCTCCTGGATTTAACAGGTTGATTCCGTCGTCAGTGGTTAAAGACCAGTTGTTGTGCTTACCGGAACCATTGACTCCGGCAAAGGGCTTTTCATGAAGCAGGCAGTTTAATCCATGACGGCCTGCCACCTTTTTTAAAGTTTCCATTACCAATTGGTTATGATCAACGGCCACGTTTGCCTGTTCATAGATGGGCGCCAGTTCATGCTGTGCGGGAGCGACTTCATTATGCTGGGTTTTTGCCGGTACCCCCAGCTTCCAGAGTTCTTCATTCACTTCCTTCATGTAAGCAGCGATCCTCTCACGGATGGAACCGAAGTAGTGGTCATCAAGCTCCTGTCCCTTTGGAGGCATTGCTCCGAACAAAGTGCGTCCGGCATAGATTAAATCTTTTCTCTGTAAATACTTTTCATGATCAACCAGAAAATATTCCTGCTCGGCGCCAACCGAAGGGATAACCCTTTTTGAGGTGGTATTTCCGAATAATCTTAAGATTCTTAAAGCCTGCTCGTCGACGGCTTCCATGGATCTTAAAAGAGGTGTTTTTTTGTCAAGAGCTTCTCCTGTATAAGAGCAGAAAGCGGTGGGAATGCAGAGGGTAACACCGATGGCATCTTCTCTTAAGAATGCCGGAGAAGTACAATCCCAGGCTGTATAACCTCTTGCTTCAAAGGTCGCCCTTAAGCCTCCGGACGGGAAAGAAGAAGCATCCGGTTCGCCCTTTACCAGCTCCTTACCGGAAAATTCCATGATTACCTTTCCTTCCGATGTAGGGGCGGAAATGAAGGAATCATGTTTTTCAGCGGTAATACCGGTAAGAGGCTGAAACCAGTGGGTGTAGTGAGTTGCGCCTCTTTCAATTGCCCAGTCTTTCATGGCATGGGAAACCACGTCTGCAATCGATGAATCCAGTACTGCGCCATCCTCAATGGTTTTCTTTAATTTTTTAAAAACTGATTTTGGCAAGCGCTCTCTCATTACGGTTTCGTTAAATACATTCCTGCCAAACATCTCAGCTGCGTTTACAACTTCGCTCATAAATTTTCCATCCTCCCATATTTCTATAAGTCAAACTGCCTTTATAGTCTCCTCACGATCTGAATATGCGCATAAATCAGAAAAGGCGTCCTCCCGGTATAAGGAGAACGCCATCGTTCTTAAATTAAGTTAAACCATTTTTCCCAAAAAATCAAGTACTTTTTTGAAAAATATTTTACTTAAGCTTTTCCAACAGAGCCAAATAATTCCATTTTCTCTTTCACGGTTGCTTTGATGGCCTCTGTACCGGGAGCAAGAAGCTTACGGGGATCAAAGCCCTTGCCTTCTAAATCCTTTCCTGCCTCAATGTACTTGCGGGTAGCATCAGCAAAAGAAAGCTGGCACTCCGTATTCACATTGATCTTTGCAACGCCAAGGCTGATGGCTTTCTTGATCTGGTCTTCCGGGATGCCTGTCCCACCGTGAAGTACTAAAGGCATGTCGCCTACTTTATCCTTGATGGCTGCCAGGGTATCAAAGCTTAAGCCTGCCCAGTTTTCCGGATATTTTCCGTGAATGTTGCCGATTCCTGCTGCCAGCATGGTTACGCCTAAGTCTGCAACCTGCTTGCACTCATCGGGATCTGCGCATTCACCCATACCCACAACGCCGTCTTCTTCGCCGCCGATGGAGCCGACCTCTGCTTCAAGGGAAAGTCCTTTTTCTGCACAGACCTTTACAAGCTCCGTGGTCTTTTCCACGTTCTCTTCGATGGGATAATGGGAACCATCAAACATAATGGAAGAAAATCCCGCTTCAATGCACTTATAGCAGCCGTCATAGGAACCATGATCCAGATGAAGTGCTACGGGAACAGTGATTTTTAATTCTTCGATCATGGCTTTTACCATAGCTGATACGGTCTTATAGCCTGTCATGTATTTGCCAGCGCCTTCGGAAACGCCCAGAATAACCGGGGATTTCAGCTCTTCGGCTGTCTGTAAAACAGCTTTTGTCCACTCAAGGTTGTTGATGTTGAACTGTCCAACTGCATATTTTCCGTCTCTTGCCTTTTCAAGCATATCTTTTGCTGAAACTAACATATCACGAACCTCCATTTAAATTTTTTCTCGTACATCTTTATATTATATACCATCTTACCTTATTTGGAAAGAATAATTTTTCCAGATTGTCATTTTTATAACAAACTTACATTTTGCTTTTATCATAACTATGCTTTATAATGGGGTCAGGTTCCAAATACATAATAGGAGATTTTTTATGAAACGAAAGATGAGGCACGGCATTTTTCGCCGCCCAAGCTCTGAAACTACAGAAAAGCAGGAACACCAGGAAAAACCGGAGATGTTTTCCCGCAAACAGCTACGCCAGTTGATTTTTCCCCTGGTCATAGAACAGATACTGGCTGTTTTTATGGGAATGGCTGATATCATTATGGTAGCCTCCTGCGGTGAGGAAGCCGTATCGGGTATCTCCATCGTGGATACCATAAACGTCCTTTTGATCGGATTGTTCGGGGCAATGGCTGCAGGAGGGTCCGTTGTGACGGCCCAGTACATTGGCCGAAAGGATGAAAAGAATGTTGCCAGGGCCTCAGGCCAGCTGTTCCTTGCCGTTGGCGGGCTTTCCATGGCCATTATGGCAGTGACCCTGATCTTTAACGGGCCGCTTCTAAGACTTATCTACGGAGAAATCGGCCAGGAGGTCATGCACAACGGGAGAATTTATTTCTACATATCCTCCCTCTCCTATCCGTTCCTGGCATTTTATAACAGCAGCGCCGCCCTTTTCAGGACAGCCGGAAACTCCAAGGTATCCATGCAGGTCTCCCTGGGTGCCAACCTCTGCAATATCGCAGGAAATTTTCTGTTAATCTACGTGTTTCAAATGGGCGTTGCAGGCGCCGGGCTTTCCACTCTGTTTTCCAGGATTCTGTCCGCTGTGGTCATGCTGGTCCTTCTTAGAAAGCAGAATCATTTCCCCGTGGAATTCTGTCTGCGCGCAGATAAGAACATGCTTCGCCAGATCCTCTATATCGGCATTCCAAACGGCCTGGAAAACAGCATTTTCCAGCTTGGAAAGCTTTTGCTGTCCAGTCTGACCGCCAGCTTCGGTACCATGGCCATTGCTGCAAATGCGGTTGCAAGCACCATCTGCGGCATGGAAACCATCCCTGCCAGCGCCATAGGCATCGCCCTGGTAACGGTAGTGGGACAGTGCGTAGGCGCCGGAGAACTGAAACAGGCCCGCAAATATATGGGAAGGCTTTTAAAAACGGCATATATCTGTCTTTGGATATTAAACCTTTCCATTATACCGTTTTTAAAGCCCATATGCGGACTGTTTCATCTGTCCGGTGAAACAAGCGCCCTGGCCTTTAAGCTGATGCTTTACCACAGCATCTGCTGCATGATAATCCATCCCCTGTCCTTTTGCCTGACCAATGGCTTAAGGGCTGCCAATGACGTCCGTTTTACCATGACAGTTTCCATCTGCTCCATGTGGATCTGCCGGATCGTCATGGCTTACGTATTAAGCCTCTATTTCGGCCTTGGCCTTATGGGAATCTGGATCGCCATGACCATTGACTGGCTGGTGCGCGCCATTTTCTTCTCCACCCGTGTCTTAAGCGGAAAATGGTGCCGGTATGCCAACCGGAATACTCATTAGCTTAAAAAGCCTTCAACCGTTTCCTTCATCTTATCCCCATCGCATTCTGTATCGTGGCGTACAGGTGCGGTGCGGATCTCTTCTACTGCCTGGGGTACGGGAACCTTGGATATCTCTGACAAATGATCAATGATCCGGAATTCATCCGGCTCTTCCTGTTCCCCTTCAATGGCTTTCAGAACGCTTCCCGCAAACTTATAAGGGCTTGCCGTGGAGGCAATGATATTCTTTGTCTGATCCTTTGTCTCCGCCTTGTACCTGTCATAGACGCAGGCTGCAACACCGGTATGGGGATCGATCAGATAGCCGGTATCTTCAAAAATCTTCTTAATGGCTTCCCCGGTTTCCTTTTCTCCTGCAAAGCCTCCCTTAAAATCTTCCATAAAGCGCTTCATGCCGGCAGTTACCGTATAGCTGCCTTTATCGCCAAGCTCCTTCATAAGGGCAGCATTGGCCTCTGCATCGCATCCTGCGCTTAAATAGATCAGACGCTCTAAGTTGCTGGAAATCAGGATATCCATGGACGGAGAACTGGTGAGAATAAAATCCCGGTTCCGGTCATAGGTTCCGGTCTGGAAGAAATCATAAAGAACCTTATTTTCATTGGAGGCACAGATAAGGGTCTTAATGGGAACACCCATCTGCTTTGCCAAGTAAGCAGCCAGAATGTTTCCAAAGTTTCCCGTAGGCACGGTCACATTAATTTCTTCTCCGTCGGAAATCTCTTCACAGGCAAGGAGCTTTGCATAGGCATAAACATAATATACCACCTGGGGAACCAGCCTTCCGATGTTGATGGAATTGGCAGAGGAAAGCTGAAATCCTTTTTCATCAAGCCTGCGGGCGAACTCCTTATCCCCGAATATCTTTTTGACTCCTGTCTGGGCATCATCAAAGTTTCCATGAATGGCGGCAACATGGGTGTTTTTCCCTTTCTGGGTCACCATCTGAAGCTCCTGGACCCGGCTTACACCATCCTTTGGATAAAATACAATGATTTCCGTTCCTTCCACATCGGCAAAACCTGCCATAGCAGCCTTTCCCGTATCGCCAGAGGTGGCGGTAAGGATCACGATTTTATTTTTTACCTGGTTCTTTTTTGCCGCAACAGTCATCAGATGAGGAAGAATGGAAAGCGCCATATCCTTAAATGCAATGGTGTTCCCATGATATAATTCCAGATAATAGGCCCCGTCAGCCTTGGCCAGAGGAGCGATTTCCTCTGTATCGAATTTGCTGTCATAGGCCCGTTCAATGCAGGTCTTAAGCTCCTCAGAACTGTAATCTGTAAGATACAGCTTCATGACTTCATAGGCTGTTTCCTGGTATGTCATTGCCGACAACTCTTTCATGGATTTGTCAAGCTTTGGGATAAAACACGGCATAAACAGGCCGCCGTCATCTGCCAGTCCCTTTAAGATTGCCTGGGAAGCCGTCACACCGGTCTCGCCGCCCCTTGTACTTTGATAGGATATTTCCATGGTATTTTATTCCTTTCCTGCTCTCATAAATATAATTTATTGGAACTTGCAATGCAAGCTTTCATAAAAGGGCTGCCTTTTAGCCCATCCCTCCGATTACCAGAAGCATTTTTGCTTCCGATAATATTAATGGATCAAAACCTTGCCAGAATTGTAGCATACTTTTTTTAACAGCGCAAGAAAAAAGGGCGAAAAAGTTTTCATATAACGGACAGATGTATTCACTATAGAGACACATGGGTTTCCTTTTTATTCTCTGTGTGGTAAAATACCCTTTGATGCAGAAAGGAGAGACAGCTTCATTGAGATACGAACGCATGATGACAGGAACCTTTTTAAGCCGCCCCAACCGTTTTATTGCCCACGTCCTGATTACAAAAGAGGGCCATGGGGAAGAAGAGGTAATCTGTCACGTTAAAAATACAGGACGCTGCCGGGAGTTACTCCTCCCCGGCGTCAGGGTGCTGGTGCAGTTTCATCCGGAGGCCGCAGCCCTGGGAAGAAAAACAGAATACTCCCTGATCGGCGTATGGAAAGAACGGGAAAGAGGCGGGCCGCTCCTCATCAACATGGATTCCCAGGCCCCCAATCAGGCGGCTTATGAATGGCTGCAATCCATCCGGGAAAATCCGCCCCTGCCTTTTCATCAGGCGGCGGAAACACCTTCCATTTTAAGCCCTACAATAAAAAACATCAGGCGGGAAGTCACCTATGACCAGTCCCGGTTTGACCTTGCCTTTCAGGCGGTGCTGCAGGGAAGCTGTGAGGGGAAACAGGAGGAAATCCCTGCATTCATGGAAGTTAAGGGAGTCACTCTGGAGGAAAACGGCCTTGCCATGTTTCCCGATGCACCCACGGAGCGGGGAGTAAAACATATACAGGAGCTTATAAACGCTCACAGGGAAGGGTATGAAGCCTACATCCTGTTTGTCATCCAGATGAAAGAGATGGAAGCATTTACCCCAAACAAAAAAACCCATCCGGAATTTGCGGAAGGGTTAAAAAAAGCCAGGGAGGCCGGTGTCCATATTTTAGCTTATGACTGTACCGTTACGGAGGATTCCATTACCTTTGACTTGCCCATTCCGGTATATCTGGCCTGATAAATGAAGAGATTTTCCATCCCATCAAAAAACCTGCTGACAAAAAGTCTTGGCTTTTGTCAGCAGGTTTTTGTGTATGATTTTTCAGTGAGATAATTATTGAGTCAAGCAGATATTCGCAATCCGCGGTCCTGCCTGATTCAGTTAAAATTTCCGTCCCCCGCCCCCCATGGTATGTCCTGAGGAGGTGTGGGTGGTACTCCTGCCGCCGGAGGAAAGACCGCCGCCGCCATGGCCTCCATTCCCCTGGTTCCGTGGAATTATCATATGGGTCACGGTCTTGTTCACCAGATGGTCGTACTGGTCCGTATACCGGAACTGACAGTTTGCACGATAGGCCATCAGCGAGTTACTGGCCCAGCCCCTTTCCTTTTTCATGAAATACCGGCTTGTCACTGCCCCGCAGGCAGCCGCCGCTGCAATGAGCCCGATGAGAGCTGCCAGAGCAGCCTCATACCACCGAATGCTGCGGTAAACGCTTATTTTTCCGGTCTCCTTATCGTAATTATACTGTCCTCCGGGAATCCCGGCCTTATAATATTTGTTCACGCCATCCAGAAAGCTCCCAACACAGGCACCGTATTCCTGACTGCTTACCTCTTCATAGGCGGCATCCAGGATGGAATTCCAGCGTTTATCCGTTAAAAAGCGGTTCATTTTTCCTACGGGAAGGATGTAAAGCTCCCGGTTATCCATGTCTATCAGGAACAATACTCCGTTATAATCCTTTCCAACACCAAAGGCTCCTCTTATGTAAAAATCCTCCGCATATTCACCGGCTGTCTTTCCGCCTGCCCGGTCTGTGGTCGTGATCACCACATCCATGTTCATCTCTTTTCTCATCGCCTGGATCTGAGATTCAAACGTATCTATTTCCTCCCTGGAAAAGAGTCCTGCTTCATCATAAACCCGTTTTTCCCCGGAAACACCTTCAGGGCTCCCGCTTTCGGCAAACGCTTTCATGCCCCCGGAAAAGAAGATCAAAAGCAGAAGAACCATGGGCAGTAAAACAGCTGTCCTGCATATCCGAAGAAACAATCCCTTTGTTCTAATCATATTAAATACCCCACAATCAGCATGGCAAAAAATACGGGCAGGAATATTTCAAGAAACAAAAGCATCAGCTTATTCCGGTCCACAGGAAGCTTGCCGCATACCTTACCGGTCTGCCCGTTCACTGTAAAATAATACATCTGGTCCTTTGATCCGTCATGATAGGTAAGGGTCCATACAGGCAAAAGGGCATACTCCCACTTTTCTTCCTCCAGATGGACGGATTGATTCTGAACTCTCACAGAATCATAGGATGTGATGCTGTTTTTTAAGGACTCTCCGGCAAACTGGCGCACCTCAGACTTTACTTCCTCAGAAAATTCCTGCTCTCCCATATCCCGCCGTTCTGCCACAAAACCGGAAAGGAACCCCATGGTAAAGGGTTTCATTTTCTCTGTTTCATAGGGCAGTACGCCCTCCACCAGCTCCCGGTTGGATTTTTTCAAGGCATTGCGGGGCACGAATTTTACAGGCATAGTCCCTTCCCTGCGGACATCATAGGTCTGGGTTTCCGTATAGCGGCGGTCGCCGCTTACCCAGACCCGCAGACGGTCCGCTTTTGCATCCAGGCTTCCCTCCGCCCGGCAGCTGTAAAGCATGTAAGGAAAATATACGCCGGAGATTTTCTCGATCTGGTCTTCACTGTAAAAAGCCTTTGGAACAAACCGTTTCTTTTTCATCCATTGTTCAAAAATTTCCACAGCCCGCTTCTTCTCCATTGCAAATGGAATCACATAATCCGGATGGAATTCTCCGGAAAGCCTGCCTGAGAGGATCACCGGATTATGGCAATAATAGCAGAAGGTCGCAGCAGTGGTCTCATCCGTTACGATCTCGGCGCCGCAGCTGGGGCAGGTATAAAGCACAGGCTCTCCGCCCTCTTTTTTCTTTCCTGCCTCAGGCTCTTTTTGCTCCCCATCTGCAGTTTCTTTCTGAGTGAATTCTGATAAACAGTATTCACAGGCATACTTCTGCTTTTTCGGATCAAAGATAAGCGGTCCGCCGCAATTAGGACATTTATAACTTATGATCTCACTCATGGTCTTGGTTTCCCACACTCCGAACAAAATCTGCCATTGTTTACAGTTTTACATTCACAGGTCCATGGTCCTGCCTGCTTTGGATTTCCGCATTCCGGACAGAATTTTCCTGTATTCACACTTCCGCAGCTGCAGGTCCATGGGCTCTCTGAAGAACTTTGTGCCTTACTCTCTCCGCCTGCTGCCGTCTGTTCTCCGGGATTTCCCTGCTGGGCCCGGTTCATCTGCATCTGCTGATAGTTGGCGCTTGAAGCTGCTCCCATAAAGCCGCCACCGGCATTCATTCCCATACCCATGCCCATAAATCCTGCCATGGAACCATTGGCATTGCTTCCTGCCGTTTCTAAGCCTCTGGCTACTGCTCCCTGCACATAGCCCTCCCTGACACCCGGATCGCTTAACATGGCTCCCTGGTTGCGAAGATGGATCAGCTCCTTGGATTCCTCGTCATAGGAAATGCTTGCGATTCCTACAGACTGGATCTCCATTCCTCTCTGGTCCTTCCACTGGTAGTCAAGGACATCGGACATATACTGGCCCAGCTCTCTTCCTTTGGAAGCCACATAGGAGATACGTATGCCATCAGCGGACATCTGATTGATGGAAGACTGAAGAGCCTCTAAAAATTCAGATAAATACTGGGCGTTGATGTCATCTACCTCAACACGGGAAGCATTTTTCGGTATGGCCTCCGCATAGAACAGCAGAGGGTCCGTCACCTTGATGGAATACGTTCCGTGAGCCCGTAAAAACAATTCCGCATTATAAAACTGGTCAAAATAATTAATGGGATTGGGAGTACCGAACTTGATCCCTTTAATCTCCTGCAGATTAATGAAATATACCTTCTGGGCAGTAGGAGTCTGACCACCGAAACGAATCCGGTCAAAGGATTCTTTTATGGCCTCATCAAACTGGCCGTTAAAAAGGGAGGGGAGGGAAGAGTTTTTTACGGTAAAATAGCCTGGTTCCCCGGTGTAGTCGATCACTTTTCCCCCATCCACCAAAATCATGAACTGGTTGGGGTAAACATGAATGACAGAACCATCAGAAATGGTATAATCCGTGCTCTTTGTATTGGATCCTTTTCGTATCTTCACTCCGCCGGCAAATACGGTCTGATCTCCCATGCTGCCTGCTTCTATCACTTCAAGCCACTGGTCTGCCAGTGAGCCTCCTACTGCGGTAGTAAGCGCCTTAACAATTCCCATGTTGCTACCTCCTCAACAAAAATTATTTTCCCTATTATATCATGAACCTGCGGTTCCTGATCGTCATTCGCCGCCCGCGCCGATGAGCTTGCTCGTCGGCACTTTCTTTCGCTCATTATACTACACAATTTACTGGTTGGCTATACTGTTTCTATCCTTCGCCACCGCTATGCTATACCGCTTTTCATATTTATACAGCACGCATCATGGCAATTTCTTTGGCATACCCGGAAAGATCATTGGGTGTCTCCAGATAAAAGGGAAGGCTCTTTAAAGCCGGGTGAACCGTCATCCGCTTCAGAGCCTCAAATCCGATAAAGCCTTCTCCGATCTTTGCGTGGCGGTCCTTATGGGCCCCAAGAGGATTCTGGCTGTCATTTAAATGGATGGCCTTTAATTTATCCAGTCCGACGATCTGGTCGAACCGGTTTAAAACTCCATCCAGGTCACCGGCAATATCATAGCCTGCATCCCATACGTGGCACGTATCCAGGCAGACTCCCATATGGTCCTTTTGCTCTACCCGGTCCAGGATCTCCCGTAACTCTTCAAATTCCCGTCCTACCTCGCTGCCCTTGCCGGACATGGTTTCCAAAAGGACGGTGGTATGATGTTCCGGAGTCAGAATCTGACCCAGCATATCTGAAATATAACGGATCCCCGCCTCTGTTCCCTGTCCCACATGGCTTCCCGGATGGAAATTGTAGCAGTTTCCGGGAGTGTATTCCATCCGGTCCAAATCATCCTTCATGGTGTCTCTGGCAAGGGCACGGAGCCCTTCATCCGCGGAGCAGGCATTTAAGGTGTAGGGCGCATGTGCCAGAATCCTGTTTATTCCGTGTTCCCCGGCAAAGGTCAGGAAACGGTCCACATCCTCAGGATTCATGGCCTTTGCCCTGGTTCCCCTTGGATTTCTTGTAAAAAACTGAAACGTGTTGGCATCAATCTTCACAGCCTCCTTCCCCATGGCAAAATAGCCTTTTGAGGAAGACAGATGACATCCGATCGTAAGCATATAAACCTCCTGTCATTTTATTTTTCTTATCTTTTTCCCTTTGGCCGGACTGATGGCATTTACGGCGATGAACATGAACATGGCGGCCAGAGCCAGCTGGATGAAGATGCTTAAGACCACCCAGTGTTCCATGATAAAGTTATCCGGATGGGGACCAAACCAGCTGTTTAAACTCCTTACCACCTGATTATCCCCTGTCTGGCCGTTGATCATGGCATAAAAAGTAGCCACCGGGTTTAACAGGAGCAGGTACAAACATGCGCCGGAATTGGTCTGGTCAGCCATGCCGCCCACGGTCATGGCATAAGTGCTGCTCATATTCATCCTGGTCATGGACAATGCAAAAGCATTGATCGCATAGGTGCCTGCGGCAATGAGAACCAGTACCCCATAGCTTACCACAGTGGCAATGGTGGAACGCTTAAACAGGGTGGAAAAACAGATTCCCATGCTTCCGCAGAGAAGGGCAACTGCCAGATAGCACAAAAGCAAAAGCAATACGTCGTAAATCATCACGCCCCCATACACAAAGGATACGGCCAGAAGGGGAAAGCTGGACATGATCATGAGAAACATCGTACTAAAGGATGAAGTAAACTTTCCCCATATGATCTCCCATGGCTTCAAGGTGGTGGTGAGAAGAAGGTCAAGGGTCTGGCGTTCCCTCTCTCCGCTGATGCTTCCTGCTGTCAGCGCCGGCATGATGAACATCAGCATCACAAATTCCACCGCAGCCACGAATACATACAAATTGGTAAAGGAAGAATACTGGATTTCCGCAGTGAGCTTTACCCTCTCCACCACGGAGTACATATTAAGCAGAATCACCAAAGCCAGAATCGTATTAAAAAGCGCCAGGATCAGCGCCAGACGGAAGCTTCTGGAGCTGACGGTTGTCTCCCTCTTATAAACCGGATTCAATTTCATGTACAAGCACCGCCTTTTCTTTATCATGATCCGTAATCTGCATAAACAAGGATTCCAGACTTCCCTGCTCTCTGCAGAACCCATGTACCAGCACTTCCGCATCCACCAGCTGCTGCAAAAGAATGGCCTCATCCTGCTCATCTCCAATGAAATTCACCCGGATGTCCTCCTCCTTTACCGCTATGGTCTGGACGCAGGGCTGGCTTTTTAAGATGGTCAGAGCTTTTTCCTTATTTCCGAGAACAGAGATGATCAGAGGATTGGAAGCATTGACCCGGCGCAGGATCTCCTCCATGCTGCCGCTTAATATCATCTTCCCCTGGTCAATGACCCCAATGTCAGTACACAGCTCGGAAAGCTCGGAAAGCACATGGGAGCTGATGAATATGGTCTTTCCCTGCTCTTTTAATTCCTTTAAGATTTCTTTAAATTCAAACCGGGTTCTTGGGTCCAGCCCTGAGGCCGGTTCATCAAGAACCAGCAGCAGTGGATCGTGGATCAATGCCCTTGCCAGGCAGAGCCGCTGCTTCATTCCCCTTGATAAGCTGTCTACGTAAAAATTCACCTTATCCTCTAACCCTACCTGTTCCAAAAGGGTCATATACCGGGTCCTGCCCTTAAGCCCGTCAATCCCGTAGCAGGAGGCAAAAAATTCCATATATTCATTGACTTTTAAATTATCATAAACGCCGAAAAAGTCCGGCACATAACCGATCTTCAGCTTTAATTCATGTAAGCCCCCGGACACATCCACGCCGTCGATCATCACCTTGCCGCTGTCGGCAAAAAGAAGCCCTGTCATGATCTTGATGGTGGTGGTCTTTCCTGCTCCGTTAGGCCCTACAAAGCCATAAAGGGATCCTTTAGGAATATGAAGATCCAGGCCGTTTAACGCATGGAATTTTCCAAACTTTTTCCGCAAATCCTTAATCTCTAACATCATTTATCCCTTCCTGCCACAGTCAGCATTGGCAGAGTCACATACCAGTTATTCTCAGCCGCATTGTCACATACATATTTCACGGTCAGCGTGTTGCCGGGAGACAGATAAGGGGTAAGCTCCCAGGCTTTATAAACTGTTTTATCTGGTTCCATGGCATCGTAATTTCCCGTATTGTGATTATAGAAATAAATATTTCCCTTAAAGATGGTGGTATAGTAAAAGTTTTCGCTGTTTAAAAACTCATCAGACGGGTTTTCAAAGATCAGCTTTTCCACCTCCAGATCATTACCGAGAAAATACTCCAGGGATACCGGGTCCACGCCGTAAATGGCGTTGGAATCCGCATAATACTGCCCGCTTACCACTGTAGGCGTCTTCATAAGGGCAGAACGGGAGGTCTCCCCGTCTTTCTTTGTCTTTACATTAATGGTCGACGTAAACATGGACATGCCGTAGGTCTCATAATTTCCCCCGGCAAGGAACTGGCTGTCAGACTGATCCTTGCTGAAAGCCACGATCCTGGCCTCCGGATTATAGAATGAGGAATATTTATCAAGGTAAAAACTTAAAATATTGGTTCTTGATAAAGCCAGCATGTAAGCAGGATCCTCAATGTCCGCTTTTTGATATTGATAGCTTCCCGTCACCCGGGCAGATACCAGGAAGGAATTATTAATGGGATAATTGATGACAGGAAGCCCTTTAAGATTCATAGTCTCTCCCGGCTTCAGTTCATCAATGACCACCATTTTCCCGTACATCAGGATTCCCACCTTTTCTACCTGGAAAGGATATTCATTGGTCACAGTGCCGTACACGTTTCCTTCAAACAGGGTGATGTCCCCTATAAGACCCTTATGTTCTTTATTAGGGGTCCTTTTCCTTAGGGAATAATATTTGGGGGTAAAAGCTGCTGCGTTCTGGGCCGAAACCCTGGTGTCCTTTTCCCCATAGGATATCTTCACCTTGTAGTCCTCATTCCCCATAAACCTGGGAACCGGCTTCATCTCATAGGAACTGCTTCTGGTGATGGGAAGCAGATCGTAGGACGGATCCAGGGCAATGGTATATGCCTTGTTGTAGGGTGTCCTCATGTTGATATAGGTATATTCGTCTACATAGTTTTCCGTGGTATCCAGAATGGTTGCATAGGTAAAAAAGGTATCCTTAAACCTGGTTCCAATTCCCATTAAATATACCACTGCTGAAAAGGACAGGGAAACCGTCACAACCGCGGTCCGGTAAAACCTTCTCCGTTCCTGCTTCTTCAAAAACAGGTACAGTACCGGTCCCACCAAAACAATGTATCCCAGAATTACTACGGAATAAAGGACCAGGTTCGGCAGTTTATCTACATTTCCGGTATTTAACATGTTCTGAACAGACCAGAACTGGCCGGAATTGCCGCTGTAAAGATAAGAGGACAAATTATTTAACTTGGCTTCTCCTAAAAGCGATGTGAAAAGCTTATCCACATAGGAGCGCTGGACCTGACAGAAAGAAGCGATGTCAACAAAGTCATAGGCAGCCACGCCTACCTTTCCTTTTCCCTTTGATACGGAGGTAAGGACCGGGAATTCATCATTGGACAGAACTCCGGTTCCTCCTTTTAAGGATACATCTGCACAAACCAGATTCATGAAGGAATCTCCCGGACCGTTGGAAGAATATTCCACTCCCATGTCCACGGCTTTTTCCGATGGAGGAGCATAGTCTTCTTCCAGGATATCGGACCGGAATGCATAAAGGGTGTCATCCACCCTGCTGCCGGTTCCAAGAAGAAGGGTTCCCCCCTCCTTCACCCATTCCCAGATTGCTGATACCTGGTCTGATGACAGTCTTTTGGTATCATAATCCGTAATGACCAGCACATCCAGAAGATCCAGCCCAATGACATTATCCGGCATCTTTTCTGTATCCATCTCAAAGGTCTTGATCCTGACAGAGCTGTAATTCACCCCCACCCCATCCATATAGGACATGGTCTCCGGCTCATCGGATAAAACTCCCACAAACAGCTCCGCTATATCTGCCGTAACATTCATTTTTAAACGTTTGCGGATCAGCTCTCTTCCCTGGGAGTCCAGAAGCTTTACATAAAGAACATCTGCCCTTCCCACCGGAATATCCAGGGATTCCTCCGAGGATTCAAAGGCCTTTAAGGAAACAGGATATTCATACTGGTAAATGTCGTAATCGGATTCCATGGCAATGGCCTGGACCGTCCCCTGAAATTCGGAATCCATTTGGTTCTTTAACGAAAAATTTACCGGTACGTAGCGTCCGCTTTTTGCATTTCCCTCATAGCCGTAGGAAACATCCATGGAAACGCCGGAATTAAAAGTTGCATAATTTCCGTCTGTATAGGAATTTCCCACCTCCAATCCGGCCGTTGTTTCATATGCCATACCGAAAGCAGGCAGCATTACGCTGCCTGCTATGGTGACCGCCATGGCACAAATCAGGGATACCTTTTTGAATTTCATTTCTGTCACCCTATCTTTCCAAAGTTCTCTTTATTAATATCAAAATCAACCTGCAGCTTAATCGTAAATACTGTTCCGGATAAATCACTGGTCACCTGAATGGTTCCGCCATGCATATCCACAATATTCTTTGCAATGGCAAGGCCCAGCCCAGTTCCTCCCGTATTGGTGGACCGGGACTGTTCCACGCGGTAAAACTTATTGAAGATAAGAGGCAGTTCTTCCTCCGGGATCACGTACCCATAATTGATCACCTGGATCATAACCAGTTCTTCGCTTCCATGGACCTTTACCAGGATGCGCTTTCCATCCGCACCGTATTTGATGGCATTGTTGATCAGATTGTCAAACAGACGGGCAAGAAGGTTGCCGTCTGCCGAGATTGTTTGGGCGGGAACATTGCTTTGAAGCTCATAGGAAAGATTCTTATCCACAAAACTGGGATAAAATTCTTCCAGAAGCTGACTTAAAAGCTTCACCACGTCCACCTTGGCTACATGCATGGAGATCTTTCCATAGTTCAGCTTTGTAAATCCGAATAAATCCTCAATCAGCTTTTCCAGCCGCTTTGTCTTCACGTATGCAATCCCTATGTACTTTTTCTGGACTTCCGGATCAAGCTTTGTTTCTCCGGACAACAATTCCAGATACCCGATGATGGAGGTTAATGGAGTCCTTAAGTCATGAGCAATATTGGTGATGAGTTCGTTCTTGGTCCGCTCCGCCTCCCGTTCCTTATCCATGAGGCCTCTTAAATCTCCCACCATCTTATTTAAACTGGCTGCCATGACGGAGAATTCATCATCTCCCTCAATATCAACCGTAATATTTAAGTCTCCCTCGGAAATGCTCTGCATGGCGTCAGAAATCCGGCTGATATAACGCATGGACTTTTCCTGGAGGAGGAGAAAGGTGACCGTAAATATTCCGATCCCGAAAATCACATAAATCAGGATCACCACCACATCAAAGGAGGTGAGCATCTCCACAAATGCATTATCCCTTTGTGTGTTTCTCATGTAGGAGGCTACCAAAGATACGTTGGTCACCAGAAATATCTCGATCAGGACCGTGACCACTGCACTGTAAAAAATATTGGCAATGACCCGGGTATGAAAACGGCGGTTAAGATCACTTTTCAATTTTGTATCCTACCCCCCAAACAGTGGTGATGATTTTGTTCTGTCTGGTATCTTCCTTCATCTTACCCCGCAGCCGTCTGATATGTACCATTACTGTGTTGTTGGCCTCATAAACCTTTTCATTCCACACTTTTTCAAAAATCTCATCGGTGCTGAACACTCTTCCGGGATTGGAAGCCAGTAAGTAGAGGATGTCAAACTCAATGGGGGTAAGCTTGATCTCTTCCCCATAAACAGTCACCTTATGGTTATCCTTGTTAATGGTCAGTCCTCTTATAGCGATTTCATTCTTAGCAGATTCGTTTGCCGCACTGTTGGGGTTTAACTGGGTGTAACGGCGAAGCTGGGATTTTACCCGTGCCGTCAGCTCCAGAGGATTAAAGGGCTTTGTCACGTAATCATCAGCCCCGGTTCCAAGTCCCAGAATTTTGTCCAGATCCGTGGACTTGGCGCTGAGCATAATGATGGGAATGTTATTGGTCTCCCGTATTTTCTTGCACATTTGCAGGCCATCCATTCCTGGCATCATGATGTCTAAAAGAACCAGATGGATCTGGGTCTTTTCCAGAATTTCCAGTCCTTCTTCCGCATTATTTGCTTTATGTACTTTATATCCATCACTGACCAGATAAATCTCCACCAAGTCTGCAATTTCTTTCTCATCATCCACAACCAAGATGTTTATTGTTTCGGACATGAAAAATACCTCCCTTGTCGTATGTATATATAAGCTTCAGCGGTGCATTCATAATTTGGCTGACGCCAGATTATTCATGACGGGCGTTCCGCCCTATAGAAACACTTGCACAGTATGTGCTTAGTGAGCAAGCTCCCATGCACATACTGTGCAAATGTTTCTGCACCGCTTAGACTCTTATCCATTTTACCACAAGAAAGGTATCTTTGCCTTACTATTTTCTTACAAATAAGCTATAATTCGGTAACTATGGGGAGCCTTTCCTTTGGCTTACCCCCTGACTTTCCGTAGGAATAAATACCCGGCTGCCTACCGGATCTGATTTGCCAAGCTCCCTCTTAACGCTCTGAATGGCCTCTTCACAGAACTGTTCCTGGCTGTTGACCAGAACCTTGCCCCTTTTATCAGGCTTTTCATAAGTTCCGTCGGATTTTAAGATATGGGCCTTCACATTATCCTGAAACTGCACCTTAAGAACATGGAGAATCTGCTCTGTCAATATTTCATCCTCCACAGGGAACATGATCTCCACCCTTCGGTCCAGGTTTCTTGGCATCCAGTCGGCGCTTCCCATATAAAGCTCCGGGCTGTTGTCATTTTCAAAATAAAAGATCCGGGCATGCTCAAGGAAATTTCCAACAATAGAATGAACCGTAATATTTTCACTTAAGCCCGGGACTCCTGCCTTTAAGCTGCATATCCCCCGGACAATTAATTCGATCTTTACTCCTGCGCAGGAGGCCTCGTAAAGGGCCGCTATGATCTCCTTGTCGCAAAGGGAATTCATCTTGGCCATGATATGAGCCGTTTTCCCGTTTTCCGCATTTTTCGCCTCCCTGCGGATCATCCTTAAGAACCTGGCCCGCAGCCAGATGGGCGCCAACACCAGCTTATTCCAGTGAAGAGGCTCAGAGTAGCCTGACAGCATGTTAAACACTGCGGTGGCGTCTTCCCCGATCTGGGGATTGCAGGTCATAAGGCCGAAATCCGTATAAAGCTTTGCCGTGGAATCGTTGTAATTTCCTGTACCTAAGTGTACATAACGGCGGATGCCATCCTCTTCCCTTCTCACCACCAGAGTGATCTTGCTGTGGGTCTTTAAGCCCACCAGCCCGTAGATGACGTGGCAGCCGGCTTTTTCCAGCTTTTTTGCCCAGTTAATATTATTTTCCTCATCAAAGCGTGCCTTTAATTCCACCAGCACCGATACCTGTTTGCCATTGTCAGCGGCCTCTGCCAGAGCAGCGATGATAGGGGAATTTCCGCTGACCCTGTAAAGGGTCTGTTTGATGGCCAGGACCGACCGGTCACTGGCAGCGGTCTTTACGAAATTTACCACAGGATCAAAGGTCTCGTAAGGGTGGTGAAGTAAAATGTCACCTCCCCGGATGTTGGTAAATATGTCATCCTCATTCATAAGCCTTGGAACCTGCTGGGGAACATAGGGAACAGCCTTTAAAAGGTCAAAGCCTTCCATTCCGTACATCTTCATGAGAAAGGTCAGATCCAGAGGGCCTGCGATTTCAAAGATATCAGCGGAGCTGATGCTTAACTCACGTTTGAGTATTTTTAACAGGCGTTTATCCATCTTTTCTTCCACTTCCAGACGGATAGCCTCGCCCCACTGACGTTTCTTAAGCTGCTTTTTGATTTCCTCCAGAAGGTCCTCTGCTTCCTCCTCGTCAATGGTAAGATCCGCATTTCTCATGATGCGGAAGGGATGGGCGGTAATGACATTGTAATTTAAAAACAGGCTGCCGATATTCCGTTCCATGATCTGTTCCAGCAAAATGACGGCCCGTTCTTCTTTTTTCCCTGTGGGCAGTTCCACGATCCTTGGAAGAACACTAGGCACCTGGACCATGGCAAATTCCAGTTCTTCTTCCCCGCTCTTTTTCTGGAGAAGAGCCGCGATGTTTAAAGATTTGTTTCGGACCAGAGGGAAGGGCCTGGAGGAATCCACTGCCATGGGAGTGAGCACCGGATACACATTCCTCTCAAAATAACTGTCCGCATAGCGTCCCTCCTCTTCGCTTAGATCCTCATGGTACTGGACCACCCGAAGCCCGTTCTGTTTTAATGCAGGAAGAAGGGAACGGTTATAGGTGGAATACTGCAAAGCCACCAGCTCATGAGTCCGTCCGCTGATCCTTTCAAGCTGCTCCGGCGGCTTCATGCCCGCAATATCCGGCTTTGTATATTTGGCATGAACCATATCCTTAAGGGAGGCAACGCGGACCATATAGAATTCATCAAAGTTGGAGGCAGTGATGCTTAAAAACTTCAGCCGTTCAAAAAGAGGGAGGGTTTTATCTCTCGCTTCGCTGAGCACGCGGTAATTGAATTCGATCCAGCTCAGTTCCCGATTTACATAACTTTCAGGATTGTTGTATATCTCATTGGCGCCTGTCATCAGGATAACCTCCTCTTCTGTTTTAATATGGGCCTTATTCCAAATATCTCTTCAAAAAAATCTGCTTTCTGGCGGAATGCCACCGCTTCCAGGGTGATGTCGCCTTCATAGGAGACCGTCACCACCAGCTGCCCGTTCTTTACGCTCATATGGCTGTCTGACAGCTTCTGCTTATGGCTGCGGTCCATGGAATTGGCCAACCTTAAAATAGCTGTCAGCTTTCCCACAAGTAAGAGGCTGTCCTTATGGGGAAATTCTCCCTTAGCATTCCGGAACACCTCCTCACTTATACGGATCCGGTTATAATCAAATTCCACTCCATTGTAGCGGACCGCATTGGCTATGATTTCCCGTTCCATATGGGACAGGCCGATGATCTCCGTTGACATGATGATATGGTAAGCGGATTCGCTGGGGTTTCTCATGCTGATAAATTTACCGCAGGCATGAAGGATGGCGGCAATCTGCAAAAGCAGCCTTTCCCTCTTTCCCATACCGTGGTATTTCTTCATGCTGTCGAAAATATCAAGCACGTATTTTTCCATACTGACAGTGTGGGGACCATGGCATTTATAACGCTTTGCCATGTTGCGGGAGGCCGCAAGAATGTCCTCGGAAAAATCATGGTTGAATTTCACCGCCTTTGTCTCTTCCGCATATTCGGCAGCAATGCTGTCACATAGACGGATTCCCGGAATCCAGAAAAGCTCTGCCTTGGTCAGTTCCAGAACACGTTTAAAGATGATGGCTGCCGGAATCAGGAGAGACGCGTATTCCGCATTGACTCCAAACCGGTCCTGGATCTGGTCTAAGGACATTTCCACAATCCTTTCATAAAAAAATGCAAATTCCTCCGCAGTGACCCGCTCCACAGGCTTTCCACCGTGGCTGCCCCTGGACAGATAAAGGATGCTCTCTCCGATCCCGATCAGGTTTTTGATCTCCCTGTCCTTTAGGTAAACCTTGCGGAATGTGTACAGTTCATTATCCACCATTTCTTCGATCAGGGTATTCTGCGTCTGGGTGTCGGTCTGTACGGTCCCCATCATTTCCCGGATCCTTAAGACCCCCAGCATCAGATTATGGGTGGAAACAAGGGCATCCCGATCAAACAGGGAAACCTGCATGCTTCCAAAGCCCACATCCACAATGGCGGTTCCTTTTTGTATGATCTTATGGAATTCCGCATCCTTTGAAGCAATGGCCTTATAGCTGATAAAGCGCTGCTCAGAGTTACTGATGACCCGCACTTCGATTCCGGTCCTTACCCGGATCTGATCCAGGACGATCCGGCTGTTTTTCGCTTCCCGCAGGGCGCTGGTGCCGTAGGCCCGGTAACCGATCACTTTATAGGACTCCATAATGCCGGCAAAATCCTTGATGACCTGGCACATTTCCTCCACCAGCTCGTAGCTGATCTTTCCATCGTTATAAGTGTCCCTTCCAAGGGCAATGACATGGCGGACATGGTCCACCTTCCGGATTCCGGCTTTCGCGGAAATCTCATAGATACCAAGCTCCAGTTCAAACGATCCCACATCAATGGCAGCAAATAATCTTATTGCCATACCTTTCCTCCTTACTGCCCATGAGCCAGGCAGCTTCTTCTATATTCCACCTTGTCATTTTAATCGGTTATTCCCAAAAGGTGTGTGATAAACTGGCTTGCCGTTCTGCCGGATAGGCCTCCGTGGTTTAACTCCCATATATTTGCTTTTGCATACAATTCTTCCAGAGGCATGTTTACATCACTGCGGGCTGCCAGCTCCCTTACGATCTCCTGGAATTCCCTTCTGTCAGGCGACCCAAAGTAAATGGTCACTCCGAAGCGGGCCACCAGGGAAAGCTTTTCCTGGACGGTGTCATTATTATGTAAGTCATCATCCAGCTCTCTTTTGTCACTGAATTTTTCCCGTATGAGATGCCTGCGGTTGGAAGTGGCATAAATAAGCACATTGCCCGGCTTCTTCCCAAGGCCGCCTTCAATGATTGCCTTTAAATACTTATACTCCAGTTCAGAATCCTCAAAGGACAGATCATCCATGTAAATAATAAATTTGTACTTCCGGTCCTTTACCTGCTCCTGGACCTTTGAAAGAGACTTGAACTGATGCTTGTAGACCTCGATGATCCGAAGCCCCCTGTCATAATATTCATTGAGAATTGCCTTGATGCTGGAGGATTTTCCGGTTCCGCTGTCACCGAAGAGCAGGACGTTGTTGGCAGCTCGGCCGTTTAAAAATGCCTCCGTATTTTCAATCAGCTTCTGCTTTTGCAGCTGGTAGCCGATGATGTCGTCCAAATGAACGTGTTCCATGCTGGTGATGGGCAGGATCTGGGGTTCGCCCATTCCATCCTCTATACGAAAGGCTTTATTAAGGCCGAACTTCCCTACTCCGAATTTACGGTAAAACTCTGTTACCTCAGCAGCAAAGACCCTTTCATCCCCGGCCTGTTCCAGGGCAACAGCCAGGGCCACGATCTGATCCCTGATCCTCTTATTATAGATCTTGCTGGTGCCGTCTGCTGTCCGGTAATGGGTAAGTGCAGTCCATATCCCCCTGCCCTCCTCATGGTTTAAACAGTCCAGCTTTCTGATATCATAATCGAACAACTCCTTAATGACCCGGAAATCGTGGACAGCCAGTTCATTTAAGGTCCCTTCAACAGGGCCTGTAATCTCACAGGAGGTGCTGTAGGCATTTTCATTGTCAGCCAGGCAGAAAGCTAAAAAACAATGCCAGAGATTTCCCTCAAAGCCATAGGAAGCCGCCAGCTCTATAAGCTGACCGGCGCAGGCATGGGAATCCGGCATTGTTTCTGTTCCAGACCGCTGATCCAGGCTCAAAAGCCCGGCAGCCTTATCAAAAAGTTCACGATATTTTAAATTGCGGTACAAAATCAATTCCTGGGATTTCATAAATTCCTTTGTATGCCCTGTCTGCATATTGATATTCCCTCTTCTCTTCCTGACTGTTATTGTACGTAGCGTGCCTGCTATATTCCGCCCATCGCATTCTTCTAAAGTATCCGGTCTTTTGCCAAAGATAAAACAGGCACGTTAATAATTTCCCAAAATCCTCATGTTGCTCCCCTCTTCGGATATACCCTTTAAGGCATTCTGAATGGAAGCATCGCTTAAATTTCCCTCAATATCTATGAAAAACCGGTATTCCCAGTTTCTTCCCAGGATGGGTCTTGACTCGATCATCATCATGTTGACCCCGTTATAGATAAAATTGCCCAGCATATTATAAAGAGAACCGCTCTTATGGGGCAGTTCAAAGCTTATGCTTATCTTGTCCGCATTATCCCGGTATACCGGCTCCCTTGACAGGATGATGAACCGGGTCGTGTTGTTTTTATTGTGGTTGACAGAAGATTTTAAAACCTTCAGTCCATAAAGCTTCCCAGCGGTCTCGCTGGCAACTGCCGCCTGGGATGGATCTCCATCCTCAAGAACCTTTTTAGCCGCCACTGCAGTATTTTCCACACTGATCTGCTTCCAGCCCCTGTTGGCATTTAAAAACTCAGAGCACTGCATAAGAGCCTGGGGATGGGAAAATACCGTCTGGATGTCCTCCTCCTTTGCCTCCGAAAGCCCAAGCAGCGCATGGTCTACGGGAAGAAAGGTTTCTGCCACAATATAATTGTGATATTTTATGAGCAGGTCATAATTATGAGTGACAGCACCTGCCGAGGAATTCTCAATAGGCAGCACCGCGTAATCCGCAGTTCCTGCCTCCACTTCTTTCATGGCATCCTCCCAGGAGTCTACATTACGGGCATCCGCATCGGCTCCAAAATATTTTAAGGCCGCCTCGTGGCTGTAGGCGCCCTCCACTCCCTGATACACCACACGAACCTGCTTTACAGGAAGGTCCTTTACCGGACGGAAATCATTTTCCGTTTTCAATCCGTGCTCCGCCATAAGCTTATACTGTAAATGGCGGCTAATGGTCATCATCTGGGTGAACAGCTCCCTTACCGCCTGTTTATGGAATTCATCCTCCACCATACTGGTCACGGCCTGGATCTTCTGCTGTTCCCTTTCCCTGTCATAAACCTGCTTCCCTGTTTCAATCTTATATTCCGCCACCTGGCCGCTAAGCTCCAGCCGCTTTTCAAATAACGATACAATCTCACGGTCAATCCCGTCAAGCTGTTTTCTGATCTCCTGTAAATCCAATGTCTTCATGAGTATTATCATCCCTTTGTCTTATCTGTCTGTGTGCTTAAGCTCTGTCTGTAAGCTTTCCCTGGCTTTTAAGCTCCGCCTCCAGCATGGTCTTTATCTGATTTTCTACATAGGCTCCGGGGAATTTCCGAAACTCCGGTTCCAGCTCCTTTGTATAAAAGGGGCTGCCAAATTCAATGGTCACCTGGGAGGAACGGATGCGGGGAAATTGCCGTTCAAACACTTCTGCAGTTCCGGATATTGCAACCGGCACTACCGGACAGCCGCTTTTTTCCGCAATTTTAAGACTTCCTTCCTTAAATGGAAGCAGGTCCAGTGGATTTTCCTCCCGGTTTCTGGTACCTTCCGGGAAAATCCAGACGGAAACGCCTCTTTTTACCTGATCAATTCCTGTGAGAATGGTTTTTAAGCCTTCCTTTAAATTCTTCCTGTCAAGAAACAGGCAATTAACTAACTTCATCCAGGTGGAAAGGAGAGGGATCTTCTCCATCTCCTTTTTTGCCACAAATCCCATGAGGTCCGGAACCGTCACATAACCTACAAGAATATCAAAATAGCTTCTGTGATTTCCCACATACAAAACGGCCTGGTCTGCCGGAATATTCTCCTTTCCCTTAACCGTGATTTTCACGCCGGCCATTTTAAGGAGGATCCGGAAGATCCATTGAACCGCCGCCAGGCTCTGTATATCCCGCCGGCGGCGGTCCTCTTTACCGGTCAGACACAAAAAGGCCATAACCGGAATGCTTAAAATCAAAAATAAAATGACTGTTGCTGCTACAAGAATAAAACGTATCATTGATCTAGCCCTCCATTTCATCTATTATATAAAATGGCGACTTTAATTACAATACTACCTGCCTTTCTTTTTTGTAATTTGTTCAAACAACAGTCCTGTGGCAAACCACAGAGGCGCAAAGTCCAGACGGATCAGCCCGTCAATGTTGGTGTTTCGTCCCGTATAATCCCACGGGCATATCCCACCGCCACGCAAAAGGGTACCGGCAAAATATTCCGCCACAAAAATTAGAACCATGTAAAGAAATCCATGGCGGATGGCCAGTTCCGCTTTCTTTGCCGCAAATCCTGAACCGGGATTCACCCACCGGTCAATGAGATCTCCAATGGGGCCTAAAAGCGCTCCGCATCCATAGATGGGAAACATTAAAAGAGAAGTCTGCCCCATAAGCCGCCAATCATGGCGCAAAATGGATTCCGTGGAGGTAAAGATAACCTCCAGGCACCAGCCTGTCACCCCGCATTTGCAGAAATCAAGTGGCAGCTGCTTTAAGTTTAATTGTGATAATGTCTTCATATTCTCCATTATGCGCCGGTTATGGACTTATTATGTTCTTCTGTAAAAGAATTCTATAAAAGAGGGGATAACAGCCTGCTTCCCTGTTCCTTGATCCGGATGAAAAGGCTTCTCTCCTCATACACTTCTCTTGTGATCTCTTTGCACACCTTAAGATCCTCCAGGAACAGAGCTTCCAGCCTGCGGGTTGTCTCCTCATCGTAAATTACTGCATTTACTTCAAAATTAAGCTCAAAGCTTCTGATATCCATATTGGCAGTGCCGTAAGAACTTACCTTTCCGTCAGTCATGACCCCCTTGGAATGGAGAAACCCGTTTTCATAGGTATAGCATCTGGCTCCGGCAGATATTAAATCTCCCACATAGGAATAGGAAGCCCAGTAAACAAAAGGGTGATCCGGCTTACATGGGATCATGAGCCTTACATCCACACCGGAACGGGCAGCCATCTGCAAAGTGGAAAGCACGGCATCATCAGGTACAAAATAGGGTGTCTGGATGTAAATATGATCCCTGGCCTTTGAAAATAAGCGGATATAATTATCCCGGATCTGACGGCTCCTTGCATCCGGACCGCTTGCAATGATCTGGATTCCAAGATATCTTTCCTCATTATTCATGTCAACCACGCCCAGTAATTCCAGGCATTTTCCGTCCTCATCTTCACAAAAATACTTCATATTTCTAAACAGGTTTTCTCCTGTGGCATAATTCCAGTCCAGTGCAAAACGGATCTGAAGGCTTAGCACGGAGCCTCCCTGCAGCTTTAAATGGGTATCTCTCCAATAACCGAACCTGGTATCCTTGGAAATGTATTCCCGGCCGATGTTAAAGCCCCCTACATACCCGACCCTGTTGTCAATGACCACGATCTTTCTGTGGTTTCTGTAGTTTACCCGAAGCTGGAGCCTGCCAAGTATGGGAGGAAAAAAGATTCCAACCTTTACCCCGTTTTCCTTTAGCCGGTTCCATTTACTCTTTGGCATGAAACGCCCTCCCATGCCGTCGCAGAGAATCCGCACCTCGACCCCTGCTCTGGCCCGCTCGATGAGGATGGGGACCATGGAATCAAACACTTCATCATCCTTAATGATGTAATACTGCATATGAATGAAATGGGCCGCATTGGAAAGCTCCATTCTTAAATCTTTAAATTTTTCCTCGCCGTCAGTAAATATCTGGGCAGTGTTGTCAACGGTCAGCACTGATCCGGAGGTTTCTAAATTGTACACTACCAGATCCTCATAGTCACGGGACAAAGAGGATACCAGGCTGATGTCATGGCTTTTTAAAAATTCCTCCTGGTTTTTTGCGGAGTAACGTACCCGGTCTTCCACTTCCTTAATCCGGAAAAGCTTGCCCTTTCGCATATCCTGGCCCAAAAGCAGATAAACAAGAATGCCGAATACGGGAACAAAATACAAGGCCAGGAGCCAGGTCCAGACCGCTTTGGGATCACGACGCTGGAAAAACACGATGATAATTGAAAGAATCAGGTTGATATAAATCAGATGATCGATCAGCCAGTTCCAGATTTCAACTGTCTGTAAAAAAACTGTTTCCATAATAAATCCCTCCTGTCTAAGCGGTCATTATCCGCTTTATTCCTGCAGGCAATGAAGCAGGTTCAAGCAGCCCTTGCAGGGTATCCGATTGCAGGAAGGGCCACCGCCGATGCGATGACCCTTTTTATACAAACTGATTTCTCTCCCTGTTGTAATGATAATCAATCGCGGCCAGAGAAAGGGTCAGGTCCTCTTCCCGGATCCCAAGACTATGGCAGCATTCCTCCAGAGAAGGATAATAATCTCTTAACTGAGTATTGACATAGCTTAGCAGCATTACTGGATCTTTAGGTATGTTAAACATTTTTCCTCCTGTTATGCTATTATTAGTGCATACTATCATATAAATCCGTGAGTCCGCAGTGTAAGCTGATAAAACCTGAGGTTTTATCAGCTTACGGGCATTCGCCCTATGAAACAGTCCATGACAAGATTTTCTTATGTGCAGGCACAACGAAAATCTTCCCCTGTCCTGTTTCGCACTGCTCATTGCTTACGTGAATATTCTATCATAATTTTTCCCAGTTGTGAATCTTTCAGAACAGGAGTCCCGGAATTTTGAAAATTGAAAAAGTAAATTCCACCACCACTTACCCAGGTAGAGTTTACCTCTGCACAGTTTATATTTACTCTTTCATACATACATGGTATCTTTATATCTCCTTCTGACAGCAGT
>JAISYJ010000103.1:0-9363 GCA_031270005.1 Hungatella sp. | reverse complement strand
CCCATTGGCTTTCCCATATCCAACACGACCGTGTATGTACTGGATCAGCAGATGCAGCCGGTACCTCCGGGAGTGGCTGGAGAACTTTATATTGGAGGTGCGGGAGTGGGAGAAGGCTATTTAAATCAGGAAAATCTTACGGCAGAGAAGTATTTAACACTCCCTGATAGGAAAGACCGGGTTTACCGCACCGGAGATAAAGTGATGTATCGGGAAGATGGGGCACTTATATTTTTAGGAAGAATGGATTTCCAGGTAAAAATAAGAGGGTTCCGTGTAGAACTGGAAGAAATTGAAAAGAAAATAAGAAAAATAGAAGGAATAAGCGATGTAATTGTAAAAGACTGGAAAGACTCCTCCGGAAGTATGTATCTTGCAGCTTACTTTGTGGCAGAAGAGGGAATTTGCCTTGAAGCTCGGCAGTGCCGTTTGCATTTGCTCGGAGAACTTCCTGATTATATGGTGCCCTCCAGATGGAAGCAGATGGACAAGCTGCCGCTGACGTCAAACGGAAAAGTAGACAGAAAAGCATTGCCTTTGATTGAAAATGAGGAAACAGCCTTAGATGAGGAGAATAAGCCCAAGAGCGAAACGGAACAGATGATACTGGAGCAGATGAGAAAGGTACTGGAACAGCCGGGAATGGGTGTGACCGATGATTTCTTTGATAAAGGCGGACAGTCCATAAAAGCCATTGCCCTGGTACAGGCATTGTCTAAGGCAGGGTACCGCATTAAGGTGAGTGAAGTATTTCAAAACCCCACAGCCAGAAAACTTTCCCGGCTTCCCGGGGTAAGGTCAAAAGACGGAGAGCATATAACAGGGGAGGCGCCCCAAAAAGGCGGGAAAGTCTCTTTGCTGTACGGACAAAATGCCGCTCAGACAGAATTTTTATCGGCTCATGTCATGGATAAGAACAGACTTTTGTCAGATCTGATTCTATCCTCCCGGATAAAGAAACATTTTAAAGCATCTCCCATCCAAAGGCTTCACGCATCTCTGGGTTCCGATTTCAGCGGCTTTACGGATGAAATCCATGGTGCGCTGACGGAACAGGACATGAAAGAAATGATATGGAGTTTAATTAAGGAAAACCAGCTGCTGCATTCCGGTATGAATGAACAGACGGAGAATGAGTGGGTGGAATATCATGTGGATGTATTAGAGCAGATGATTTTGGGATGTCTCCCTTATCTGGATATGAGTCTGTACAGGAATGAGGCCAAGCAAAACTTAATCAGACAACTGCAGAAAAAACTATTAATGACTCCTTATGAAAAGTCGGGAGTGCTGTGGAGGGTCTGCTGCCTGAAACTTTCAGAGGATCTTCATTATATTATATGGGGATTTGACCACAGGGCTTTTGATGGCATGAGCGGGGAAATTATCCGTACCCAGCTTGAAAGGAAGGCAGATCAGAGACTGTCCCTGCCCGGATTACCTTCGGAACAGGAACAAGTCCCACAGACCTACGACAGCTATGTAAAGCTTTTGGAACAAGGCCCGGAGCGGATATCGGAAACCGAGTTGATTAAAAATTTTTCCATGAAAAAATGGAACAAATACAATAATGCCGTTCTTACCCATTTGTCTGTGATACCGGAAAGAATTGTTAATAAAATATCAATTAAAATTCCTCTTTTACAAGAACCGGATCAAGATCCCTGGTGGTACAGCTTTAACTTTATTCAGAGACTGCTGCGTGACTATACGGGACAAAGTGAAATCCCATTGGGAATTCTGGACTATGGGAGAGGCTATGGAACAGACGGATTTTATAATTGTGTAGGGGAATTTCTGGATATCATTCCGGTCATTTTAAAACAGGACATGGCAGAAGAAGATATTACAAAAAAGCTGTCTTTATGCGCAGATCATGCAATTAACTTCATTTCCCTGTTATATGACAAGGAACTGAGCCGGACATACCATAAGGTTTCAAAGCTTTTAAACACGGCATACTTACCGGTGAATGAAACCCTAAATATGGCATTATTCAACTTCCAGGGATTTGTGTCAAATCGGGAGAGACAGGCGTTTGAAGACTTAAATGAGCCCGGTAACCAGAATGCGAGGCTGATGATCACCGCAAATTATAACGAAGAATATTTAAATATTGAATTGGAGTGTACGGATGGATGGAATCCGGACATGATAAGTGAGCTGGTAGGCCGGTATTCCTCAATCTGTCCCGAGGTCAATATTGCCTGCGAGATTCCGAGTGAAAGGTCGTACAAATATGGAAAATAAAGCAATTATGCATGGAGAGGCTGTCACGCTTCCAAAAGAGTATGAAACCCTGGCCGGGATGTTAATGTTTGTTGCCAAACAGTATCCCACCCATGGGCTTACATATATTGACAGCCGGGGAAACGAAGACTTCGTCTCTTATGCCGAGTTAGCCCGCTGCGCCGGAAAGAAACTGGCAGCGCTGCGGGAACGGGGGGTAAAGCCAGGGGATCACATGATTCTTGTGATTGAACAGTCCAAGGAGTTTTATCAGGCTTATTGGGCCTGTATCTTTGGGGGCATAATTCCTGCCCCTGTCAGCCAGCCGTCCTCTTGGGAGGACGGGGCTGACGGTCTTTTGAAATTATCCGGAATATGGGAGTTACTGGGGCATCCAAAACTATTAATTGAAGAAAAAAACCGGTTGAATTGTGAGAAACTGGTCAAATCAAATTCCTATAAAGAGTTGGAGTTTCTGATAACCCAGGAGCTGGTATCTGAAAAAATAGAAGATCAATACCGGACAAAAGCAGACGACCCGATTTTCCTGCAATTTTCGTCAGGGAGTACCGGACAGCCAAAAGGCGTGCAGCTGACCAACCGCAATATCCTCACCAATCTGGTGGGACTGAGTGAGAGACTTGGAGTCACATCCCAGGACATTTCCTTTACCTGGGTTCCCCATACCCATGATATGGGAATGTTCGTGCAGCATCTTACGCCCATGATGAAGGGGAGCAATATTATGGTGTTTTCACCTTATAATTTTGTGAGCAGCCCTTATCTGTTTCTGAGCAAAATTACGGAACACAGAGGAAGCTGGTTTTGTTCCACAAATTTCGGTTTTGATTGGATGACCCGCAATATTCCGGAAAATAGGCTGAGAAACCTGGATTTATCATGTCTGAGATTCGCCCTTAATGGTGCGGAGCCAATATCCGTTATGGTAACGGAGAATTTTATCAAGAAATTTGAGACCTGCGGATTCCAGAACCATATGATGCTGCCGTCGTATGGTATGGCAGAGGCAACCGTAGGAATTTCCATACCCCTGTTAGGAAATCCGCCAAAAGTTGTAAGTGCCAAACGAATGGAGCTGATTCATGAAAACCGGATTGTGGAATGTGTGTCCAGTGATCCGGATCGGGTGGACTTTTACAGGGAAGGAAGTGCTCTGGCCGGAGTGAGTGTGCGCATTGCGGATGACGAGGGAGCTATTCTTGATGAAAACCAGGTCGGAGAGGTACAGGTAAAAGGTGCATCGGTTACCAGCGGTTATTACAAGTGTGAGGAAGCAAACAGGCAGGTGTTTTGCGGAGAGTGGCTTCGGACGGGAGACCTTGGCTTTATGAGAGATGGGGAACTGGTTATTACCGGAAGGAAGAAAGATATTATATTTGTCCGGGGACAAAATTACTATCCCCATGACTTAGAAGAGGTGATTTACCGCCATGGACTGGTTCCCAGAGGAAACCTTGTCTGCGCAGGTTGCTTTAACGGTAAAACACAGCAGGAAGAAATTCTTGTGTTCGTGAAAGACCGGCTTCAGGCAGAAACATTCCACTCTCTTCGCAAGGAAATTATCCGTCAGATGTATGAATCTCTGGAGCTGGATATCACTCATGTCATACCTGTCCGGGTAATACCCAAAACAACCAGCGGAAAAGTACAGCGTTATCAACTGGTCAAATCCTATGAGGATGGGGATTTTGATTCCTTTCTTCTAAAGACAGAGCCGGGAATGAAAATGGAAACCGGTAAGAACCCTTTCGTGGGTCCTGAGGAACTGGCAGAATTTTTACATAAAAGCTGGGCACAAATTCTGGATATATCCCCGGATTCTTTTACGGACAAGGACTCTATTCGGGCCATGGGAGGCAACTCTATCAGGCTTTATCAACTTTTAAACAGGCTTGAAAGCCGCCTTGGGCAGGAAGTCGGAATGAATGCCTTTATTCAGTGCGGTACCATAGCACAGCTGGCAGAGTATGGAGAAAACATCAGGAACTGTAAAAAAACTTATAAATCCAAAAACAGGGAAACTTGTCAGAGGGAAAAACAGCCCATTGCGATTACGGGTCTCGCCTTCCGCCTGCCGGGTGCCAGAACCCAGATACAGTTCTGGAAAAATCTAGAAGATAAAAAAGACTGTATTTCCAGGGTAAGTTTCAACAGGCGGGCTCTTGCAGGAGAGCCGGACTGGGAGGATTGGTTCGGTGAGGTGGAAGATATCGACAGTTTTGACTATGAGTTTTTTGAGATATCCAAAGAGGAAGCCCTGTTTATGGATCCTCAGCAAAGGCTTATGATGGAAACTGCTTATGAGGCTCTGGAGGATGCCGGTATGGTGACGGAACTCGGGGAGGAGCGCCCGGTCGGTGTTTATGCAGGAATGAACTGGAATGGGTATTCCCGGCATGTATCCGCCTATGTGAGAAGGATGGGGGCCGAGAAGGTTCATCAAAATACCCTGGTGCGCAATCTTAACAACATTGCGGCTGCCGCCATTGCCCACCAATTCAATTTTACCGGTCCGGCGATGGCACTGGATACGGCCTGCTCCTCATTCTTAACAGGAATACACCAGGGCGTGAGAGCACTGAGGAATGGTGAGATCAATGGAGCCGTTGTGGGCGGAGCCGTAGTACTGGCAGATAAGACGGTACATCTACTGGCGGAACACGCAGGAATCCTTTCTTCCACAAACCGGTCCAAGGTATTTGACAAAGATGCCGATGGTTCTATTTTGGGAGAAGGAGTCATTGTGGCATATCTGGAACCTTTGTCAGAAGCCATAAAAGGCAATAAACAGATTTATGGCGTGGTTCATGGTACGGCAGTTAACAACGACGGATATTCTCTTGGGATTATGGCTCCCAATCCCAAGGGACAGTTCCAGGTGCTTGAAAAAGCATATGAAGATGCGGGAATTTCTCCCGGTGATATCTCGTATCTGGAAGCACACGGTACGGGAACCACAATTGGTGATCCCATAGAAATAAACGCACTGTCAAAGTTGTTTGCGGTTTATGGAAAGGACACTGAGAAACAAAGCATTGGAATCGGATCCGTGAAAACCAATATCGGACATTTGCTTCCGGCTGCCGGAGGAGCTTCCCTGGTAAAAGTATTATTAAGCCTGAAAAATAAAAAGCTGCCTTCAAGCCTCAACATGGAACATTTAAATCCCGCTCTTGAGCTTGAGAAGACTCCGTTCCAGGTGGTGGCAGAGACCAAAGAGTGGAAACCCAGCCGTTGTGGTGAGAGAATTGCAGGAATCACCTCTCTGGGGCTGGGAGGAACCAATGCCCATATTATAGTTGGTGAGTGGAAGGACAAAGCGGCGGCGCCAAGGAACGAAGAACAGATCTATTTTCTTACAGTTTCCGCAAAAACAGAGGCGGCACTGGAGAGGATGATTCTGGAAATGGAAGAATATCTAAAATGTGTAGATTGGAAAGAGATGGGAAATGTCTGTTTTACAAGAAACCGCTGCAGAAAACATTATGAATACAGGGCTGCATTTTTGATCAGGACAGAGGGAAATGGGTCACAAACAACCGTCTACCGGGGAAGGCGTACAAGTATGAAGATGGAAGTCTGTACAGAAATAAGTGGAGCGGTAGAGAATATATCTTCCCATAGCCAGGACTGGATCAGGGCCCTTGGCGATATGGGCATCTATGTGCGGGAAACCGCTGCAGACCAAAAGGGAAGGGATCGGATTGTCTTGGAATTCGCAGAAGATCAGTCTGCACCCATTACTTTGGTCACCCACGACGCAAGAGAATCTGCAGACTGCATAAAACTTACGGGAAAGCCCCCACAGAAGGATTGTTTGTATGAACTGATTGCAAGGCTGTATGTTCGGGGCGTCAATCCCAACTGGGAGGATCTATATCCCGACGGAACGGGAAGAATGGTAAATCTTCCTTCCTATTCCTTTGAAAAAAATCATATCTGGATAGAACCGGACGTGGGATGAACTTAAAATTACAGGAAAAGGAGCCATGCACAGCATGGGAGAACGTGATCATATGAAAAGAGAAGAAATTATAGATTATATGACAGCTGAAATAGCGGAAAATCTGAAGGAAAGTGCTGAAAATATCGATCCTGATGCCAATTTTATGAAACTGGGAATTTCCTCGGTACAGGCACTTAAAATTATCAATAAGCTGAGAAAAAAAATGAATGTGGATATCACTCCTGTAGCCATGTTCGAGTATAAGACTATAACGGAATTTGCTGATTATCTGACAGGCGTTTAATCGATGGAATATGTTCTTTTATTTCCAGGCCAGGGCAGTCAGTACAAAGGCATGTACAGTCGTCTGCAAACGCTGTATCCCGGGACAAAGGAGTTATTTCGGGAAGCATCGGATGTTTTAGGGTTTGACCTTGCCAGGCTGGTGGAAGAGGAAAGTATGGCAAATCTTACAGCTTCAGAAAATGCCCAGCCGGCTGTGATTGCTGCCAGTTATGCCTTGTTTCAGGCATTTTCCCATAGTGTGAAGAAAGCACCGCTGGCGGCAGCGGGTCACAGTCTGGGAGAGATATCGGCCTGCATTGCGGCAGGAGCCATGGCATTTTCCGATGGAATCCGATTCGCAAGAAAACGAGGAGAGATTATGGCAGGGGCGCTAAAAGACCGGCAGGGAGGAGCTGGAATCGTTGTCGATTTTGAAGAGAGCCGTTTGGAACGACTTGTGGGGCAGGTAAGAGCCAGAAACTATATTACGATTTCTGCTTATAACTCGCCCCGGCAGTTTATTGTGGCCGGCTCGGAAGAAGGGCTTAAGGCTTTGGAGGAGGAGCTTGACCGGGCAGGAGGCCAGTTGATCCCCTTCAAAATGATTCCGATGAAAGCAGATGCTCCATATCACAGCCGACAGATGGAATATTTAAAGGAAGACCTGATGGAGACTTTGGGAGAAATTGAGTTTCGAACGCCCAAGTTTCCCATCTGGTCAAGCGTGACTGGGACATTGCAGACAGATGCTTCCTCTCTGAGAAAGAATTTTGAAGAGCAACTGACCACACCGGTCTACTGGAATCAGGTCCTCAAACAAATCAGCAGGAGTGGAGCGGACTGCTTTGTGGATATAGGGCCGGGAGATACCATCAGAAATCTGGTTCTGGAAGACCCTGCTCTGGGAAGACCATTTGCCTTTGATTCAGAGGATGGGCTTGAAAACGCAGCAAGTGATCTGCAACATTAGAGAAAGAAGGAGTGATAAGCTCATGTCAAATGCAGAAAGAGTAAGCAGAATGAAACAATACAATCAGCGGGTGAAACAATACCTTCCCGGAGGGGTTCACTACAATTTTAATTTTCCATGGGAAGAAACACCCCTGCATTTTGAAAAGACAAAGGGAAGCCGGGTATGGGATCTGGCTGGCAGAGAGTATCTGGATCTCTATGCCAGATTTGGGGCTATGATAGTGGGACACGGGAATGAAGAATACAACCAGTGTCTGAAAGAAACCATAGACCGCGTGCTGTCGGTCAGCCACTGTGATATGGATGCAGAGGTTCTGGAACTGATTTCCCGATATGTTCCAACCGCAGAGATGATTCGTTTCGGAGTCTCGGGCACTGAAATTGTGCAGAATGCCATCCGACTTGCCAGGGCATATACGGAAAAGAACCGGTTTGTCCGGTTTGAGAATCATTATCATGGAAATTCCGATAACATTATGGGAGGAAAAGCGACGGATCAAAAGAATCCTGTTCCTTCCGACTACTTTGGGGACATGAAAGGAACAGCAGGAAGAGCCAAGGGAGCCCTGGAGGAACAGTCTTACATCATTCCATGGAATGATGGGGAAGTTCTGGAGGATCTGTTAAGAAGAAAAGGGGATGATATTGCTGCGGTCATTATGGAGCCTGTGTGTGTAAACGGTGGAAGCGTCATGCCGGCGCCAGGATATTTGGAGAAGGCCAGAACCCTTTGCGATACTTATGGAGTCCTGCTTATTTTTGATGAGATCATAACAGGGTTCCGAATGGGACTGGGAGGCGCCCAGAAAGAACTAGGGGTCTATCCCGATTTAACGACACTTGGAAAAGCCATTGCGGGCGGAGGTGTGCCTGTCTCGGCACTGGTGGGAAAGAGGAAGATTATGCAGCTTTTAGTGGATAAAAAAGTCATCCATGCCGGTACTTTTAACGGCTACCCTCTGGGCACCGCTGCAGTGAAGGCAACCCTTGAGATACTTGGGAGAAACGGCGGAGAAGCGTATAGCAATATGAACCATCACATGGGGAGCATTCACAAGATTTTGGTTTCCGAGGCAAAAAGTGCGGGACTTCCACTGATTGTTCAGGGCCCATTGGGCTGCGGTGCCTATCACTGCTGTGAAAAGCCTCTCACAACACCTTCCCAGTATGGATTTGATGTGATGTCAATGGATATTATTCTCAATGCAAAACTGGCGGAGAATGGAATATTGATTTCCAGTCTTTCAAGACTCTATCCCAATGTATCCCTGACAGAGGAGGATGTGGAGTTTTTCCGTGTACATGCAAAACAAGCAATCAAAGAGACAAAGGAGATTTATGATGAAATCAAGGAATAAAAAGTCAGACAACAGTTTATTGTTATATCTTTTTCTTACATTTGGGATCTGCTGGGGCCTGATAGCAGTTTTAGTTGTATTTTATGATACCCTTCACCCTATTTTTGGTGATATGACTATCTTTAACCCAATTGTTATGGCGGCTCTTTATGCCCCCACCGCCGCCGGTCTGATCGTCTATTTTGCAGAGGGGGGCATCGGGGCGGTAAAGCATCTGCTGATGAAGCTGATTCCGCGTAAACAGGATCTCATCTGGTTTCCGGTTATTTTTGTCATGGTGGTGCTGTTTGTAATCTGTATACACTTTGGTTCGGTGGCATTTGGCATACCGGTTCCTGATCGTACCTTTACCCTGCCTCAAATGCTCTATCAGGCATTTATCAATCTTTTTGAGGAGACAGGACTGATTGGAGGAGCATTTGGATGGTTTGGCTATCTCCTTCCTACTACAATATATTTATGGTTAATATCCCTTACAGCCAGTAAGGAATTATCCATCTTGTTGCTTAACTGTTAGAATGTAGGTAGCAATCGGTATATCGTCTCCCTTCC
>JAISYJ010000100.1:0-124745 GCA_031270005.1 Hungatella sp. | reverse complement strand
TCAAATAATGCGTAAAAATGAAGCATTAATGATATATTTTCTCATAATGTTGCATTTGATCTGGAGGGATTATTTCCGATATGTGAAATCACTTGATCCTTCTTGTGGATTCTCCTTCAATTAATTCGGCTCTAAACACCTTTTTCTGATGCTCTGCTTTGTTTTTGATTACATCGAATAAGATCTTAATGGTGGCCTTTGCCATCTCTTCTACCGGCTGACGGATGGTGGTAATGGAGGGATTATAATATCGGGCGATATCAAGGCCGTCATAGCCGGCCACACAATAGTCCTCCGGTATCCGCATGCCACGCTCAAAGATAGCTTTGCATGCACCGATGGCAATGCTGTCCGAGATCGCGTAAACAGCCGTAAATTCCGGCTTTTCATTTAAAACACGGTTCATCATCCGATACCCATTGTCCATGGTATAGCATTCCTCACATTCCTCTGAGAATATAATCAGGGATGGGGAAGGAGTGATGCCGTTGTCTAAAAGGGCCTTTTTGTATCCTTCCAGACGGAGGTGGCCGATGCTCTCATCATCAGAAGCTGCGGTTAAGATAAGGATCTTTTCATGGCCAAGTTTACATAAATAATCCGTCATCTTGTAGCTTTCCGCGTAGTCATCTACGGATACGCAGGAAAAATCAGGAGATTCGCCTAAGTACTCTGTCATTCCGATAGTACTTAACACATAAGGAACAGCAAGCTGCTCAAGTTCTTCCCTGCTGTGGGAAAAATATCCCCCAAGGAACACGATTCCCCTTGGCTTCTTTTCCTTGATCAGTTCCAAGGCCACATCCACTTCATCTTCCTGTTCATCGACCCGCTGCAGGATAAATGAGTATTTCTTTTTCTGGATCTCCTCCTCAAAAATACGGATCATTTTGCTGAAAAAGGGATTGCCGATTCCTTTGATCAATACCGCAATAGCCCTAGAATCAGTGCGCTTTAAATTCCGCGCGCTGTTATTGGGAATATAGTTATTTTCCTTAATCACCTGCATGATCATGCTCTTTGTCTCTGGATTGATATCCGGATGGTTGTTGATGGCCCGGGATACGGTGCTCACACCCACCCCGCATAATCTGGCTATATCCTTAATATTAATGGAGTCCATCAGAAATACTCATCTCCTTTCATCATGCCCTGCCGTAAAGCCTGGCAATTTTTCTGCATTTTTCTACAAGCTCTTTCGTTATTTCTCCGGAAACCATACGCCATCTCCAGTTTTTCCCAAGAGTGGAAGGTACATTGATCCTGGCTTCCCCGCCAAGACCCAGATAATCCTGAACCGGTATCACTGCCAGTCTGGCTACACTTGCCAGTGCCAGACGGATAAAATCCCAGTGGATCTCTTCTCTCGGGGTTCTTTCATTATTCATATAGTCAATGGAAAGCTGGCGGTCCTCTAAAGATAAGTCTTCATACCAGCCCCTGATGGTATTATTATCATGGGTTCCCGTATATACCACACAGTTCTGCGTATAGTTATGAGGCAGATAATCACTTTCCTCTCTGGAATCAAAAGCAAACTCCAGCACCTTCATGCCTGGGAATCCCGTATCTTTTACCAGCTTTAAAACCGATGGGGTCAAAAACCCAAGATCTTCGGCTATGATATCAAGCGTCCCGAATTTTTCCCGCATCTTGTTGAAAATATCAATTCCAGGCCCTTTTTTCCAGGCACCGTGGATGGCATTCTCACTTCCTGCAGGAATGGTATAGTACTCATCAAAACCGCGGAAATGATCTACCCTCACCACATCGTAAAGGCGGAAGCTGTATTCCATTCGCTTCATCCACCACTCGTAGCCCGTTTTTCCATGGTAATCCCAGCGGTAAAGGGGATTTCCCCATAACTGCCCGGTAACGGAAAATCCGTCCGGCGGACAGCCTGCCACTGCAACAGGCTCACAGTTTTCATCAAACTGGAACAGCTCCGGATGAAACCAGGAATCCGCACTATCAAATGCCACATATATGGGCATGTCGCCGATGATCCGGATGCCCTGCTTTCCTGCATAGGACTTTAACCGGCCCCACTGCTCTTCAAATTTCATCTGAAGGAAACCATAAAATCCGATCTCATCTGACAGCTCCTTTTCATACCAGGAGACTGCCTCTTCCTTTCTGAGGCGGATATCCTCAGCCCAGCAGATCCAGCTCTTTCCCTTAAAATGATCCTTAACCGCCATGTAAAAGCAGTATCCGGCTGTTTCCTCTCCAAGAAGCTTTCCCGGCTCATCTGACGTATGTCCCTGCTCCTTCCATCGTCCATAAGCCTTTCTTAGCAGAGGAAAACGGTTAAAATACATTTTCTCATAGTCAATATCTCTCGGATCATCTCCAAAATCCACTGCCTCGCATTCCGCTATGGTAAGCAGCCTCTCAGCAACCAGCTCATCCAGATCAATAAAATAGGGATTTCCCGCAAATGCGGAAAATGACTGGTAAGGAGAATCCCCATAACCGGTGGGCCCCAGAGGGAGTATCTGCCAATACTGCTGACCTGCTTTTTTTAATAGATCAATAAATTCATATGCTTCTTTTGAAAATGCCCCGATGCCGTATTTTGACGGTAGGCTTGCAACCGGGAGCAACATACCACATTCCCGCATAATCAGTCTCCTTTTTCTGTTTATTTCCGCAAGCAATGAGCCAGGTGCAGGGAGACTTGCATTCCTGCATCCGGCGAATGCTGCAGGGGCCAAATACTCCGTAATTTTAGCCCTTCACCGCACCTGCAGCTACGCCCTTTATGATATATTTCTGACAACTTAAATAAAATACAATGATAGGAAAAATCGCCAGAACCAGCATTGCCATCATAGCTCCCATATCGATGGAACCATATCCGCCCTTGAGATTCTGGATGACCATTGGTATTGTACCTTTTTCCTGGGGAAGAATCAAGCTTGGAAGTAAATAATCGTTCCATATCCACATGGCATTTAAGATAGCAACGGTCACTGCCGTGGGCCTTAACATAGGGAATACCACATGAAAATAAGTCTGAACGGGAGAACAGCCGTCAATCATGGCTGCCTCCTCGATTTCAAGGGGAATTGCCTTTACAAAGCCGCAGAATAAAAATACCGCCTGCCCGGATCCAAAGCCCAGGTAAAGAAGCACAAGACCGTACATGGAGTTTAAATATAAGTCATTGGCTGTCTTTGACATGGTGAACATCACCATTTGAAACGGCACGATCATTGCAAATACAAAGACATAGTATAATACGTTTGTAAATGCAGATTTTACTCTGATTATAAACCAGGCCGTCATGGAGGTGAACAGGATGATCACTGCCACAGAAGCTGCCGTAATAAACAGGGACCTGCCAAAGGCCGGGAAAAGCCCTGTTTTCCGGATGCCTTCCACATAGTTGGTAAGTCCCACAAAGGTGCCTGCCTTTGGAAGCTGGAATGGTGCATCGCTGATATACAGCTTACTCTTAAAGGAGTTCATGAAAACCAGGACAATGGGGAACAAAAATGTCAGGGAAAGGACCGCCAAAACAGCCGTTAAAAATGCTCCCGTAGTTTTTCCTACTTCCATTTGCTGAATTTCTGTATTTTTTCCCTTTCTGCTCATCAGTTCTCCACCTCCTTACGCCTTGTTAATGTAAGTTGGGTCAAAGATATGACCGCAACCATAAGAAAGAACACCGTGGCCTTTGCCTGGCCTACCCCTTCCCAGCCAACTCTGCCGTAAAAGGTATTGTAAATATCAAGGGCCAGCATGCTGGTCTGCCTTCCAGGCCCGCCTGCGGTCAGCGCAAGGTTCTGGTCAAACAGCTTAAAGGAATTTGTCAGGGTCAGAAACAGACAGATGGTAAAGGACGGCATGACCATGGGCATCATGATGCGCTTTAATATCTGGGATCCGGTAGCCCCGTCGATCCTTGCGGCCTCGATCAGCTCTCCAGGAACATTTTGAAGTCCGGCAATGTAAATAATCATCATATATCCGATCAACTGCCATTTCATTAAGATCACCAGGCCCCAAAAACCGTACTTGGCGCTGAAAGAAAGGGTAACGCCAAATTTTGCAAGAATTCCGTTTAACAGAAGCTGCCAGATATAACCCAGCACAATGCCTCCGATTAAGTTTGGCATGAAAAATACAGTCCGAAAGAGGTTGGTTCCCTTAATTCCTCTTGTGAGGACATAGGCCAGCAGAAAACCCAGGGTATTAATGGTCACAACTGACACAAGGGTAAACTTCACGGTAAATACCAGTGCATTGATAAAATTCCGGTCCAAAAATATTTTTTTATAATTTGATATCCCTACCCAGGACGCATCCTTTACAGTCGTGAATTCCGTAAAGGATAAATAAATTCCCATGATAAACGGGTACAGGAATGCAATGGTAAATGCAGCCAGTGTGGGAAGAACAAATATTGGAAAGTACCGTTTCATTGACTTTTGCATAGCAGTTCTCCTTTCTTTATTAGTGTCCACGTGATTGGACAGGGCCCGCCCCGCTTTACAGCGTGCCCTCCATCATCGGGCATCGGGCGTAAAGATATACCTGCAGGGTGTTCTGTAAAACCCCTCAGTGATCCGGGGTCAATTGAATTTCTTGTATAAAAATGGGTGAGGCATTTCCCCCGCGCTCACCCATTTCCTTTGAAACTATTTTAACTCTCTTATTTTGTCATGGATTTTTCATTTGCCCAGTCGGCCTTCATGTCATCCACTACTGCCTTCCACTCCTTGCCTCCCTGAGCGTACTCAAGAAGAGATGCTCCGAAGTTATCCTTAAAGGTCTGGCTTGGGAAGGAGGTAAAGTTCCAGGACACAGAATATAAGTCCTTGTTGTTCATATACCGGTCGATCTCCTTTGCCAGAGGATCGGTTGGTTTTTCATCTGCTGCAAAGGTATCAAATGGAGCGATAAAGCCCAGCTTATTGGTCACATAATCTTTTCCTGTGCTTGAAGTAAAGAGCCACTCCAGGAAGTCGAGAGATGCCTGCTGGTTCTCTTCCGCTGCCTGGCCGTTGATGGAGAAGAAGTTTTCCGTACCTATGCAAAGTCCCTGCTTTTCCTCACCGCTCATACCGGTATAGATAGGAAGGAATTTCACATCTTCTTCCTTTACCGTGTTTCCTTCAACACCGGACACCTGTCCCCAGCCCCAGTTTCCGTTCTGAACCATGGCAACCTTGCCCAGAGCAAATTCTGCCATGGAATCTTCAACAGTCTTTGCGCCTACCATCTTTGGATCTGTACAGGAGTTGTTAATGTATAAGTCAAAAATGTTCTTGTAGTTGTCTGCATACTTAAAGTCAAGAGCATCCTTATCAGATACGTTGTCATCTTTATATTCATAGTAAACCGGAAGGTTTGCCAGATGGGTCTGCCATCTCCAGTCCTCGCCAGGAGCAAAGGAAGTGGACGCAAATACGCCTTCGATTCCAAGGTCTGCTTTTCTTGCCTGCATATCTTCTGCAACAGCTTTAAGAGAAGCAAAGTTATTGATCTCATCCATGGATTTCGCTTTTGCACCCTCAAGAGCAAAATACTTCTGCATGATGGCATCATTATAAATAATTCCATAGCCTTCCACTACGTAAGGAATGCCATAAACTCCATCGCCGTCCTTTACTGCCATATCCTTGTCAACCAGATGTCCGTAGATTGTGGAATCCTTTAAATCTTTGCAGTATTTTGCCCAAGACTTATAGCCGATAGGTCCGTTGATCTGGAACAGTGTCGGCGGTTCCTTTTTCGCTACCTCTGATTTTAATGTCTGCTCATAGGTTCCTGCTGCCGCTGTCTGCACCTTCATAGGCACGCCGGTTTCCTCCGTATACTTCGCTGCAAGCTCCACCCATGTGTCCGCAACCTCAGGCTTAAAATTCAGATAGTAAACCTGCCCTTTGCCTTCTGCTGTATCACCGGTTTTTGCAGCAGTGGTCTCCCCTGCCTCGGTCTTCTGCTCTGCCCCCGTTGTTTCCGTTGCCTTGTTGGAAGAACATCCCACAAGTGTTCCTGCCGCCATTGCCGCAGCCAGCGTAAGTACTGCCAGTTTCCTAAGTTTCATAATATCCTCCTTCCGTGCATTTGCACCCTCCGGTTGATGGATCTGATGATTCGTCCCCTCAACCCCCAATTTTTTCCTGCATGCCTTCCATACAGAAACTTGTTGCACCTGCTTGTTCCCAGGCTTTATCTATCCTGGTCATTGAATACACCGGTCTTGGTAACGATATCGGTAACGTTTCCAATAACCTTATGGATATAAGATAACATAATGCACAAAAAAATGCAATAGATTTAACCAAATTTTCTTTTTTCGTTAATCTATTCAATTTTCATTTTCTTTTTTATGCATTTTGCATAGATTTTGTCTTTTCATCAGCCTTTTCTCATTATCATTTAGCCCTTATACCCATTTTTTTCCATAGTCAGATTTTCGTAAATAAAACCTAGGAATTTTGACCTGGAATGTTAAGAGAAAAGAAATACTAATTCCTAAATTTTCCTGTAGAATATAAAATATAAAAAGGAGGAGCTATTTATGAGAAAAATGAATAAACCACTGGCAGCCACTCTCGTTGCTGCAGCCGTACTAAGCATGACCGCATGCGCCCAGACAGGGACCGCAGCCGTCCCGGGTACCAATGTGACCACCATAAGCAATGTGGATACCAATACCATACAGGTAAACAGCACAGAGGGCGTAAAAGTGGTTCCCGATATGGCCCAGGTCAATTTTGCAGTGCTCTCCCAGGCCGGAGACCCAAAAGCCTGCCAGGAAAACAACAGCGCAGATACAGGCAGCGTCATAACATTTTTGAAAAATTCCGGAATTGATGAAAAGTCCATCCAGACTTCCAGCTACGGTCTTGAGCCAATGTATGACTGGAACAATACCGGCCAGCAGATCACCGGATATCAGATGCGCACAAGCATCACCGTATCCGACCTTCCCATTGACCAGGTGGGGACTATGCTTTCTTCCAGCGTAGAAGCAGGCATTAACTGCATTGACAGTGTCAACTATCTTTCCAGCAAATACGATGATAACTACAAGGAAGCCCTTAAAAAGGCCGTTGATGCAGCAAAAGTAAAGGCAGAGGCAATTGCCGCTGCCAGCGGAGTCACCCTGGATGGAATCGCTCACATCGAAGAGCTAAATTCCTACCCGAATATCAGGTACTCCTCTTCCATAAAAGCGGAAGATACCTCAGCAGGAGCCAAATCCGTGGTTGTGGAGCCAGGACAGATCGGCGTAGAAGCCCAGGTAACTGTAACATTCCGGGTAAAGTAATAGACGAAGAGGCACCAAGCTTCAAAGGAACCGCCGTAAGCGTTCCATTTGAAAAACAATGTAATAATAAATCTTGATTAAATAAAAGTGCACCGGATGTTAGACGAAATCATATCTAACCTCCGGTGCACTTCACTATTTTAAAACTCATTTGTATCAGGGATGGCGCTCCTCCATCTGCACTTCCATCCGGCTGTAAGGAATCTCAATTCCGGCCTCTTCAAATCCAAGCTTCACCTTTTCTAAGATCTCCCACCTGGCCGGCCAGTAATCGTCCAGGGAGGTCCAGCCCCGGCCTCCGATGGTAACGGCATTTTCTGTTAAATCGCTGACAAAAATTTCTATGGGTTCCTCTTTTAAGATTCCGTTCTGGCTTCGGAAAATGTTTTCCAAAATTTCCTTTGCCTTCTTTAAATCCGAATGATACCCGATTCCCACTAAAACATCCAGCCGTCTCTTATCCATGGCTGTCACGTTGGTAAGGGGAGAATTGGAAAGGGTCCCGTTGGGAATGACCACCTGCTTATTATCTCCTGTGTTCAAAACCGTGTACACAAGCCCGATGGTACGGACCGTACCTTCCCCATCCTTAGATACGATATAGTCCCCTACCCGGAACGGCTTCATAAGAAGGATCAGCACTCCGCCCGCAAAATTGGCCAGGCTTCCCTGGACTGCCAGACCCACGGCAATACTTGCGGATCCCAGCAAGGCCACAATGGAAGCCGAATTCACCCCGATCTGCCCTGCTATGATAAAAGCCAGCAGGCAGTACATGACGGCGTTTAAAACGGACAGAAGGAACTTCCTTAAGCTGACCTCCATATCCACCTTCTTAAAGGAGCGGTTCAGCATATTGTGCAGGATCTTAATGATCCTGGAACCAATGAAAAAAATCACCAGGGCAATTAAAAGCTTTATCCCGAATGCAATCAGCCCGGGGGCCCAGCCCTTTAAGGTTTCCAGCATAACATTAGGCTTTAGCTGGTTTAAGTTTTCCTGTACCTCCTGCTGGAGATCCGCCAGGGACTCTCCCGGAAGCACACCGGAAACCATATGGAATATCATTTGAAAACCTCCTGATCCTTTTAATTTTTAAGTACCAATCAATCTTTCGGATATGAAGGCATATCCCTTTGATTTATAAATTCTGGGCTGAAAGGCTTTTTCTTTCAGCCTTTGCCTTTTTAGTATATGCGGGCTTCTTAGCCTTCTTCCCAGCCAAAGCCGGCTTCTTTTTCTCTGGAGTGCAGGTAAAGACCATGATGCTTAAGGGAGCCACGGTAATTTCTATGGAATACGGCCTTTCATCTGCCTCCTTTTTCTTAGAGGTTTTTACCCGGGGATTTACCCGGCCCTGTCCTCCGAAGGCCTTGTCATCGCTGTTTAAGATTTCCTTGTATTTTCCTTCAAAGGGAACCCCTACCGGATATTTCTCATGATGCATTGTATCAAAATTGCAGAGGATAAGAAGGGTTTCTTCCTTTTTCTTTGCCTTTCTTAAAAAGCCTGCAATGCTGTCCTTGGAATCCGTGCATTCCACCCACTCAAAGCCATCCGGATCATAATCCATCTGATACAGGGCCGGCTGGCTCTTATAAAGATAATTTAAGGCCTTTACGTAATCCTGTATCTGTTTATGAAGGGGGTACTCAAGAATCTCCCAGTCAAGGCTCTTATTTTCATTCCATTCACTGATCTGTGCAAAGTCCTGACCCATGAACAGAAGCTTTTTACCGGGATGTCCCATCATAAAGCCGTAGGCAGCCTTTAAATTCGCCGCCTTATCCTCCAGGGTCTCCCCCGGCATCTTCCCCATCATGGAACCTTTTCCATGAACCACCTCATCGTGGGAGAAAACAAGAACAAAATCCTCGCTGTAGGCGTAGAGCATGCTGAAGGTCATCTCTCCATAATGATGCTTCCGGAAGTAAGGATCATACTGCATGTAGCCGATAAAATCATTCATCCAGCCCATGTTCCATTTATAGTCAAAGCCCAGGCCTTCATTCTTTACATCAGTGGTGATTCTGGGCCATGACGTAGATTCCTCCGCAATCAGAACCGCCCCATCCTTTCGCCCCTTGAATATGGAATTCAAATGCTTTAAGAATTCCACAGCTTCCAGGTTTTCATGGCCGCCATAAATATTGGGAATCCATTCTCCCGGATTTTTGCCGTAATCTAAGTACAGCATGGAAGCCACCGCATCCATACGGATTCCATCCGCATGGTACTTGTCCGCCCAGAAAAGGGCATTGGCAATGAGGAAGTTGCTGACCCCAGGTCTTCCGTAATTATAAATCAAAGTTCCCCAATGGGGATGTGCCCCCTGCCTTGGGTCCTTATGCTCATATACACAGGTTCCGTCAAAGCTGGCAAGTCCAAAACTGTCCCTTGGAAAATGAGCCGGAACCCAGTCTAAAATCACGCCGATGCCCTGTTTGTGCATATAATCCATGAAATACATGAAATCATCCGGCGTTCCGTAGCGGCTGGTGGGCGCATAATACCCGGTCACCTGATAGCCCCAGGATGCATCAAGGGGATGCTCCATGATGGGAAGGAGTTCCACATGGGTGTAACCCATATCTTTAACATATTCTGCAAGCTTTTCTGCAATTTCGCGGTAATTGTAGAATTCAGAACCAACAACTACCGCTCCTCTTTCATCAAGCTCCGCTTCCTTCCGGAGCCAGGAGCCTAAATGTACCTCATAAACAGACATGGGATTTTGCTTGGAATCAAACCCCGCCCTCTTTTTCATCCATTCCTGGTCGCTCCAGGAATACTGGTTAATATCCCAGACAATGGAAGCATTATCAGGGCGCAGCTCACAGTAATTGGCATAGGGATCACTTTTAAGCTGGGGATTTCCATCCATATGCTTTATCTCATACTTATATATGGTTCCTGTATTTAAGCCGGGAATGAACAATTCAAAAATACCGGAATCCCCAAGCCTCCTCATCTGGTGACGCCTGCCATCCCACAGGTTAAAGTCCCCTACCACGCTGACACGCATGGCGCATGGAGCCCACACGGAAAAGTATACCCCTTCCGCTCCGCCTGCAGACATGGGGTGCGCCCCCATCTTTTCATAGATGCTGTAGTGAATTCCGGATTCAAACTTTTTGATATCTTCCGACTTATAGAAAGGCGGAAAGGAATAGGGATCCAGACATTCCTCTGACGTCCCATTGTCGTAAGTGATCAGCAGAGTATACGCTTCTGCTTTTTTGCGCGGTATGAGAGCCGCAAAAAAGCCGGCTTCATCTGCAAGCTCCATAGGATATTCCTTACCGCTTTCCCTAAACCGGACAGTCACCGATTCAGCCGTAGGAATAAATGCCTGGATAAGCAGCCCCTGCTCTGTTACGTGCGGGCCCAGAATCTCGTGGGGATTCGCTGCTTCTGAATATACAACTTCTTCAATGCCGGCCCAATCCATCAAATCATATAATTTTCCATCCATACATGGCTCCTCCTGGTCCCTCTTTATGAAAATATTTTATCACCAGGGCACGTAATTTTCAATAGTTTACTGGAATTGAGGCTTATTTAAACCGTGCATAGGCCAGCATTAAATCAACCATTCTGCCATAGCTGCCTACCCCATCGGACTGGCTGTTGAGCTTTAAATAAGTATCGTTCATCAAGTTGGAAACCTCGGCAGTCTTCCCCTCGTATTTCCCCCAGAATTCATTGTTGTACCTTAAATCCTCCCAGGCCCTTTCACTGAGCGATCCACAGATTTCTGCGTATGCCTCCTGGTCCGCCTTTGCCAGGGCATTGGTGGCGTAAATCCATCCGGTCAAGTATCCGCTGTAACGGAATGCGGCATCATCAGAGCCGATGCAGGCCAGATATCCGATGAAGTTGGCCTCATCCTCTCTCATGAACCCTCTTAAATGGGACAGCTCATGGCAGACAGTATGGGGAATGTTGTAAGCCGGCATGGACCGGTTATAAGTGGCCTCCACCGTAAAAGGGGAGTACTGGCCGCAAAGCTGCTGAACTGAAAAGAAGTAAGACCACAGGAGAGCCTTGGGCGGCGGGTAATAGCCTGCCAGCTCCGGATAAGCCTCTCCCAGGCTTTTCATGGCTTTCATACTTTCTTTTTCCAGACTTTTTAAATCCGTTTCATTTGCCAAGCCTTCCCTGCATATCCGGTTTATCTCATCTGTAAGGGTAAGGCAGAGGCTTCTTAGTTCTTCTAAGGAAGACATTCTCACATCCAGCCCCGAATAGCTGGAAAACGGTTTCCGGTAATAATTGATCCCACAATTAACTGTAAAGAGTAAAAAAAGGCCGGTAACAAGAAACACGGCTCTTATGAGGATCTTTTTCCCCTCCTTACGGTGGGTAAAGACGTAATAAATAATATACAAAAGAAGCAGGTAAGTGCCGGCCTCCACAAGTGCAAAGGAAAATCCCCCGGACAGCCTTCCCACGCTTCCTACCACAAACCGGTAAACCCGTCTGGCGTACCAGTCCCCAAATTCCGGAACCTTTCTTGCCAGCATCTGAAGCAGCAATGAAACTGCAAACATTAATGCCGAAGCTGTAATAAGACTCCTATCCTGATTCCGGCTTCTCCCTTCCATGATCCGGCTCCCCCTGCTGTGATTTTTTTATCTGTAAATCATGATATCATAAACCTGTGGTTCATGATCGGCATTCAGCCTTCGCGCCGATGAGCTAGCTCATCGGCGCTCTCTTACGTTCATTATATCGTGATTTTATGGACAATCCGTAGAGTATTTGTGAATATTTTCTTACCATTTTGTAAAACCCCTTGCGTTATAAATCAATCTCATTTAAACTTTGTAATGGGACCACCAGGAAGGGGACACCCTGCGGGTATACCTTTATGCCCAGAAAACGTGGACAATAATAAGGAAAAGAAGAGATCATATGAAAAGAGACGATAACATGCCAAAAGAACGGGAACCGTTCAGTTGGAGGGAAGAAATCATCAGTTGGATCAAAATCATCATTACTGCAGCTGTCATTGCGTTTTTGCTCAATAATTTTATCATCGCAAACAGCAGGGTACCCAGCGGATCCATGGAAAAAACCATTATGACAGGGGACCGGGTCATCGGCTCCAGGCTATCCTATTATTTTGGCGACCCAAAGCGGGGCGATATAGCTATTTTCCATTTTCCAGATGATCCTACCGGTAAGACCTATTACGTAAAACGTGTCATCGGCCTTCCGGGCGATATCATCGATATCCGGGACGGAAAGGTATATTTAAATAATTCCGAAACGCCTCTTGAGGAATCTTATCTTCCGGAGCCAATGGAACCGGAGCCTGACGCACATTATGAAGTGCCGGAAGACTGTTACTTCATGCTTGGAGACAACCGGAATTTCTCCGCAGATGCAAGAAGATGGAAACATAAATACGTGGAAAAAGACAAGATCATTGCAAAGGTTCTGTTCCGGTATTTCCCTTCCATTAAAAAAATTCAATAAGAAAAAAACGCAGGCCGCTTTTCTGCCTGCGTTTTTATATATCTCTTACCACTGGTAATATTTGACCAAAGCCTGTGTTCCCTCGTCTTCATGGCCAGAGGCAGCCATGGTTTCATACATGGAAAGTGCGTAATCAAGCACACCAAGCCGTATGCCGGCATCTTCCGCTTCCTCGGCTGCAAGCTTCATGTCCTTAATAAAATGCTTGATAAAGAACCCTGGGGCAAAGTCCCCGGAAAGGATTCTGGGAGCCATTGCATTTAACTGGGCGCTTCCTGCTGCACCGGTAGCGATGGAGTCCACCATGGTCCCTACGTCAAGGCCATTGGCCTTTGCATAGGCCATTGCCTCGCAGACGCCGGAAATGGCTCCTGCAATGGCGATCTGATTGCACATTTTGGTGTGCTGGCCGTTTCCGGCCTTTCCCTCATATTGGATGGCCTTTCCCATTGCTTCAAAAACAGGAAGGCAGCGGTCATAAGTATCCTTATCTCCTCCAGCCAATATGGTAAGGGTTCCTTCTCTTGCGCCGGTATCTCCTCCTGTCACCGGGGCATCCAGGGCCTTTAGCCCTGCCTGTTTTGCTTCCTCATAAATCCGAACAGCAAGCTTTGGGCTTGTGGTGGTCATATCAATCAGGCAGGTTCCCTTGTCTGCGTTTGCGATGATCCCATTTTCTCCGAAATAGACCTCTTCCACATCCTTAGGATATCCTACGATGGAGATGACCGCATCCCTGCCTTTGGAGCAGGCCTTCACATCTTCGCACCATACGGCTCCCTCTGAAATGACATCCTCTGCCTTGCTCCTGGTTCTTGAGTATACTGCCACCTCATAACCGGCCTTCATTAAATTGCGCACCATGGACTTTCCCATAATTCCAATTCCGATAAACCCGATCTTTTTCATATGTTTCCCCCTCCCATATTTTTTAGCTTCTTTTTTCGATATCCATTACCATATCCACCCGGCGCTGATGCCTTCCGCCCTCGTATTTGGCATCCAGCCATTCTTCCGTGATCATCTTTGCCATTTCCACGCCAATGACACGGGCTCCAAAGCAGAGCACATTGGAATCATTGTGCATTCTGGAAAGCTTTGCAGTATAGGGTTCACTGCAGACACAGGCCCGTATCCCTCTGACTTTATTGCAGGCAAGGGAGATTCCCACTCCTGTTCCGCAGATTGCGATTCCCAAATCAGCTTCTCCGTCTGCAACAGCGTGTCCTACCTTTTCCCCATACTCCGGATAATCGCAGCTTTCTGTGGAATTGGTTCCAAAGTCGATCACCTCATATCCCTTGCTCTCTACAAATTCCTTGATGTAATTCTTCATTTCTATGGCCGTATGGTCATTTCCCATTGCAATCTTCATCGTCATTCTCCTGTTATTCTGTCATTGCCGGCAGAACATGCAGACATGTCCGCCATACCGTTGTCTGAGTAAACTAAGAAAAACACGCTTTGTGGGTTTTTCTTAGCTGCCGCGGCATTCGCCGAATGAACATGCAGGCATATTTGTTCCGTTCATTACCGCGTAAAATATATCCGGCATTTAACATATCACAAATGCCGGATTTTATCAAGTTTCCAAGTCACCTTCCAAAGCCGGCGACCGGCCGTAAAAGGCATGGATCCTGTCCATTCTGGAGGCCATGTTGGCAAGCAGTAAGTCTGCGGTGGTAAGAGCTGCCATGGCTTCCACTACCACCACTGCCCGCGGAACAACAATGGGGTCATGACGCCCCTTAATCTGAATCTCTGTTTCCTCGCCCTGGCGCGTCACTGTCTTCTGGGGCTGTGCCACAGACGGGGTAGGCTTAAATGCCGCGCGCAGAACCACCTGGGAGCCGTCGCTGATCCCTCCCAGGATTCCTCCTGCATGGTTAGAGGTCTTTTCAACGCCCTTTCCCGGATTCGCACAAAATCCATCGTTGTTCCGGGATCCCAGGGCTCTGGCTGCTCCAAAGCCGTCTCCGATCTCAAAGCCCTTGACCGCTCCAATGGACATGACCGCCTTTGCAAGAGCCGCATCATATTTTTCAAATACCGGATCGCCGATTCCGGCCGGAACACCGTCAATGACGCATTCCACCACGCCTCCTACAGAATCCAGTTTTCCCATCATCTCTTCCAAGTATTCGGAAGCGAGGGCCGCTGTTTCCTTATCAGGCATGAAAAGGTGGTTATTATCTCTCTCTTTTATGTTGAAATGGTCTGCCTTTACCTCATAAGGCCCAACGGATCTGGTATAAGCGGTCACGGTAATTCCCAGGCTCTTTAAAAAACAGGCGGCAACAGCACCGGCTGCCACTCTTCCTATGGTCTCCCTTCCGGAGGAACGGCCGCCGCCCCGGTAATCCCTGATTCCGTATTTTTCATCAAAGGTAAAGTCCGCATGGCCAGGACGGTAGACCTCCATGATGTTTCCGTAATCCCTGGAGCGCTGGTCCGTATTCCATATCACCATGGAAATGGGAGTTCCCGTTGTCTTTCCCTCAAAAACTCCGGACAGGATCTCCACCTGATCGGCCTCCTGGCGCTTTGTGGTAAATTTGCTCTGCCCTGGCTTTCTCCGGTCTAAGTATTCCTGGATATCTGCCTCCTCCAGGTTAAGTCCTGCCGGACAGCCGTCTAATACAACGCCGATTGCCTTTCCGTGAGATTCCCCCCAGGTTGTCACCTTCCATATTGTCCCCAGTGTTGATCCTGCCATGTATTATGTCTCTCCTTTCCTCTTCCCTGCCCATGCTTTCTGGGCATAGAGGTATGCCTGTAAGGTGTTTCCTCTTCCCTGCCCATGCTTTCCGGGCACAGAGGTATGCCTGTAAGGTATTTTAATTGCTTACTTTTACGATCACACAGCTATTTGGTTCATTGACCTTGATTTCCTTGCCGTTCATGACCAGAAGTCCTTTCTCATAATTAACCGTAAAGAAGGTGATACTGCCTGACTCATGGTTGATGGAAGCAATATGCTTATCATCCGGTAAAACGCAGATATCCTTAGGATAGCTGCCGCTTATGGGAAGACAGCATAAGGCTTCTAAAAGCCCTGTGTCCTTGTCCCGCTTGTAAACCGAAACGGAATTGTCCCCGGCATTGCCGCAGAATAAATACTTTTCATCATTGGACATGCGCATGGAACACGCCGCAGTCAGCTGGCTGTGCTTGGGGCCGGTGGTGGAAACTGTCTGTATCTTCTCAATCTTTGGCTGGCGCTCCCCTGTCTCATAGGTGAACACGTCGATCACATTCTTTAACTCGGAAATGAGATAGAAAAACCTTCCGTCTGAGCTGAAGCGGAAACATTTGGGAGCGGATTCCAGCTCACAGTGCAGGGCATCCACAAGGATCATTTCCTCATCCTTCTCATTAAAACGGTAAATTTTGACCTGGTCAATCCCCAAATCAGCCACCATGATAAATTTTCCGTCAGGAGTTCTCCTGGTACAGCTCACGTGGGGACGGAAATTTCTCTCCGCCACGCTGCCAAGGCCTTTATGGAACACTCCGGTCACGATCTCTCCTATAGAGCCATCCTTATTCAGCCGCAGCACAGTGGACTTTCCATCATGATATCCTGATACAAAGATATACTTGTCCTCTGCATCGGTAGACAGATGACAGCCCCTCATTCCCTTTATATTGGCTGAATTAAGCCTTGTAATCGCCCCATTTTCATGAATGCGGAAGGATACGATCCCTTCGTCTGCGATGGAGTACAGGGTCTTTCCATCATTAGAAGCGATCACATAAGAAGAATTATCAACTTCAACCTCGCATCTTGGAATAAAACGGCCCTCTTTCACATCAACATCGTATACGGTAATCCCCTTTGCCTGTCCGTTGTAGGAATAAGAACCTACATAAGCCATATACTTGCCTTTCATCATACATTTCCTCCTGATTTCTTCCTTAGCATAACTCTCTGAATAAAGACAATTCCAGGGAAAGCCTTAATTCAGAAAATCAGCCGTTCGACAAGCTTTTAGGCCAATCGAACTTCCTTGCATAACCTGAAACTATCATATCATAAATTTCCTTGTTTGTTAAGGAAAAACTTCCTTAAAAACTATTGACATACAAAGAAAAAACAGTATAATGTATCTTGCTGCCTGTTTATCATTACTAAACTTTTTAATTAATTTTATCGTCAGTTAGTATAGGTAAACTTTCAGCTTATCATTAGCAAAAAGGAGGAGCATATGGATATCGGTACAAAACTAAAAGAGCTTCGGGTCTTAAAGGGACTTACCCAGGAAGAGCTGGCTGACCGCGCAGAGCTGTCAAAGGGGTTCATCTCCCAGCTGGAAAGGGACTTGACCTCTCCCTCCATTGCTACCCTTTTGGATATTTTACAATGCCTTGGAACCTCTGTGGGCGAGTTCTTCAATGAAAGCCCTGAGGAACAGATCGTATTCGGAAAAACCGATTATTTTGAAAAGCATGATGCAGAACTTAAGAATACAATCAAATGGATTATTCCCAATGCGCAGAAAAACATGATGGAGCCGATCCTTCTCACCCTGGAGGCCGGCGGGGAGACCTATCCGGATAATCCTCATGAGGGCGAAGAATTCGGCTATGTGCTACAGGGTAATATTTCCATTCATATAGGAAATAAAACATACAAAGCTAAAAAAGGGGAATCCTTTTACTTTGTATCAGACAAAAAACATTACTTAAGCAGCAAGGCCGGCGCTGCCCTTATCTGGGTCAGTTCCCCGCCGAGCTTTTGACAGGAGGATAAAGGGTTATGGGTCAGCCATTCATTGATTTACGAAATATCACAAAAAGCTTTGACGGTACTATGGTACTGGATGATTTAAACCTCTCCGTAAAGGAGAACGCATTTGTTACCCTGTTAGGACCCAGCGGATGCGGCAAAACCACAACTCTTCGGATTATCGGCGGTTTTGAAAGCCCTGACCAGGGAAAGGTGATTTTTGACGGGCAGGATATTACCAATCTGCCTCCCAACAAGCGGCAGCTTAACACGGTTTTCCAGAAATATGCTTTGTTTAACCACATGTCCATTGCAGAAAACATCGCTTTTGGATTAAAAATAAAAAATAAGCCAAAGACTTATATACAGGATAAGATCAAATATGCCTTAAAGCTGGTGAACTTAGATGGCTATGAGAACCGCTCCGTAAGCTCCTTAAGCGGCGGTCAGCAGCAGCGGATCGCCATTGCCAGGGCAATCGTAAACGAACCAAGGGTCCTTCTCCTTGATGAGCCTTTGGGAGCCCTGGACTTAAAGCTCCGCCAGGATATGCAGTATGAGCTGATCCGGCTGAAAAACGAGCTGGGCATCACTTTTATTTACGTTACTCATGACCAGGAAGAAGCCCTGACCATGTCCGATACCATCGTGGTCATGAACCAGGGTTATATCCAGCAGATGGGCTCCCCGGAAAACATTTACAATGAACCGGAAAACGCCTTTGTGGCGGACTTCATCGGTGAAAGCAACATTGTGCCCGGAATTATGGTCCGGGATGAGCTGGTGGACATCTTTCATGCCAAATTCGTCTGCGTTGATAAGGGCTTTGGAACCAATACCCCGGTTGACGTGGTCATACGCCCGGAGGATATTGATTTGGTGGCTCCGGAGGAAGGCACACTGACAGGCACTGTGACCCATTTGATTTTCAAGGGTGTTCACTATGAGATGGAAGTGACCTCGCCTGACGGCTTTGAATGGCTGGTACACAGCACGGATATGTTCCCGGTGGGACAGAAGGTGGGCATCCACGTAAATCCCTTCGACATTCAGATCATGAACAAGCCGACATCCGAGGATGAGGAGGCTGTGGGAATCAATGAATAAAAAATTATTATCCGGCCCATATATTATGTGGATGATCGGCTTCATCCTGATCCCGCTGGCGCTGATTGTGTTTTACGGGCTGACGGACCGGTCCGGGGCCTTTACCCTGGCAAATGTCCTCTCCGTAACAACGGCGGAGCACTCAAAAGCCCTTTGGCTTTCCCTGGGGCTTTCCTTTATCAGCACAGTCTTATGCCTGATCCTTGCTTATCCGCTGGCCATGGTTCTGCGTTCCAGGGGAATGGGTCAGGGAAGCTTTATTGTTTTTATCTTCATCCTTCCCATGTGGATGAATTTCCTGCTTCGGACCCTGGCATGGCAGACTTTGCTGGAAAAGAACGGCGTCATAAACGGCGTGCTGAACGCACTCCATCTGCCTAACCAGAATCTGATCAATACACCGGGAGCCATTATCCTCGGCATGGTTTACAACTTTCTGCCGTTTATGGTTCTCCCCATATATAATGTCCTGATGAAAATTGATGACAACGTGATAAACGCTGCCAGGGATTTAGGGGCCAACACGGTCCAGGTTTTATTCCGTATCCTGTTTCCCTTAAGCATCCCCGGCATTGTCAGCGGGATCACCATGGTATTTGTACCGGCTCTTACCACATTCGTTATCTCAAACCTTTTGGGAGGAAGCAAGATTCTTCTGATCGGCAATGTGATCGAGCAGGAGTTTACCAAGGGAAGCAACTGGAATTTAGGCTCCGGCCTTTCCCTGGTTCTGATGATTTTCATTCTGATCAGCATGGCACTTATTGCCAAATATGATAAGAACGGGGAGGGAACGGCATTCTGATGAACAGCAAGACTGGATTTATTAAACGTTTTATTCAGGATTTTTACCTGGTAATTATTATGGTATTTTTATATGCCCCCATTGCCACCATGGCTGTGCTGTCCTTTAACAGCTCAAAATCCCGTACCCAATGGGGCGGTTTTACCACAAGATGGTATACAGAGCTGTTCTCAAGCAGCACCATTATGACAGCCCTTTACAATACGCTGCTGATCGCATTTCTGTCTTCCCTGATTGCGGTCATTATAGGCACTGCGGCAGCGATTGCCATTAACAGCATGAAACGGGTCCCCAGATCCCTTCTCATGGGCATTACCAACATCCCCATGCTGAACGCGGATATTGTTACAGGAATCTCTCTTATGCTGGCATTTATTGCCTTTGGAATTTCCCTGGGCTTTCAGACCATTTTGATTTCACATATTACCTTTAACATACCGTATGTCATTTTAAGCGTTAGCCCCAAGTTAAAGCAAACAGATAAAAGCACCTATGAAGCCGCCATGGACCTAGGAGCCACATCGGTCTCCGCATTTTTCAAGGTGGTGTTCCCGGATATCCTTCCGGGCGTGCTTTCCGGTTTTCTCCTTGCATTTACAATGTCCCTTGATGATTTTATCATCACACACTTTACCAGGGGAGCCGGTATCAATACTCTTTCTACCTTAATTTACAGCGAAGTGCGCCGGGGGATCAAGCCCTCCATGTATGCGCTGTCAACCATCATCTTTATCACGGTGCTGGTGCTGTTACTCATTACCAACTTTGCACCAAAGCGTAAAAAACAATAGGAGAACAAATACATGAAAAAAACTTTATCTAAGATCATGGCAGTCGGCTCCCTGTGTGCTCTTACCCTCTCCCTTTTAAGCGGCTGCGGAAAATCCGCCCCCAAATCAGGAAGCGCCGGAGAGGTTTACGTATACAACTGGGGAGAATACATTGATGAATCCGTTATCCAGGAATTTGAAAAAGAGACCGGGATCAAGGTCGTTTATGATATGTTTGAAACCAATGAAGAGATGTATCCTGTCATTGAGGCAGGAGGCGTAAAATATGACGCGGTGTGCCCTTCCGATTATATGATCCAGAAAATGATCGAAAATAATCTATTGGCAGAAATTAATTTTGACAATGTTCCTAATATAAAGGAGATTGATCCCAGATACCAGGAGATGTCAAAGAGCTTTGACCCGGAAAACAAATATTCCGTTCCATACTGCTGGGGAACCGTGGGAATCCTTTATAACACCAGCATGGTAGACCCGAAAGACGTTCCGACCAAATGGTCCGACCTTTGGGATGAAAAGTTTAAGAACAATATCCTCATGCAGGACAGCGTCCGGGATGCCTTTATGGTGGCATTAAAATCCCTTGGCTATTCCGCCAACACCACCAATGAGGAAGAGATCAGGGAAGCAAAGGAACTGCTGATCAAGCAAAAGCCTCTGGTCCAGGCCTATGTCATCGACCAGGTCAGGGATAAAATGATCGGCGGCGAGGCTGCCGTAGGTGTCATCTATTCCGGAGAAATGCTTTACATCCAGAATGAAGTAAAGGACCTTGGCCTTGACTACTCCCTGGAATACGTGATCCCTGAGGATGGAACCAACCTTTGGCTGGATTCCTGGGTCATTCCCGCCAATGCTCCCAATAAGGAAAATGCAGAGAAATGGATCAACTTCCTCTGCCGTCCTGATATTGCAAAAAAGAACTTTGAATACATTACCTATCCTACTCCAAACAAGGGAGCCTTTGATTTGCTTGACACGGAATTGCAGAATAACAAAGCTGTTTTCCCGGATGTGGATTCTTTAAAGAACAGCGAAGTGTATAAGTATCTTGGGGATCAGGTGGATTCCATTTACAATGAAGCCTGGAAAGAAGTAAAATCCAATTAACCATCAGGAGATGGGAATACAGTAAAAAGAGCGAAGATTTTCGCTCTTTTTTTATTAAGGCTGTGCCTTCATCTGCAAGTAAAGGAACGTTTGTTTAACTCACCGAAAAAACGGGAAACCTAATTGGAAGACTTATGGACCAGTTAACGACCAAGTTATATATAAATTATAATGGTGATCATCTTATGAAAGATAGAAAAGACAAAGGGTTATTAATAAATAAAACTTACAAATCTTTAAAACGCTGCAATCCTGATATCAGTATCGGACTAACTGCAGAACAAGTCCGTAACCGTATAGATGCAGGGGCCGTAAATGTACAGAGAACAGGTCTGACCCCGACAATCCCCAGTATTATTTCAAAAAATATTTTTACACTTTTCAACTTCATCAATGTTTTCCTGGCGGTAATTCTGGTAATCGTCGGACATCCGGAAAATATACTTTTTCTTGGAATCGCCGTAAGCAATACGTGTATGGGTATTTTTCAAGAATTGAGGGCAAAACGCGGATTAGATAAACTATCTGTATTAGCCAAGGCACATGTAACCGTAATCCGGGATGGAGCGGAATATACAGTGGCACAGGATGAGATTGTACTCGACGATATTGTGATACTGGCTATTGGTAACCAGGTATGCGCAGATGCCATGGTTATTTCTTCGGAGCGGCTTGAAGTAGATGAATCCCTTCTGACCGGAGAGGCGGACAGAATTCAAAAATCAAAGGGCGATACGCTTCTATCGGGCAGTTATGTGACCAGCGGACACGGCTATGCTCAAATAATTGCCATAGGAGAAAACAGCTATGCTCACTCTCTGACCGCGGAGGCCAAAAAGAGCAAAAAACAGGTCCCTCCGCTCCTGCGTACCTTAAACCGCATTATCATGATTTTGACCATTGTGATACTGCCGCTGGGCACCACGTTATTCTATATGAAATACTTTTTGCTTGGAGATACGCTGGAGACTGCCGTGCTGGGCTCATCAGCATCTGTGCTGGGCATGATACCGGCAGGGCTGATCTTATTAACTGGTGTCACTATAACTGTTGGAGCGCTTAAACTGGCAAAAAGAAAGGCACTGGTCCAGGAATTACACAGTATAGAAACCTTAGCCCGAACAGATGTGCTGTGTTTGGATAAAACAGGAACCATAACAGACGGATCACTACAGTTTGAAAGGCTGGAACTATATTCCGATGGCTCTGAAAAAGAGGTGGAATTAGCCGTATCTGAGCTAATGGGGACTTTGGAAGACAAAAATGCAACAGCCGAAGCATTGACCAAAGCATTTGGGAAAACTGAAAATTGGACTGCTGACGTAATTTTACCTTTCTCCTCGGAGCGCAAGTGGAGCGGTGCTACTTTTAAAGAAAAGGGCAGCTATATCATTGGTGCACCAAATATCGTATTCAGGGGCAGCAATAAAGATTTTCTAGAACAGGCCAATGCAGAGGCCGCCTTGGGGTTCAGAGTACTGTGCCTTGCACATTCTCCTCTATCTATCTCAGAAGAGAAGCTTCCAGAGGAACTAAGCTGCTTTGCGCTTTTGATTCTTTCTGACCATCTGCGGGCGAATGCAAATGAGACCTTCCGGTATTTCTTACAGGAAGGTGTGATTCTAAAAGTGATTTCCGGAGATAATCCCCGTACTGTCCGAGCAGTTGCAGAAAAGGCCAGAATCCCAGGATCAGAAAAAAGCATTGATATGAGCCTGGTGGAAAATGAAGCTGACTACGCAGCTATCGCCAAAGAATATACCATATTCGGCCATGTGACGCCCCAGCAAAAGCGGGAGCTGATCCGTGGATTGAAAAAAAATGGCCACACAGCATGTATGACCGGAGACGGTGTAAACGATATTCTTGCAATGCGTGAAGCCGATTGCAGCGTTGCAATGGTTGGCGGAAGCGATGCTGCCCGCTCCGCCTCTGATTTCGTGTTAATAACTGACGATTTCAGTGTAATGATTGACGTTCTGAAGGAAGGGCGGAGGGTGATCAATAACATTGAAAAAGTTGCAGCAATTTTTCTTTTAAAGACAGTCTACTCTGTTTTGCTTACCCTGATTTATATTTTTATTCCATATCCCTATCCGATTGCGCCGCTGCAGATGATGCCGATTAATGAACTTACGATTGGCATACCGTCATTCTTTTTGGCGCTTCAGGCAAATTACTCCCGGCCAGAGGGAAAGCTGCTTACTAATATTTTAGAACATACAATTCCTGCCGCAATAACAGTTGTTTTTAATACACTTTATATACAATCAGCCAGCATTCTCTTTCATATCCCCACAACGGAATCCTCGACCATGGTCGTCTTCCTAATAGGGGTAATGGGCTTTTACCAGCTGGCACAGTTGGCAAAGCCGTATACGAAGCGCATTCAATGGCTGTTAATTGGTCTAATCTGCAGCTTTATCCTGTGCTTCGCACTTTTGGGCGATTTGTTTATGTTATCCAGTTTATTCAGCCGGAACGTATTTTTTTATATGCCGCTTGTGTATTTCAGCTATCATGTTCATAGCTTTCTGGGTAATGTCTGCCATAAGGCGGTTGAGGCATATCATATATTAAAAACTGCCGGCTGGCCAAAGCGGAGTGTCCGTGAATAAGAAATGTTGATAAAAGCAGCAGCAATGCATGTAGGCAGAGACAGAAGCGGGAAAAGAAGAATATATTCCGGCTTTTATTCCATGATAAAAAAATTATTTAAAACATTAATTAAGGGAAGCCTTTGAGCGGCTTCCCCTTTCATAATCCAATAGGAACCTTATTCTAAAGCACAGCCTTCATGAATAATTGGTGATCAGCACCTCAACCGTGACCGCATTCCGTTCTTTAAACTGATAACTGCAGTTGGAATAGGTATTATCGATATAATGGACTTGATACTGTTTGCTCCACTGGATCAAAAGATCATTGGATAATCCTTTATGATACAAGACATTGGACAGAGCAAACTTGGTACCTTGTTCATGAAGTCGGTCAAGCAGCTCCAAAAGTGCCCGCTCCTCTCCTTCCTTCCAGTCCTTGAATCCCCGGTTCCCATCGTTGTAATTCCCCGTTGAGATCAGATAAGGCGGGTCGCAGTAAACCAGGTCTTCCGCTCCCAGGCCGGAAAAATCCAGCTCCGTAAAGTCCAGGTTTGAAAACTCAACGTTTTTCTCGTGGAGAGCCTTACAAAACTCCGTCAGATTCTTTTCAATATTGCCGTTAAAGGAGCTTCTGTTCCTCCCAAAGGGAGAATTGAACTCATGGCTGTTATTAAAACGTATCTGATGGTTAAACGCATAGCAGGCCAGCACAAACAGCTCTGTTAAATCCTTTGTTTTGTTATAATCGGAGCGAAGGGCATAATACCCTTCCTTGTTCTGCTGGGTCAGCTCATATCTTGAGATCAGGCCCTGAATCCTCTTAAGAATCTCCTTGATATCCGTGGAACGGAACATCTGATACAGTTCGATCAGATACGTGATCTGGTCATTGCAGATGATCTGCTCAGCCTCCACATTGATCCCTACGTTAAAGCCTCCTGCAAAGACATCCACAAATGTGCGGATATCCTTTGGAAACGCCTGAAAGATGGGCTCTAAGATCTTAAATTTACCCCCTGTATAATTCAGGGGACTTTTTATGTACATGGCGGCACCTGCTTTTCTATGTAAAACAAAAGCTCTCTTAACCGCTCTGTTTCCTTCACCTTCCGGCTCTTATATCTCCGGTATGGAATCTCATAGATCTGGAAGGTTTCCGGCTTTCCATGCTTTTTCATGGCTTCCTCAATCTCATCCACCGTCATAAGCCCATCCGTGCTGTAGCTTAATATGATATGCTTAAACCGCGCATTCTCAAGGAGTTCCTCAAACGCCGGAACCACCTTATTCTTCATGCAAAACTCTGATTTCTGCCCTCCGTCCGGCCGCTGCCCCGTAACTCCCCTCACCACTGGATAATCATATCTGGCAGCTGTCTCAAGGACATGGTAATTGGAAAGATACTGGCGCGCATTATAGGGAGGATCAATGTAGAGGATGTCCCCCTCTATGCGTGTTAAAAGGCTCACACCGTTTTCATTGAAGGAGCGGTTCTGCTTTCCGTTGTGGGTCACGGGAAGCCGGTACAGCTCATACTGTTTGTAACTCCGCCTCTCCCAGACCTTGTGGAACGCCCCATAGGTTCCTGAGGTATTGGAAACAAAAGGGATCCCCTCCACAATGCAGGCGATCAGATAATAATACTCATCCTCACTTAAAAGACCGGCAGCCTTCCAGTCCTCCACAATGCACCTGGCAAAATCAATGCGCAGGGCGTTCTCATCATTTAAATACATGCGGCCGCCTGCAGGCGCATAGGTGTTCTGAAAAAAACGGCGCTCCTTTTGAAGCTCCTCTAAATCCTTTTTTTCCCTGCCGTTAAAAAAATCCACAGGATCCTTGATCCCGGTTTCTTCCTGCAAACGGATAAACTTTGGCACGCTGTCATTTTCAACGGTAGCCCTTTGCAGCACATAGGAAAAGTACAGCAGGTCATTGGAACAGACCTGGTACCACTGTTTAAAATATCTGGCAACCGCTGCGGTTCCAGAAAATATATCACAAAAGCTCTCCGCTCCCGGCGCCTTTTCATCAATCACATGCTTAATCTGGTCCAGCAGCAATGTCTTGCTTCCAATAAATCTCATTCTTTTCTTGCTCCTATTTCATTTAACCTGCCTTTTATTATAATGTAAAATCATAAAAAACACAAGAAAAGTTGAGCTTTCTAAATTCCTTCACTGCCTGGCCCGTTATTTATCTGTTTCCGCTGCCTTTTAAAGCAGTACATCCGTTCATCTGCCATGTTTAAAGCAGCTTCCGGAGACAGGTCCGTCCCCTTTGCAATGTAAACCACGCCATAGCTTATGGACATTGGATAGTTTAACTCAGCATCAGACAGCTTCTTATCGATAAGATCCATCCTCTCCTCTGCCGACTGTTTCTCGCAATCCCGGAACAGCATGATAAACTCATCGCCTCCGAACCTGCAGGTAAAGTCAATATCCCGGGCAGATTCCTTTAACGCTTCCGAAACAGACTTTATATATTCATCTCCGAGCAAATGGCCGAACTGGTCATTGATGCTTTTCAGCCCATCCATGTCGATCATGCAAAGGGAAAATGGAATGCCTTTCTGGATATAAGAGTCAATGGTGCGCAGGCCGCTGCGCCGGTTATCCAGTCCGGTCAGTTCATCCTTATAAGCCATGACCTCTAAGAAGGCTTCATTTTCCCTCTGATATGTAATATCTGTCACAAGATGTACCACTGCCTTTTTCTCCTCCCACATCAAAGAATAGGATTTTACCTGAAAAGTCTTATTGCGGGCGCATTTGAATTCATACCGCAGCTCCTGCTCCAGTCCGGCATAGGACTTGATACGGTCCATTAGGAGACAGTCCTCTTCCCCACAGGCATATTGCCCTGTCCCAGGGTCATAAAACCGCCTTCTGGCCGCTTCATTGGTATATAATACCGACCCATTCTCTTCATCAATAACTACGACCCATTCCTTCAGGCTGTCCATGATGGATATCAGCAGCCTGTTAAACCTTTTGATCTTTTCCGCCTGCTCTTTCAACTCATTTTCCCTTTTCTCCAGCTTGACCACCATCTCATTAAACGCCCGGGAAAAGTCGCCCATAAAATTCACCCGCTGCTTATAATCTCCCTTAATCACCTGGCCGGTCTGCCACGTTAAATGCTTTAAGGCGGCATAAAGCTGTTTTAATTCTCCTGCCTGGAAATTATGGCGGTCAGGCAGAGGAACGTCTAAGTTCCCTTCCGCCAGATTCTTAAGAAACTCGTTGGATTCCATGAGACAGTGAGAAAGATAGAAAACTGCCTGCTCCAGGTCTGAAAACACCTGCGTTTTCTCCTCCAGCTCCCCGGAAACCGGCTTATTTAAAATGATATTGCGGATCTGCTCCAAAAGAACAGAAGCATCTTTTTCTGTCATCCACTACACCTTCGTCCGATGGTCGACACTGGCCTCAAATCTGCATACACGTGAACCACTGGCCCAGCAATCAACTTCTTTTACCACATATTCCTTTCCCGTGTATTCCTTTAATACACCGGAAAGAAACCCTTCATCATAATTACAGACTTGATCCCCCCTCACAGGAAGCCCGGAACAATCCAGGTCTTCTCCAACAGTCAGAACCACATATCCGGTATGGGGATCAAACTTTTCAATTCTTAATATACCTATCTTATGTACCTCCAGGATTTTTTGCAGGGATGCAAGGAAATCATTTGGCGGAAGAGTCAGATCAAGCATGTGCAGGGCAAATTCTCTTCCGGAAACCTCTCCTGCACTTCGGAAAAGCTCTCTTGCCATTTCTCCGCCCAATCTCCTTGACAATTCACTTCTTAAGGAATACTGGAACAGCCGGTACATCATGACGGGCATCTCTTCCCCCAGATTCTTTCTCCCTTCCGCTATATTCCCTATCATGTTCCAGGAAAAATTACTCTCTTCTCCTGTCTGAAACGTATTGAACATATGCCTCCTCCTGTATCTTCGCTTGCACGGCCTGATTGCTTTGCCCTGGGTCAGTTACTTGTACATTCATTATTTAAGCATATCTTGCCTGATTATTACCATTTTCTGCTTGCTTTTTCATTTAACTACCCAATTAAAGGGGATACCTTTTGATCAATATGAGGTATCTGCCAAATGATTAAAGTCAACCATATTATATTATAATAAAAATTCCGACAAATTTCAACAAAAAAATGGTAACAGAAATTTTCTGTAACCAAAATAATTAAGTAACAAGACAATATAAGGAGAAGCCATCTTGAAAATCTATGGCGATTCATGTTAAAATAAAGAAATATCCTATGAAAGAGGGTGATGATACGAAGATACAGGAATCTGCCGAAAACTATCTGGAAACAATCCTGATGCTTAAGAAGCGCAACGGCCATGTGCGCTCCATAGACATTGCCGAAGAACTGGATTTTTCAAAACCAAGCGTCAGCGTGGCAATGAAAAATCTCCGGGAAAACGGGTACATCGGGATAGACGAAAACGGCCACATCACTTTGCAGGAAAAGGGTCTGGAAATAGCAGAAAGGATTTATGAACGCCACACCTTGCTTTCGGAGTGGCTGATTGACCTGGGGGTAACCCAAAAGACTGCACTGGATGACGCCTGCCGGATCGAGCATGTAATAAGCGCGGAAAGCTTTGCAGCCATTAAAGCTCACGTAAACAGCGGCAAAGAAACATAAAAAGGAAAACAAAAAGAGCAGTCAGGCAAAAATATGCCGGCTGCTCTTTCAATGATTGAAGGAAGGTTACATCCATTCCTTATAACGGTGCATATATACTTTTTTCATCATCTGCACGACTGCAAGATAACCGGCCAGGATCAAAACAAGCCAGGGAATAAAGTGTGCCGGCAGGCGGTACATATCAAGACCAATGGCAAGACCTGAAAATCCAATGAAAAGCGCAAGGACCGCAACTATAAATGTGGAGAAAAACAGGGGCATAGAAGGTCTGCTCTGCACAAAGGGCAGCTTCTCAGTACGGATTAAGTGGATAACAAGCACCTGTGACACGGTTCCGAATACGAACCATCCGCACTGAAACAATGGGGAAAGCTCCACTTTATCAGCGCCAATGGCCCACCACATAACCGCAAAGCATAAAATATCAAAAACAGAGCTGAGGGGGCCAAAGAAAGCCATAAAGGATTTGATGGACTTTGTATCCCATTTATGAGGCTTTTTTAAATATTCCTTATCCACATCATCAAAGGGAATCCCCATCTGGGAAAAATCACACAGCAGGTTCTGGGTCAATATCTGTACCGGCAGCATGGGCAGAAAGGGCAGGAACAGGCTGGCTGCGATAACGGAAATCATGTTTCCGAAATTTCCGCTTGCCGCCATCTTAATATATTTGATGATATTTCCAAAGGTGCGGCGGCCTTCTATGACCCCTTCCTCTAAGACCATCAAATCCTTTTCTAAAAGAATGATATCGGCAGTTTCCTTGGCAATGTCCACAGCGCTGTCAATGGAGATCCCCACATCAGCCTGGTGTAAGGGCGGCGCATCGTTGATGCCGTCTCCCATATAACCCACCGTATGCCCTGCGCTCTGGAACGCCTTTACTACCCGTTCCTTCTGAGATGGAGACAATTTTGCAAACAGGTTGCATATGCCTACTGCATGTAAAAGCTCTTTGTCATCCATCTGCTCCACATCCCGGCCTGTCATCAGGGTGGAAGCATCTACGCCCACCTTGCCGCAGACCTTTGCCGCCACGCCCTCGCTGTCTCCGGTGAGGACCACCGTTCTTACCCCATGGTCACGAAGGGCAGCGATGGCGGCACCTGCGCTCTCCTTTGGCGGGTCAAGAAAGCCTACAAAGCCTATTAAAACCATATCCTGCTCATCCTCAACGCTGAATACCCCTATGCCGGGCACCTCGTTCTTCTGGGCAACGGCAATCATGCGCAGGCCGTCATTATTATACTTTTCATAGGTTGCCATGGCAACGCGGCGGGTTTCCTCATCCATTGGAAGAACCGTCCCGTTTATCTCCATAAAGGAGGATATTTCAAGAATTTCCTCCACAGCTCCCTTTGTGATCAGCTGGAGCTTTCCCTTTTGATCCGTTAATACCACGCTCATCCTGCGCCGTGTAAAATCAAAAGGGATTTCATCAATTCGCCGGTAAGAGCTTAAAACGTTCTCCAGTCCGTTCTGCTCCGCACGGTTTATGATGGCTAAATCAATGAGGTTCTTAAGGCCGGTCTGAAAATAGCTGTTTAAGTAAGCATGGCGCAGAATCCTGGTATCCTCATCCCCATTTAAATCCATGTATCTTTCCAGGACCACCTTATCCTCGGTAAGGGTTCCTGTCTTATCGGTGCAGAGCACATCCATTTCTCCAAAGGTCTGTATCGCTCCAAGAGTGCGGACGATCACCTTGTGCCTGGACATGGAAACCGCTCCCTTTGCCAGGGTGGAGGTCATGATCATGGGCAGCATTTCCGGCGTAAGGCCAACTGCAATACTGATGGAAAAAAGAAGCGCTCCTGCCCAGTCACCTTTGGCAATGCCATTGATCAAAAATACCACCGGAATCATGACAAGCATCCTTCTGACCAAAAGCCCGCTGACAGATTCCACTCCCCGCTCAAAGCTGGTCTTGGCCTTATCGCCTGATAAGGATTGGGCCATGGAGCCGAAATAAGTGTTATTGCCGGTTGCCAGAACCACTGCCGTAGCGCTTCCGCTTACCACATTGGATCCCATAAAGCCGATATTCTGTAAATCTGTTAATGCGTCGTCAGGCTTATTGTCCCCGTCAGAAAATTTTTCCACAGGAGCAGACTCGCCGGTAAGGGCTGCCTGGGCTAAAAAAGTGTCCTTGGTAGACAAAAACCGCACATCTGCCGGAAGCATATGTCCCGCAGAAAGCTTGACAACGTCTCCCGGAACCACCTCATCCATAGGGATCTCGGTCAATTTCCCATCTCTCCACACATCTGCCTTGTTGGAAATCATCTCTGAAAGCTTTTCCGCAGCGGCATTGGAACGCTGATTCTGGACAAAGGCAACCAGACTTGAGACAAGCACCAGGAAAATGATAATGGAAACAGTGAGGTAATCAGGCTTTGAGGAAGCAATGACGTCTGTGAAATAATTAACAGCCGCAATGACCAGCAAAATAACGTTAAAGGGATTGATGACCGCCTCTCTCAGCCTGTGAAGCATGGTATCTTTATTTCCTGCAGTAATAACATTTGCCCCGAATTCATCCTGTTTTTCCTGAGCCTCCTCATTGGTAAGGCCGGTCTTTGAAGCGGAAAGGGTTGACAGGAGCATTTTTTCCTCAAGAAACGCATAGGCTCTGAGCTTTTTTTCCGTGTCGAGTCTGTTTTTCTGGATCTGAGTGCTGATTGTTTTCTTTCTCATGAATTTCATTGGAATCATCCTTTCTTTATTATGATTCCCCAATGAAAATAAAATAGCAATAAAAAAAGCCGTCCCAACAGACGGCGTTAAAAGCATAGGCTAATAAAGCCCATTTTTATCAAAAACAATGGACAAAAGCCCGCTTAAAGCGCCGGTATATTGATTTATATTTTCATACTGGGGTTTGAAGTCATCTATATGACTTCGAGGGCTGCCTTCCATTGTTTCACTTCCTTTTTATTAATTTTAACATATACATTCAGTTTATCTGATGTCTGAAGAAAAGTCAACCATACTTAACAATATATGCTATTACCGTATGTTTTGTGGATGTTACTACAGCTTTTCTGGTAATATTTGGATTATTTGCCGTTACTTAAATCATCTTATAATAAATACATGATAAGCAAAGGAGTATTTTACAATGCCGCGAAGAGGAGAAAACATTTATAAACGCAAAGATGGGCGCTGGGAGGGAAGATCTTTAAAGCTGGATGGAAAGTACCGGTATTTCTACTCCAGAACCTACAAAGGCGTAAAAGAAAAAATGAAAAATTTCCAGGAAATTGAGGAATCCGTTCGGGAAAACTTTTTTTCGGACAGGAACGATGTCTGCAGCTTGTTTGAAGCATGGCTTGAGGATGCCTCCCTCCGGGTGAAGCCCTCCACTTATGAAAGCTATTACCGGTGCATGGATAAATACGTGATTCCATTTTTTAAGCAGGAAAAAAATCTGCAAATTACAGAAGATTCTGTTCTTTGTTTTGTAAAAGCCATAAGAGAAAATACCAGGCTGGCAGATTCATCTAAGAAAAAATATCTTACCATCTTCAAAATAGCATTAAAAGAAATCTTAAAGGGGGCGCCGGAGAGTTTTTCCATCATTGAACAGGTGAAAATCCCAAGACCGGAGGACAAGGAGGTTATCGTCTTCTCGCTGAAAGAGCAGAGGCTCATAGAAAATACCGCACTGAATTCCAAAGACAAGCGTGGGGCAGGGATTATCCTCAGCTTTTATACCGGCATACGCCTTGGAGAATTGTGTTCCCTTAAATGGGGAGATATTGATATGGAAACCGGTACCCTGTCCATAACACGTACCGTATCCAGAATAAAACATTTTGAAGAAGGGGGGAACAAAACATCTCTGCAGGTAGGTCCTCCAAAAAGCCGCAAATCTTTAAGGAAAATCCCCCTCCCGGACTTTCTGTTAAAGATGCTGCAGGAACAGGGTTTTTCTCATGCAAACCCGGACCACTATATTTTTTCCGACGGGGATGCTCCCTTAGATCCCCGCTGCTTTCAAAAGCTATACAAGAAACTATTAAGGGAAGCCCATGTCCAGGACCGTAAATTCCATGCCATACGCCATACCTTTGCCACCCGGGCCCTGGAGCTGGGAGTGGATGTGAAGACCATCAGCGAACTGCTCGGCCATTCCAGCGTTTCCATCACCCTTAATGTGTATTCCCATTCCCTTATGGAACAAAAAAAGGCTGCCATTGAAAAATTCAACCATATGTATCTTTTAAACATGGAAACCGCTGCCTCTGCCCTGTCCCGGCATTAAAAACCTTACATAAAATGTGCTTTTTAAGCAGCCTTTGCTTTTTGTGAAAATTAAAACGACCCGCTGGTGTTACGGGTCGTTTTATCCTTTTCAAAAAGCCAGACATAAAAACTCTCTTCTTCCGGATTCAGAGCCTTTTTATCTATAAAATAACATTGGCCTGATTCCGTCCTTCTAACTTAGACTTATAAAGTGCCTCATCCGCCCGCTTTAATGCCCAGTGAAAATCCTCATCGCCTTCCTTAAAGAAGGAAAAGCCCATGGATACGGTGATCCCTATCTCTTCCTGCTGATTCAGTATTTTCAAAGAAGACACGGTCGACAAAAATTTGTTTCCAAAATCCTGCACATGTTTCTCTTCCATGCCATAAAGAATGACAACGAATTCATCACCGCCCCAGCGGATGATCTTGTCTGTGCTTCTTAAGGTCCTTTTTATCACGTTTACAAATTCCGCCAGAGCCATATCCCCTGTAAAATGGCCGTATTTATCGTTGATCCCTTTGAAATGATCCACATCGCACATCATAATTCCGGGACTTAAGCCTGTCCGTTTAAATTCCTCAAATGCATTGGTCAAATCGTTGGTCCCGCTTCTTCTGTTCCCCGCCTTTGTAAGGACATCCTGGTTAAGCTCAGATTCCATTGCCTTTTTCGCATTGCGGTAATATATTTTTTCCAATAAGGAAACGGAAAACAGGCTGACAGTTAATATAACAATAAGCAATAATACCAGTATAAGGGTAATCCGGGATACCAGCTCCTTGCTTTCCTTTTTCGTCTGATCAACATATGGCTGTAAGTCATCCAGATAAACTCCCATGGCAACTACCCAGTTATAATCCTTATAAAGCTTGGCATAAGCCAGCTTCTTTGATACCTTATTGCTGCCTGGTTCCTTGAAATAGTATGAGAAAAACAGCTCTCCATCCTTATTAATTCCCTGAAGCTCAGTCAAATATGGATAATTTCCTGCGATATCAGCCATATCCGTAGAAAGATAGATTCCCTCTGTTTCCGGCAGGTTGGGATGGATCCTTCGGATGGCATAATTTTTACCCCCCTGATAATTCTGTATCTCATTTACCCAAATGTAGGAATTTCCGTCAAATTTTGAATTTCTGATCACATTGGCAATATCCGACTTAACAAGCTCATTAACGTAACTTTTTGTAAATCCAAACAGGAATACGTAATCTCCGTGAAAGAAAATCCGGTAAGAGGACAGGCCGGAGGTATTGGCCTTAAGAGTATCCTTCCAGGTAGCTCCTGCCAGATTCCCAGGGTCATAAACAGCTTTATTGGCCTGATTGTCCCAAATGACCACGGTCATGGATTTATAATCCGGATTATCCCGGAAAAGCCGGATAAAAAAATCATTGAATTCGCTGTCCGGAAGATCCTTTTTCATGTTAATGATATCAGACGTCCTGGAGACAAAGATTTCCACGTATGACGATTTGGCCGCCCGCCTTAATCCAATTTCGGAAATCAGATTATTGACCGTATCCCTTAGAAAATCCTTCTTAATGTTATAGATCGCTTCCTCTGACTTTTCTATATAAATATCGCCGACCTTATCAATGGAAAATAAATAAAAGCATACCATGACAGTACAGATTATGCTGATGATTGTGGATAGAAATATTGTGTATTTACGCCTGATAACGCATTCCTCCTTTTTGGAATGTATATTTTTGCATATCATGTAAGCACTTTTTCATTTACTCATCCACATATTCCAGAAAAATCCTGTTATTAAAACCGCCCCTGTCTCTTGCCTTCTTTTCCCGCTCAGCCTCTAATTCTTCTTTCGTATAACCTCTGGCACTGCAAAGAGAATATAACACCTCCAGCACATCTGCCATCTCTTTAAGGCTCTTATCTTCCTGATATTCCTTTACCTCTTCGTTAAGCTTTTCTTCCAGTTTCACCATATATTCTTCATCAGTCATAATGCGGCATACCGCTTTTTTGCCTTCTGCTTTAATCATCTCGGGTATCCTGTCCCTGACTAACTTATCATACCTTCTGATGGAAAATCCCTTCTTTCCAGTTAATCAATTTAACGGTCCTATATTTTGCGAAAGATACGCTTAAAAAACAGTATATCACATTCATGAAAAATTGTCGTCTGTTCCTGCTAATAATCATCGACTAAAGTTCCTGAAATTTTCCTTAAGCTTATACTAATAAATTTAAGAAGTGCTCCCCAGGTAAAGGATGCTGATTTCGGAATATTTCCTGCCGCTGTCATATAATATTAATTAATACGTGCGCTATTTAGGGGATTTATATGAATGATACCGCTGAAGGCAGGAGGGGGAGCATTACCCAGGTCGGGAGCATCCTGCAAATTAATAACGCCCTTGTAGAAGATGTATATACTTCCAACAGCAGAACCGGCTATGTCATCGTTTCTTACTCGGCCCCAGGCCAGAATGAAATGGTCTATATTGAACTTCTCCAATTGAACATAGGCTGGGACACGATCTTAGTCAATCAATTTGGCGACCCTATCAGCTTGTGCACCATCAAAAAGGGGATGTGGGTCAATGCAGAGTTCTCCTCTGCCATGACAAAAAGCATTCCCCCTCAATCAAAGGCATACCGGATGGTTGCAATCCTGCAGAAGCCCCTGTTTCGCATAACAACGGACCGGATCGTTTCCGTTGATGCTCAAAATGGCTTTCTCAATACAGGCAATCCCGGCGATAAAGCGGACCAGATGAGATTTGTTGTTTCCCAGGCTACGGAAATACTGGATCAAAACAATAATCCCATTCCCTTAAGCTCCCTTAAACCCGGACAGCTGGTAAAGATCGAGCATGCCAACTTCCAGACCGCCAGCATTCCTCCCCAGTCCATTGCCTATCGCATTAAACTGATTTAACCCAATCAAGCAGGGTCGCGGAGGGTCTGACCCATTGGTCATTGCGAATATCCCCTTGACTATAATCAAATATTCCAGTAACTATGAGGACGCAACCGCCCCGCCATACAGGCAGGCACGGTTGCGTCCGCCGTTCTTCGCCTCATAGAGCGCCAGATCAGCCTGAAGGATCATATCCTCCAGGCAGTGAACGCTTCCGGCTGGAGAATGGGCCATCCCTATGCTGATTGTAATGCAAATGGGAGTATTATGGAAGAAAACAGTTTCGTTCTCAATGGCCGCGCGGAGCTTTTCCACTGAGTCAAGCATTTGTCCGGCAGAGACATTCTCCAGCAGTACCACAATTTCCTCGCCGCCATAGCGGCCCACAATATCTTCCTTTCGAAAATGATTCCTCACCATTGCAGCAATGGTCTCCAGCACCATATCCCCGCAGGGATGGCCATAGGTATCGTTCACCTTTTTAAAATGGTCTAGAGCAAGCATCAGCAGACCATAGGAGCGGTCTTCCGCCTCACTGGCATTCAGCATAAAACCTGCAAGGTCAAAAAAGGCTGCCCGGTTGTAGATATGCATCAAAGGATCAAAGGTCGCCTTGCCATACAGGCTTTTAAGCTGCTTTTCTTTATCGGTAATGTCATGGAATACAATGCAGATACCGCTGTTTTTGCTGCTTTGCCTGATATGGGTCTGGGTCACCTTGTAAAACCTCATCTCCCCATTTATATTGAGGCACAACTCCCTATGGCCTTCAAACTGCTTCATCTTCTCCATGGTTTCACCTGGAGTGAGAGTGCTCAGTTCCGGAAACAGTTCCCTGGCTGCCTGGTTTGCATCCAGAAAGCTGAAGTCCTTGCTGCAGACAATAAAGGCGTCCTCCATGGACTCGATCACCTTGGCCCGTGCCAGCGGCACCACATTGAGCAGATTCTGATTCCTGACAGAATAAAGGAGAAGAGCCAGAGAAACAGAAACCGCAAAGGGGTTTATGTCAGGCCGAAGGTAATTGTAGGAAACGGCATGATAAATATTTACAATAAGGGGAATCAGAATTGACACCAGCAGGCAAATGCCCTGCCGCTTCTGCAGCCTGTTTGTGCCCTTTAAATGCTTAAGAATCCGCCGGATACTCAAAAAAACCAGCAGAAAATTATAATCATTTGCCACATAGGTCATGGGGCCCGGATGCCCCTGGCAGTTGGCAAAATATCCGTTATGAAAATATTCTATACCCGTATAGTGCAGCTGCACAAGAGGAAATGCCTGGGCGGTGAAGAGGTTAAAAACAGGCAGCGCAAAAAACAGGCAGTACCTGGAAAAATTAAAGCGTTTTTCCCCATAAACATCCCGTATGAAAAGATAGTTAAAAACCACAAGCAGCGGCGTCCCCATTTTCTGTACCCGGACTCCCATAAAGGAGGCTTCCAGAGTGGTGGAAATGATCTCCAGCAAATAGCCTGCAGTGTACAAAAAAGTGCAGATGGAAGCGAAGATCAGAAAAAATGACCGTTCAGAACTGTGGCTTGCAACGGCGTATACCATCAGCACGACGGAGCCCATTGTTGCCAGGAGCATGAACCAAACAAATATATTCAACATTGATTTCAAAACCTCCCTTTACAAGGCTTGAACACCGGATGTTCACTTTTTGAGCCTAGTATAGGCGATTGATACGGTAAAATCAATAGAAAATGCCCATCTTTGAAATGATTTTAAAGAGTTCAGCCGGCTCGCCAAAGACCATAACAGCAGAATAAAGGCATTAAAAAGGCAGATACAGGCTAATGTAAAACCGCCTGCTCTGCCTTAAACCATTGTCCGGCTCCTTATTTACTAAGCATCAAATCTTCTTCCCATAATGGTGCCGGTTCCGCACAGACTGGACCAGGCTCCTTTTCATTCTTTAAAATCCCCTCTTTTTTCTACCACATTGTAGCCAATGGAGGCAACACGGTTTCTCAGACAGACATTGCACTCTGCCGCTTCCTCTCCGGTACAGATCTTGTTGTCATACAATTCATATTTCTTACGGACACCGATGGGGGATAAATTGGGCATCAGAACATTGGCTCCTGATAAGATCCCTTTTTCCCTTCCCTTTGGATCAAGGGTCCCTAATGCTGTAGTGGAAGGCAGCAGCGCACCCGGCAGCATCAGCCTTAAGATCCCTATGAGAAACAGGGTGAGATCAACGCTTCCCGCAGGGAAGGAGTTAAAGGGCGTATCCTTATGAGGAATAAAAGGGCCTATGCCCACCATGTGGGGAGACAGTTCTTTGATAAACTCCAGATCCTCTGCCAGGCACTTTGGGGTCTGGTAGGGGGAGCCTACCATGAATCCGGTCCCCACCTGATAGCCGATCTTTTTTATATTCCTTAAGCATTCCTTCCGGTTTTCCAGGGACAGGGAATCCGGATGAAGAAGGGAATAATGTTCCACATCAGCCGTTTCATGGCGGAGGAGATAGCGGTTTGCCCCTGCCTCATAATATTTCAAATACTGGTCATAGGTTTTTTCCCCTATGGAAAGGGTAATGGCACAGTCCGGATACTTCTCACGAATGGTTTTTACAATATCCACCATCACCTCATCTGTAAATGCAGGGTCTTCCCCTCCCTGAAGCACAAAGGTCCGAAAGCCTAATCCATACCCGGACTCACAGCAGGAAAGGATCTCTTCCTTGGTCAACCGGTACCGGCTGGCATTTTTATTGCCTCTTCTTATGCCGCAGTAATAGCAGTCATTTTTGCAGTAATTCGTAAATTCGATCAGTCCCCTGATATAAACTTCCTTCTCATAATGATCCTGGCTGCAGGACCTTGCCAGGGAAAATAAATATTCACTGGCCTCTTTATCATAATTTTCCAGCAGGTAAATGAACTCGTCCTTTTCCAGGTTATGAGTTTCATACAGCTTATCAATCAAATGCTTCATTTTCTATGCTCCTTGCTCTGTAGTTTCCGCCGCTGCCTGGGTTTTCCGCTCCTTACCCCAGATTTTCCACTAGCTGTACTCTCATGCCATTGGGATCTTTTATAAAGGCAAATCTTACGTGCGGATTTGGCTGTACCGGTTCTCCTAAAATAGCCGCGCCTTTTTCCTTTGCAAGGGAAAGGGCCTGATCAAGAGATTCCACTTCAAATCCCCAGCTGATATCATCTCCTACGTGGATTTCCCTGTCCCCGCTGCATATCAATTCGATTTGTGTTTCCCCTGCCCCTAAAAATGCAATTTCAGTACCAGGACCGGCAGGGAATCTTCTGGTTACTTTCAGACCAATGATCTCCTCATAAAATTTAATTGATTCTTCTAAATTCTTAACGTTTAAAGTGCTCCAGCAAAACTTCATAAAAATTCCTCCTGTTTTAATCAATTTTTCTTATTTTATCTCAACCCATGGTGAAAGGATATCTGTACTTAAATCATACCAGAATGACATGTTTATTCTATCATTTTCTATATAATAGTTAAAGACAATTTTATAACAATTTTTCCCACTCCATTCCAGCCTTTATATCAGTAGCCAAAAGTATGATTTAATCAAAAAAAGCCCCGATTACATAAGTTTTCTAATACTATGATCCATTATAATATAAAATATAGAGTCCAAGAAGCTTAATAAGAAAGCTTTTACAGGCTTAAAAATAAGATGAGATGCCACTTTGTAAGAAACCTTTTATGAAACGAATTCTTTTAACAGGAGGAACCCCTTATGAAATACGAAAGTTACAAAGCCAGCGATAACAATTACTTCCACTGGGCTGAAAGCGCCTGCCATGTATATGGAGAGCGGGACCGTGAGGTAATTGCGCTGATGGCCAACCGTTTTATCGGGCATAACCCCCAGGCGCCTTATGAGTACCGGCTGGATTTTACATCCGGTATCACATGTGATACAAAGGGCTGGTATCAATTCGATTTTGGCAGCCGCTTTCCCCAGGCAGCCGCCGGAGAAGTCTGCTATGGAGCAGGAAATTTATACAGCCATAGCCAAACCGTCTCCCAGTTTCAGATCCAATGCTGCGGGCCAGCTGTTTTATGGGTAAATGGAGAAAAAGTATTTCATTCCACCCCTCCCCAGGAAGGCATGAAATCCAGCTGTACATTTTCCATTCCCCTTGAAACAGGCCTTAACCATTTTCTTTTGGAAACCGAAAAAACGGAAATCGGTTTCGGCCTTTCTCTCCGCCATGCACAGCCTCAATGGCAGCCCTCCCATTTTACGGCACCTTTGGCTGAAAGAAAGGGACAGGCAGGCTTTGTCTACAGCGCGCCTGTCGGACGGGAATCAGTGGAGGCCTCGACCCTTATTGACGGTTCTTTTGAGGGGCTTTCATGGTTTCCAAGGCAGAATTATGAGGCATCTGCTCCCTCCTGCCCTTTATCCCGGATCTTCGGCAAGGACAGCCAGGGAACTGCTGCTGCCAAAAGCAGTTTTTTCCATGGAGATTCCGGCAAAGTCCTGATAAAAGGAAGCTCCAGCCAGCCAGTCAACATCTATATCAACGGGAACCTGACCCTGGAATGGCAGGAAGGGACCTTTGAAAAGGAAGTTTCTCTGCCCAGAGGAAAGTACGGGGTAATACTGCTTTGCCAAAAGAAAGCAGGACAGGAAACAGGGCTGGCAGTTGAATTTCAGGATGCAGGCGGTGCCCTGCCTCTTTGCACCGGAGTAAAAGGATATGAGGGAGAATGGATCTATACCGGTCTCTTTGAAAAAGAAATTCCTCCCATCAGCCACTTTACAGGCATGGATAAGGTGTACCCCGGATCAAATGGCACCTGCTACTGGAGGGCAGACCTGCCGGATTCCTTTGTGCGGATATTCGCGGAGCAGGAATTATACGGAAAATGGACCTATCCCTGCGGCGTGACCCTTTATGGCCTGTTAAAAGCAGGCGAATACCTTGACCGCCCGGACTGGCTGGAATATGTACAGGCGTATGCCCGAATGACAGCGGCAGTCTATGATTATTCCATTTATGATAAATCAGTATTCGGATATCCGGGAGTGAACACCCAGCTTTGCTGGCTGACTGAGTTGGATGACTGCGGTTCCTTTGGTTCCTTTCTGCTGGAAGCCAACCGGCGGTGTCCCTCAAAAGAAGCCCGTGCCCTGGCGGATGTGATTGCTGATTATATGAAAAACCGCCAGCGCAGGGAAAAGGATCATGTATTCTCCAGAAACGACAACACCATGTGGATCGATGATATGTACATGAGCATCCCGTTTTTATGCCGTTACTACCAGTTAAGCGGAAAAGAGGAATACTTAACAGAGGCTTGCCGCCAGGCGCTGTTATTCAAGCAGTATTTCTTTATGCCGGATCAGAATCTGATGTCTCACATTGTGGATCTGGAATATAAGAAAATGAATAAAATCCCCTGGAGCCGCGGAAACGGCTGGGTGGTACTGGCCTTATCCGAACTGCTGCTGGTTCTCCCGGAGGATCACCCGGACCATACGGCGGTGGCCGGATTCTTCCATGAGATGGCAGAAGGCATTCTTTCGGTGCAGGATGAAAGCGGCATGTGGCATCAGATTCTGGACGATCCCTCCACTTATGAAGAGGCTTCCTCCACTTCCATGTTCATCTGCGCTCTTTCCAGGGGAATCCGTCTGGGAATTTTAAGTCCAAAGCTGTGCCGGGAAAGCATTTTGTCCATTCAACGGGCATGGACAGGAATGAAGCAAAGGGTAATTAATCGGAAAGGGGACTTATACGGTGTCTGCCAGGGCTCTGGCTGCTCCTTCAGCCGCTCCTATTACCAGCAGCTTGGATGGCGTTTTAACGACCCCCATGGAATTGGAATCGCTATTTTGGCAGGAGTTGAAAAACTCATGCTTGATGATTTCCTTTACCATAGCTATATCCCTGAATAAATAATACATGATCCATGTTATAAGCAGAGACAGAAATCGGCTGCATCCTGGTAAACCTCGCCAGAAATGCAGCCGATAAGTAAATCATTATAAAAGCCGTTTATCTCTCATTATTTAACTTGAATTTTTCCACCTGTGCGCGCAGTGTGGCAGCCTGGGCAGACATTTCCTGGCTTGTTGCCGAGTTCTCTTCTGCGGTAGCCGCATTGGTCTGCACCACGGCAGAGACTTGGGAAAGCCCTATCTTTATCTCTTCGATTGCACTGGCCTGCTCCGCGGAAGACTGCTCGATTTTGGCAATGCTTTCGTTTACCTTCAGAGCATTTTCTCTGATGTTACGCAGGATCTGGGCAGCCTTCTCCGCTATCTGGGAGCCTTCCGAAACGGTAGCTGCCGAGTGCTGAATCAGCTCCGCCGTCCGCTTTGCCGCTTCCGAGGACTTTGAGGCAAGATTCCGGACCTCATCTGCTACAACCGCAAATCCCTTTCCCGCTTCTCCTGCCCGGGCAGCCTCTACAGCGGCATTCAGGGCAAGGATATTGGTCTGGAAGGAAATATCTTCAATGACTTTTGTGATACTGGTGATCTGGCCGGACGCTGTGCTGATATCTGTCATCGCCTCTGTGAGCCTGCTCATGTGTTCATCTCCGTCATTGACGCTGGCACCTGTTTCTTCCACGTATTGTGCCGCCATTTTAACATTGGACGAGTTTTCCAAAGCCTGCTCCGCGATCCTTCCTATGGAAGCTCCCAGTTCCTCTATGGAAGCGGCCTGCTCCGTGGATCCTGCCGCAAGATCCTGGGCTCCGTATGCAACCTGGCTTGCTCCTGTGCTGACCTCCTCAGAGGCCGTATGAATCATAGACAAGGTTGCGGAAAGGTTTTTCACGGAATCGTAAATAGCAGTCTCAATCCGCCTGAAATCACCGATGTATTCCTGAGCAGGGCCGGTCCTGAGATTGCCTGCCGCAATCTGCTCCATATTTCTCGTGATGTCTTCCACATAAAGAAAAAGTGTCTTAACGGAGCTGTCAATGCTGGAGGAAAGCTCCCCGATCTCATCCCTGCGTTTAATTACCGGTGTTTCCTCTGTTAAATTTCCTTCAGAAAGCAATTTCATGCGGTTTGTGATCTTGATAATGGGATTTGCTATCCCTCCTGCAAAGAAAACTGCAATCAGGATCCCCCCGGTCATCATGATCAGGGCCACTCCCAGAAGGCTGAATATCACGGTGCGGATGGATGACGTCATTTCATTGATCGGTGCTACTGCTCCAAAATACCAGCCGTTGCTTCCTGACACAGGAGAATAATAACAGATCCGTTTCACACCGGCATAGGAATAGGTATCCACACCGGAAGCCCCTGTGATCATCTTGGCATAAACTTTGGCTGCCGATGCGTAGCTGCTGTCTGTTTTTGACATTTCAATGAAATTCCGCTGCTCCTGCACCAGTTCCGGCCTCATATTGGCAATCATAGTCCCCTGGCTGTCAATGATAAATATATTTCCTGTTTTACCTACTCTGAAATCCCCGATCAGACCGCTTAAATACATCCCATCAATGCCGGCAATTAAAACCTTGCCATTCATGGGAGTATACACCTGGAGGACAAAGGCTCCCTTGCTGTCAGTGTGAGGAGAAGATATGACGGTTTCTCCCCCCAGAGCTTTGTTTAAAAGGTCCTGGGAGCCAATATCACTCCCCTCGTATCCCCCCGGCCCGCTTCTGATGATTCCATTTTCATCTGCAACCGCAAGATACAGCCAGCCTTTCTTCTTTGCAAGCTTTTCAAGCTCAGCAGAGGAAACCGACGAAAGCCCAAGCTCAGCCACATCCTCTAAATCGCTTGTTAAATCCTCTACTTTAGCGGAAAGGGCCAGATTGGCAACCGCTCCTAAGGACGCAAGGTCATCCCTGACATTCTTTAAAATCCCCTGATAGCTGGTAAACAGGCTGGTAATCAGGTTTACCGCCGTTAATACTAAGATCAGCAGGCTGGTGAAAAGTATCAGCTTGAACCTGATGGAGACTGCTCCTTTTTTCTTAAGTTTATTCATCATTATAAGACCTCCTTAATATTTTCCTGAAGGGAAAACACTTCAAATTCAGTACATGGACATTAAAAGCTTGTTGGGCAATCTCTGACATTTCCATCACCTCAATTAATTCCTCCATATCTGTAAGTTCCGACCTTTTAAAAACCCAGCATCTCCTCCTAAGCTTCTGCTGATCCTTTCACAAACCACTTTTCAATACTTTCTGCATCGCATGGCTTTGCAAAATAATACCCCTGGATATAATCACATCCCATCTCCTTTAGAATCTGCCTTTGTTCAACTGTTTCCACCCCCTCACACACCACCTTTAAATTCAGTCCATGAGCCAGCTCTGTAATGCTTTTTATAACCTGACGTTCAGTTTCGCTTTCAAGGGCTCTTCTTAAAAACGACTTGTCAATTTTTAATATGTCAATAGGAAGGACTGTCAAATAGTTAAGGGAGGAATACCCGGTACCAAAGTCATCCAGGGCAATGCTGACCCCAAGGGACCGCAACCTTTTGAGAATTTCAATGTTGTCCTGGGAAAATTCCAAAAGAACGCTTTCCGTAATTTCAAGCTCCAGCTGGTTTACCGGAAACTGGGTCTCATTCAGCACCTCTTTTACCTGATCATAGAAATTCTCATTGCGCAGCTGATGGACTGAGATATTTACGGATAGTTTTCCGATTTTACAGCCGCTGTCAATCCAGGCCTTTCCCTGCTTACATGCATTTTTTAAGATCCAGCTGCCAAGAGGAATGATCAATCCCGTATATTCGGCCACCGCTATAAACTCAAGAGGCAGGATCATGCCCAATTCTTCTGAATACAGTCTTGCCAGGGCCTCCACTCCCCTTATTTCATCCCCTGATAAGTCCTGCTGCAGCTGATAATAAATCAGAAGGCTGTCCTTTGCCAGAGCTTCCCTGATACATGCCTCCACATTGGATTTTCTGATAATTTCATCATGCATCTGGGCCCCGTAGAAACAGTACTGGTTTTTTCCGCTTTCCTTTGCTTTATTAAGAGCCGTATCTGCGTTCCGAAGCACATCATTAGCCGTCTGACCGGCTTCAAGACCATGGACAACGCCTATGCTGACAGATAAGTAAACTGATTTTTCCATCAGCACAAAGGGGGCGCCAAAGATGCTTAAGATGGTCTGGCAAATCTTTTCCACCTCTCTGATGTCCTGATGATCCCTGATGAGAATTAAAAACTCATCCCCTCCGAACCTTGCCACCATATTTTCCCGGCCCAGGATCTGTGACAGCCGGTTGCCCACCTGCTTAAGCAGCTGATCGCAGAAATCAAGCCCAAGAAGATCATTGTGAATCTTAAAATTGTCCAGATCAATCATAAGTATGGAATACTGACACAGGGTTTCTCCTATGTTTCTTAAGGTGCCCTCAAGGGTGCTCATAAACTTCACCTTATTAGGCAGACCTGTCAGCGTATCATAAAATGCCATGTATTCCATTTTTGATTCTTTCTGCTTCCGGTCTTCAATATTGGACACAGCCCCTGCGACCTTGCCGGGAAGGCCATCCCCGTCAAAATAGACTTTTCCCCTGTTTAAGACCCAGGTATAGCTGCCATCCTTATTTTTGATGCGGTATTCCCGGTGAAATTCCCGTGCCTCTCCCTTTAAGCAGGAGTCAAAGGCAGCCAGCACTGCCGGATAATCCTCCTGATGAATGGTCTCTTCCTGCAAGATGCCCCTGAGCCCATGTCCTTTGGGGGCATTTCCGGTAATATCGATCCATTTATCGGAAGTAATGATCTCATCGGTCAAGAGATTCCATTCCCAGAGCGCATCATTGGCACTGTCAAGAGCCAGGGTATAGCTTTCCTTCAGCCTTTCCAGTTCCTTATGAAGGCTGGCAAGATGCTGGATATTTTCATCTTTTTTAAAGAGCCACGTCTGCACATAGAGGAGAACTCCCATTAGAAACAATATTAACACCGAGATAAACCCTGTGACCGCTCCGTTGGCATTGATGCTGTTTCCGCCCTTTGACAGCTTCATTGTCCATAGAGTATCCATGACAGGGATCTGGACTATGTACGGATTCCTGTCCATCCAGGGGGAATCTCCCCATATGAGATCTCCTTTTTTATTATAGATGCTGATGTGGTAGGAACTTGGCACCGCCTCTTTCATCACCTTGTCCATATAAGAATTAAAGTTAAAAACCACAACAAAAAATCCGTTAAACTGACCGTCCTTATATAGAGGGTACCGTATGACAAGCCCCAGCAAGTCCCTGGTGCCCTTTAAGATAAAGGGGTCATTGACCGTTATGATCCTGTTTTTAATTGCCTTTTCAAGGGCCTCCTCCACCTCTGGACGTCCGTATAAGGAGGCGCCCATGGTATAGTCATATATATCTGGATACACCATATCCGTGATTGTATTCTTATCTTTATGCTGGATATAGAGGATGTCCGGGTTTTCCTCCATATATTTGGCTGCCAATATATCGAACTTGCGCTTATCGATTTCATCATCAATCTCATAATTATAAGCAAGGGAGGTTAATACGCCTTCTGTTATGGAAATATGCTGCTGCACAGAATAGGACACAGATTGTCCGATGCTTGAAAGAAGAAAATTGTTTTCTGACTGCTGGGAACGCAAAAGAACAAAAACAATCGCCATGAAAATGATTAACATTATGACCGTTTGAACGGCTATATATCTGGAATAATTATTTCTCATTACAGCCACCTCGGTACTGATTTATTTCTCCATATCCAGTCATTTCATCGATTTTCTTTGACAGGTCGTATACACCTGAATCATTGAAATACAAACCGCCTATGGAGTATACAAAAATAATCCCCCTTGATTCCGATGGGAAAAACATGACTTTCTTCCTTCCCCAATGCCCCACTTTTCCAGCTTCTTGTCTTCATAAATATTCTGTCATAATATTGTAATTTACCACAAAAATCGACATATTTCAACATATAGTGACATGCCAGGCATTGAAATACATATCTAAATTATTTCTGTAACAAATTTTTTATTTTTTACTTTTTTATATTAAAAAAGGCCGTGCTTACTGGCCATAATTACTGCCAATAAACTCAGCCTCTTGTTCCCTGTATTTAGTTCATAATATTCCCGGTCTTATAAGTGCATCTTTATGGCCAAAGCCTTTTCAAACTGAGATCAGCTCTCAAGAATAACCTTTCCTCTTTTTACAATGATCCGGCTGTCAGGAATTAATAAGACCGCACTGGTTATGCAATCGGATTTAACCAAAACGAAGTCAGCATTGCAGCCTCCTCCTCCATAAAATACCATTCATATTAGGTTTTAAACAAGGAAAGCTCATTGTCTCCGGTTTTCCAATATTCCTCCATGATAGCAATAATAACGGTCTGCCTCCAGAGAAATAAGTTTATTAAGGGAAGCTTTGGCCGTATCCAGATCCAGGGTAAACTGTGGATTTGCGATGACCAGTTGATCCCCCTCAATGACTGCTGCATCTCCTGTGATAACGGAATTGCTCTCTTTCAGATACAAAGAAATGTGTCCCGGCATATGTCCCGGAGTATCAATGATCTCACAGCCGCCGGCCCAGTCAAAATGTTCCCCGTTCTTAACCTCTATGTCCACTGAAACTGGTTTTACCATTCTCAGGGATTCACAGAATTGAATTCCAAAAGGCTTTTGCTCTTTGGGCAGCACATTCAGCATTTCTTCCGCCTGTAACAAACGCAGCGATTTATTCTTGCCCGAAATATACCCGCTTTCCCCATGGCCTGCCACGACCTTAATCTCAGGATATTTTTCCTTTATTTCAAATAAAGCTCCCATGTGATCGTCATCATGGTGAGTGATCAATACCTTTGTTAAGGCACCTGGATCAATACCCTTTGACTTCATCTCATCTTCTAATAAAGGCAGGAAACCGGGATATCCGCAGTCCACAAGAACAACCTCATTGGCGCTTAACAATAAAACCGGATGAATTGTCCGGGTTTCATTCTGATATTGAAAATTTATATCCAGCATAATTATTTGATCCATTTTACATTACCTCACAAAATTTACCAGCGGATTGCATACTGATATTGATTATATAACCTTTCAGGCTTTTCAGCAATGAGAAGGTATTTTTCCCTGAGCTGTTCCTGCCGGGACAAAACGAAATACTGCTTCTGCCCCAGCATACTAATCAAATCTACGATTTTCTTTCTTTAAGTAAGGGACTGGCCTCTCCCCTGCAGAACAGGTTAAGCCTGTGAAGAGCTCTTGTGCAGGCGATATATAAAAGCTTTTTATCATCCTGGCTGTAATAATTTTCAGCATCAGCGTCACATATCAAAACAGCATCAAACTCAAGCCCTTTGGACATATAGACCGGTATAATGAATACCCCATGTAAATCTGTTGTGCTTTCATTTTTTATTAATTGGATATCAGCTTTGTCCTTTAAGCACTCAAAGAGGAAAAGGGCATTTTTTTCAGTTTTACAGATTAGTCCGATTGATTGATATCCCATTTCAAGACAGGATTTCACTTCTGATACAATCATGTCATGAAACGATAATTGGTCTTCAGCCGCATATATCTCCGGCTCATCTCCCTTTCGGTTGAAGCTCTTTATCTCTGTACTTTGCTCAAGGAATCTTAAACCATAATTTAAAATTTCATTTGTACAGCGGAAGCTTTTGTCCATTGTAACAAGGGAAGACTTTTTCTTATTGAAGATTTTTCTGATCTGCTGGTATAAGGATAAGTCTTCGCTTTTTTCCAGGGTCTGGTTGATATCTCCCAGAACCGTAAATTTCGCTTTTTGAAACAGCAAATGAAAGATCTCAAAATGGAGGGGATAGTAATCCTGCGCTTCATCAATTACTACCTGCTTAATGGCTTTATATTTATGAACCCCATATATTTTTAAATTCAGATAAGTGAGAACCGTTGCATCATCATAGTATAGCAGATCGGTATCTAAATTTTCCTGGGTAAAGGTTAAAATATGGTCCATGCAGCCGGGAAGCTCCATGTCTTTTGCCAGGCTGTAAAAATATTCTTTATCATGGAACAGCTTTCTGTAAACAGCCTTTATATCAAGTTCCATGAATTTCAGCATTTCTTCATTAATCAGAATTTTTTCTGATTTCTTTAAGCGGGATTTCCCAGACTCGCTGATCAGCTCCAAAATATATCCCCTTATCAGCTTTAATCTCATTCCCAGAGGGGTTTCGTTTCTTCCGGATAATACTTTCTCTTTTATCATTTCTCCGCTTATGATGCACTCGCCGTCATAGCAGACATCCTCAAAGTTCATCCATTTGTGGGGAAAATCATCAATGAACCGATCCAATATTTTCAGAAACTGGCGGGATGTTTTGAATTCTATGCTGCTTTTTATCATTTCTCTGTATTTAGAATTTGAGATCAGGTTTTCTAAAAATTGATTTCTTGATTGTACGTGCTCATTTCCCAGCACGGAAGCAATGATATCTTCAAATACCACCGAAACAACATGATCTTCTCCAAGCTCAGGCAATACATTGGAAATATACTGCTCAAATAAAGAGTTTGGTGAAATGATCAATATATTATCAGCGGACAGCTTTGAGGACAGGCCCTGGTACATAAGGTAGGCTGCCCTGTGAAGAGCGATGGATGTCTTGCCGCTGCCTGCCACTCCCTGTACCATCATTAAATCATTATCCATATCCCGGATGACAATGTCCTGTTCCTTTTGAATGGTTTCTACAATGGTTTTCATCTTAGGAGAAGTATTCTGGGACAGCAGCTTTCTTAAAAATTCATCTACAATCTGTACCTCAGCATCGAAATAATATTCCAGCTCCCCTTTGGTAATTTCATACTGGCGCTTTAAATTAACCTCTCCTGTGATCCTTCCGCCGGGAGCATCGTAAAATACCTGCCCCAATACAAAACGATAAAAAACGCTTGCGATCGGAGATCTCCAGTCATAAATAAAAAATTCATTCGTATCATCTTTCTTTAAGGAGGTTCGTCCGATGTAGACCTTTTCAAATGTATCTTCATCATCGAATTTAAAATCAATCCGGGCGAAATAAGGAGATTGGATCATGTTCTCCAGTAACAGGATTCTGTTTTCTACCGCTTCATAATCGGCGATTTTATCTGTGATCGGATCCATATACTGGTTTAAGGCAGCAAGGGCTTCAAAGGCTTCGCTGCCCCATAGATTTGATATGGAGTGAGACGTATTCTCACGCAGCTCTTTCTTGGCAGAAATTATAGCAGACTTATTCTCCTCATTGCGGTCTCTGGCCTGATCCAGATGCTTTTTCGCTAAAGCAATGGTTTGTTCTAACCTGCTCTTCTCAAATTCTAATTCCGTCCGGTTATTATCCATAACAAATACCACCTCTCTTATAGAATCGGCAGAAAATTTATTTCCTAAACCGTTATTCAAAATAGTCTAGCACAACCCGAATCATAAAAACAGTCTTGTTATGGCTGGTTGCATATGCTATAATTAAGGTGGAAAGAGAAAGGTGATTGCCGCAGACGCACAATCACCTTTCTTTTCATATATGCCATTTTTCATAAAACACAGTCTGGGTCTGTACAACTAAGCTTATTGCATGACACTGCTGCTATAAAGCTGCCTTCTTTCCTGTTATACATAAGCCGAAAAACTCCTTGCTGACAGCAGTATCTTTTAGCTTTGACTGACTGAGCAGGCCTTCTATCTCATCAACCGTATATGAGGCATTAAAAGAAGTTAAAAATCCCGGACGGATCTCTTTCGGCCTGGTTGAGTAATAAAGGAACCACTTGATCAGAGGGATAACATCACGGCGCATGTCTGTGATGCAGAAAAGTCCCTGGGGCTTTAATACTCTGTCTATTTCATTAAAAGCCTTTACAGGGTCTTCCCATTCATGAAGGGAGCCGTTGGAAAAAACAGCATCAAAGGAGCTGTCCGGAAGCGGCATCTGCATGCAGTTGCCTTCAACATAGGCGGTTCTTTTTTCAAAGCCGTAATCCCTTGCATTCTTTTCTGCGAGCCTGATCATTTCCCGGCTTATCTCGCATCCGGTAAGAGATGCATCTGGAACTCTCTTAAGCCACTCAAGGCCAATATACCCAGGACCGGGACCGATCTCCAGTACATTTCCTTTTGTGATCCCTGCTTTGATGAAGCTATCTACATTGTTCCAGCCCTTATCCCGCATGATTCTGGCAAAATCGTCGAAGATTTCTACTGTCATCTTATCCTGAATGCCTTCGTGCGTTTCTATGACTCTTTGCTTTCTCATCATCTCTCCCCCTTTAAACTCAAACGATTCAATGTTTCCTCCGCCCATTCAAGCTCCGCCCGGTAATGGTGGAGATGATGGCTGAATATGATATTTACCATTGTTCTGTCCTCCTCCGGTACGAAATGCATGGTTTCTTCCCTGTGTTTTTCAATATTGGATATTGTTGTATTCAGCTTGTGGACATAAGCCGTTAAATGGCTTAAAATCTCTGCATTTTCAATATAATCAGAAAAGTAGAAAACACCGTCTGAAGGAAACGTGGGCCGGTATTCAAATTCAACCAGCCCGGCGATCATGTTCTTAAATGCCGCGATTCCTTTATCCGTAATCGTATAAATCTTTTTTTCCGGCCTGCTCCCCGGCTTTTCCCTGTTTGCAGAAAGCAGACCATCTGTTTCCATCTTTTCCAGATGATAATAAATTGTCGGCAGCTTGATCTGGGTAAAGTCAGAGAGCTGCTCTGCAATGATTTTTTTAATCTGGTAGCCATGCTGCGGGCCGTATCTTTGAAGTAAACCAAGAATATAAAGGGGGATCATAATATTCACCTTTCTTAATAACAAAATAGTCAGTGCTGACTATAATTATACTCAGTGCTGACTATTTGTCAAGTTATTATTTAAATGCTTTTTCTACATTGCTGTCCTGATGCCTTTTGATACGCTGTCAATCGTCATAGCATTTCAAAACCTGCACAGCAGCTGTCGCGGTATTATTGTCAAGGTCCGGATCTGGTGTTGTCGAACTGACTTGTGCTGTATTATTTATTTTGCAGGTACATGTCTGCCGTATGCACCCTTTTATAAGAATAACTCTTGATGTCCCTGCTGGTATTGTTCCTAAATTAATGCTTCCGGGCCACGGCTGGAAAGTAGCCCCATCATCCAGTGAATACGTGGGTTTTTTAAGAATGTTTGCAAGGCTGTCTGTTAAAACAACATTCAGAGCATCTGCCGGGCCTGCATTGGATACCACGATTGTAAACTCCACCAGTTCTCCGCAGCAAGCTTTTATCTTATTTGCAAATTTCTTCACAGAAATGTCTGCTCCTTCTTCTTCCATTGCTACCGCTATACATATTGATGATACGTTGTTCAGAAAATCAGGATCCGGTGTTGCTGAAATTACAATTGCCGTATTATTTATACACCCGGAAGCTGATTCTGATACTGTTCCTCTGATGATAATCGTTCTTGATGCCCCAGCCGGCAATGCTCCTATATTAAGAGATCCCAGCCATGGATTAAATGTTGCCCCTCCATCGGTTGAATATTCAGGTTCTGTAATGCTGGCTGAAATATTATCATTTACAATCACGTTTTCTGCAGTGTTGGGTCCTGCATTGAATACTGCAAGAGTAAAGGTTATCTCTTGTCCCGGAGCCACTGGATTGGGACTTGCAGTTTTTGTAACTGAAACATCTGCTTGTGCGGGAGTTAATATTGGTGTCTCTGATGTTGAAGTATTATTCTCAGGATTTGGGTCGGGTGTAGAAGAACTTACTGTTGCTGTATTTATAATAATTCCTGCTGCTGTTGTGCTTATAGTTCCTCTTATTACAATAATTCTTTCCGCTCCTGCCGGCAATGTTCCTAAATTCAGGAATCCCGGCCATGGATTAAATATTACTCCTCCATCTATTGAGTACTCCGGATTAAGAATAGAACTTGGTACACTATCCTTCAGAAGAACATTGTCTGCTGCATTGGGGCCAAAATTATTAACTACAATTGTATAGTTAAGCAGCTCTCCCGGTATGCCAATTGCCTGATTGCTTTGCTTTTCTACAGCAAGGTCTGCTTCGATCGCTGATACCGGAGTCTCTGACGTTGACGTATTATTCTCTGGATTTGGATCTGGTGTAGTTGAGCTGACTACTGCTGTATTGGTAATCACGCCTGTTGCTTCAGGACTTACCGTTCCTCTTATTATAATAATTCTTTCTGCTCCTGCCGGTAATGTTCCTAAAGCGAGAAATCCCGGCCACGGGTTAAATATTACTCCTCCATCTACTGAATACTCTGGATTAAGAATAGAACCTGGTATACTATCCATCAGTAAAACATTCTCTGCTGTACTTGGACCAAAATTATTGACTGTAATCGTATAGCTTAACGGTTCTCCTGGCACAGCAATTACCTGATTACTTTGCTTTTCTACAGCAATGTCTGCTTCGCCTGGGACTTCTTCAACCATAAGAGGAACCGGGTTGGATTCTTCTGAAAAAGTACCTGGTATGCCACCCTCAACAGGTGTATAAGAATAATCCATAGCAGCTGTATTAATAGCAGGATTTGGATTCGGAACACCTTCAACTCTAACCTGAAAGGTTACATCAGTAGTGGTTCCACCTGGAATATCCGGCAGCGGAAAACCTATATTAGGATCTGCTCCTGGTTCAGGAACTCCATTAACAATTACACTTCCAGGTAAAAACAATAAACCATTTGGAATATTATCCTTAAAAAACACATCCGTCAGAGGACTGGTACACGTATTTGTTAATTGAACCGTATACGTTACGATATCGCCCACATTTGCAGTAAACGTGCTGCTTGATTTAACTGGAGTAAATGTTGGAACTAAGATTTCCTGTAAAGCAACATCATCAATCGCATAATCGTTCCCTACAACAGCTTCTCCCTCACTGAAGAATTCTACTGTAATTTGAGTGTTATTCATAGAATTAATAACGGTTCCTATTTGCTTCCACTCTGGTGCATTTATATTAACCGGAATTTCAACTCCTAATGCTTGCTGAAACAGTACATTACCGTTCTGATCCAGTATTCTGACACCTAACTGTGCCGGCGGAAACCCTGTTACTTTAAAAAGATTAAGTATCCATGTGCTGAATAAATAATTAGTATTCGGTGTAACAGGTACTGTTGACCTGAAAAATACAGCACCTGGGTTAAACCCATTTACTACCATCAATCTTCCGGTTTCATTTCCAGTCGTATGGTCGGCAATACGCCACCAGGCCCCTATAACATTGCTCATTGCATCTGTCATAATATTTTGTACTGTATATTCTCCATCTATTGGTGTAAACTTAGAAGGATCTGGTACTACATAAGTAAAATCTGGCGTAACATTTGGATAAGGTGCAGTTGCTGGTCCTGTATTGGCTGATGTTCCTGGCGGAAAAAATCCAAAGGTTCCGTTATCTGCATCTGTAATAAGATTTATACTGGATACCGTTGTGCATGGATCTAATATAGTTGCTATAGGTGTATAAATCACCGGGCCATTTAATATAGTTTGATTGGTTACATCTGCTCCTGTTACTGTTATTAATATTGTATTAGGTGTTAAACAGTCCAGGTTTGTTGACCCTGCAGGGGGATTTGCTACAAAACTAATAGGGGGCGTTGCAGCAGTAGGAACTGGTCCTGCTGAAGCCAGTGTAAAATCGCCTGGTGTTGGTACTCCCCCCGCAGTACCATAAGCCTCTACAATTCTATAGCTGCCATTTGGAACATCCGTAAATGCATAATTTCCAGCAGCATCCGTAAGAACTACAAGCCTGACACCTGTTGTTGTATTCTGTAATACAACAGGTACATTAGCTATTCCAGAATCTCCAGCATCTATAATAGCACTTCTATTTCTATCAAATATAATTTGACCTGATACTGTTGCCATATTTTTAACTCCTTTATATGAATTCTGTAATACTATAATATTCTGCCAAGCTTTTTTTGGTGACATTATCTCTGATCTGTAAAAGTTTACTGATTCGTTATTTACAATCAAATTTATGTTCAGAACAGGGACCTTTACGCTTATTCCTGCATATCATGCTTCACGTTTTATCCTCCTTAAATTTTAGGAATAAAAAAAGAGAACCTTTTACAGTTCTCTCAATTTTACTTTGACTATACAATTTGATACCGCTGAAATCTTTTTGTTTCCATAGGCAATTAAACAATCAAAAAATATATCGGTTAAGACCGACAGTATCTTGACGGCAGAGCATTACCCTTTTAAAGATTTACCTTAACAATTAGTTTAAATAAATAACCATACGCAAAAATATGACTAAAATTTACTTGAAAGATAATTCGCTATAGTACTTACATCTTTATTATTTCCAGAATCATTTATTTCCTGGTCCAGCTTATAGTCATTTGTGAATGACCCATCGGCCTCCTGCAGGTAAACTGTAGCTATGGGATCTCCCGCTGCGCCGTCATAGTTGTCCGCAGCAATAATGATGATATCCTTCCGCCCATCCTTGTTTACATCTTGAAAGGAAACTGCTTTAACATCTATGCTGTAAGGAAGAGCTGCATAGAAATTATAAAGAATATCTCCATCTTCATTGGTTAAATAAAATACAACAGGTATATGGTCACCCCCTGTTATTTTTCCTGATACGAATTTAACATTCCCCCATGAATTTAAATCCACCATAAAGGTTTGTTCTTTGATAAGCTCAAGGCCATCTATGTTTTTAAGATTGTATGGAGTAAACTCAAACGTGCCTTCCGGAAGGCTCATTACTGTATCATTTGATCTCCCGGTTATTGTAATCGTGGACTCAAGGGTATCATCAGGTTTAAATAAAAATTCAATCGTTCCCTTATTTCCCCTGGAATCATTTACAAGCTGGCACACCGCTGTATCATTATTAACGGTTCCTTCAAATTCTGCGCTATCTATATTGTATGCCGGGCCATTGCCAACTGCACTGACCTCTCCCTGAATCTTCCCATCACCAATCTTTGAAATTAAAATAGATAAGCCCCCATTATCAGGGAAATCGGAATCAGTACTTCTGATCCATGTCTTTTTTAGATATTGCTTATAGTCAATTGTATTGCCTGTTGCTGTTGTAGTTGCCGCTGTAGTTGTTGTTATAGATATACTCTCTTCTTGAGAATCTGTGGTTACACTATTTTCTGCAGAAGTTTCCAGGGATGGTTTCTCATTTTGCTGCAGACTATTCGTTGAGTCATTTTTTCCGCAACCTACAATAAGGAGAGAGGTTGTGATAATCGTAAACAGTATCCTTTTATTCATTATTACCTCCAATGACAGTTCTGATAGATTTTGTTGATACACATAATCCTGCGTATATAAAACAATTCATATTATAACATTATCTCTTACAGCTTTCTATCTTTATTTGTAAATGCTCTGTCAGCAAATATATGATTTGCCCTGGAGCAGTATTATTACCACTCCAGGGCACCAATTTCATCAGATTACCTGACACGCTATTCCAGTATAATATTTTTGAAAATCACCTGACCGGTGAAGCATTATAATTCAATATACCATCCTTCTGCCTTTTCACGTATTTCAACAAATCTTTTATAGATACCGTCTTTTTTTACCAATTCCTTATGGGTACCGCTTTCAGCAATTTCTCCATGATCAACAACAAGTATCTGATCAGCATTCTCAATGGTTGCCAGACGGTGGGCGATTGTAATGATCGTCTTTCCTTTCGTTAATTCTGAAATCGCCGCCTGAATATAGTGTTCATTTTCAGGGTCAATGGAAGCGGTAGCTTCATCTAGAATGACGATAGGCGCATCTTTTAAGATTGCTCTTGCAATAGATATTCTCTGCTTTTCACCGCCTGAAAGCGTTCCGCCGCCCTCTCCAATTACCGTATCATATCCTTCTGGTAAGGCTGTGATAAAATCATGGCAGCAAGCCTTTTTCGCTGCACGTATCATATCTTCCTCTGTTGCCTCAGGATTTCCAAAACAGATATTATTCCGAATTGTATCATGGAATAAATAGACATTCTGAAATACCATTGAAATATTGGACAGCAGACTGTCGCAGGTAAATTCCTTTACATTAATACCGCCTACTTCAATGCATCCGCTGTTTACATTATAAAATTTTGCAATCAGGTTACAAATCGTGGTTTTTCCGCTTCCAGATGTTCCAACAATTGCAGTCGTGGTTTTTTCCGGAATTTTAAAGCTCACATGATTTAATATCAATCTGGAGTCATAACCAAAAGATACATCGCGAAACTCTATCCCATAGTGAGTAAGCGGAATCTCCCTGCCACCCTCATCAATAAATTCTTCCGATTTCAGTGCATCCAGCTGATTCATGGCGTTTTCAATGACGCCCAGAACATGTGCGCTGTCACTGATTGGTTCAATGGAAGCAAATACGCTGAACGACAGGAACGATAATAACAGCATATTAGAGACTGATATCTGATTCGTCCAGCCAAGATAAAAGCTTGACAAGAGAAGGCCAAGAGAAGCAATTTTCAGCACAAGCAAATGCAGACAGTTGCCTGGTACAAACCCCCATTCGATTTTCAAATGAATAATCCTGCTCTCTTTGCAGGCCTTTTTCATGGTAGCTATGGATGCCCCATCCTGACCAAAGGATTTTACTACAGGCAATCCTCTTGCATATTCAATTGCCGCATTGGTAAGATCACGGTCCGTCTGTGCAGATACAGGAGCATTCCTCATACTATACCTTGAAATTACCACCAGGAATAAAAAGGAGCCGGCCACACCTGCGATTGTTATGAAAGATACCATTGGATTAATTACAGTAATCCATATGAAAATGCACAGGAAATTCAGATATCCTCCGATAAAGTCATTGACCATTCGGATTCCCATATTCTCTAATGTATGCAGACCTGTTGTGATTGAATTTAAGATATCACCGGTATTCACACTCTGAAAATATCCCAGAGATACCCGTTTCAGCAAATCGCCAATTGCAAGCCTGTCTCTGGAAACCAGCTCATAGCTGATTGCTTCCTGAAATATAGCTCTAAGATAATCAAAGAGAAAACGAAGGAATATAAAGAGTAACATCAGTATTATACTGAGTCCTATCCATTTCGTATCAAATTCAGCTCCTCCTCTTTGTTCCTCAATCACCATGCCAACTGTATATGCAGCTATAATAACTGGCATTGCTGCAAACCATGCGGAAAAGAAGGAGAATACAAACCCTATATATAATTTCCCTTTAAATTCGCCGCACCAGTCAATGATTCGTTTTATTGTTTTAAACATTCTGGCTCACTTCCTTTCCCTGCAATCCAACAGACCATGACTTTGCGCCAATATGAGCCTTCCACATATCCGCATATAAGGGTGAGCGTTTCAGTAATTCATCCTGTTTTCCCTCAGCAGTAATATTGCCATCTTTCAGGACTACGATATTATCTGCATTCTTAATTGTAGAAAGACGGTGGGCAATCACCAAAAGCGTCTTTCCTTTTGTGAGTGCTGCAATACTATGCTGAATCTTTTCTTCGTTTTCCGGATCAGTAAAGGCAGTTGCTTCATCCAAAATGACAACCGGTGCATTTTTCAATATCATTCTCGCAATGGCAATGCGCTGCTTTTCTCCGCCTGATAATCTTTTTCCAGCTTCTCCTGCTGAAGTCTGATAACCCTTTTCCAGCTTACGGATGAACTCGTCGCACTGGGCTGCTTTTGCAGCGGCATATACCTCTTCATCTGAGGCTTTCGGATTGCCTAACCGAATATTTTCAAGCAGGGAACAACGGAACAGAAAATTATCCTGTGTGACAAAGCTGACCGTATCTGCAAGCTGTTTAAGCGGAATGTCTTTTACATTCACACCGCCAATTTCTATGGTCCCGCCAGTTACATCCCAAAAACGTGCCAGCAATTTGGCAATGGTTGATTTCCCTCCGCCAGAAGGCCCTACCAGCGCCGTGAAGCTTCCCTGAGGAAGGCTCATATTGATTCCATGCAATACCTCATGCTCCTTTTTTCCATCATAGGAAAAGGCAACATTACGAAAACTGATATCGAATTCACCAAGCTTCACATTATCCTTTGCTTCTGGCAATGACGGCATATTAAGAAACTGCTGTAAATTTTCTATGGTAAACTGCATTTCCCTTATGCCTTCACTAAATACCTCCAGTTTAGCTAACGAGCCAATCATGGACATGGATAGCATACAGCAAAGGGCTGCTTGTGCAGGAGAAAAACTTCCCCGGCTGTATAATAACAGTCCAGCCGGAAGTGTTCCAAGGAGCGTTGACGGTAAAAGGGCAAATGACAATTTCATGGTGACCCATGTGGAAGAAAGCCATTTTAGGATAAAATCACGGTAATCCGTAATTGCCCCTGCAAATTTCTCATAGGAAGTCCCTTCCCTCCCAAATGCCTTAATCACCTCAATTCCCTCGATATACTCAACGATTGTACTGTTCATATAACTATTGGATTCATTGTATTTATCAAAATTCTTTCCGCTGATTTTATAGGTAAGCACCATGCAGACAAGTGCAAGAGGCAGGGTGACCAGTGAAGCAAGTGCGACTCTCCAGTCCACCATAAAAAGTCCGGCAAGGCTTACCAGCGGCAGTACGGCATGTCCGGCTCCTTCTGGAATCAAATGTGCCAGCGGAGGTTCGATGTTCTCAATTTTATCGACCATAATATTTTTTATTTCTCCGATCGAATGGCTTGTGACCTCTCCAAGGGGTGCATGCATAAATGCATCTGAGACACGAAGTCTTAAGTTCTCCAGAATATGGTATGCTACCTGGTGGGAAATACCGGTTGAAAGTCCGAAGGTAACCACCTTTACCACATACGCCGCCAGGATTATTACACCCCAATGAACCATGGAAGCATTTGTCACTTCATTTCCCGTAAATAGCTCAATCATTCTGTACACACAATAATATGGTACAAGACCTGACACGACGCTTATGATAGACAGCAGCACTGACAGCGAAAGTTTCCCTTTGCTTCCACTAGCATAATTCATCAGGCAGGAAAACCAATTTTCTTTTTTCTTTTCCATATATGATATCTCCTTTTCTTACTGCTTCGAATTCTGCCTTTTCCATATGTAAAAGAGGATATAAGGAAGACTCTTCCTTTGAAAAAGCAGGTGACTTCCTTGATCAGGTAAAAAAATGGATCGTCAGAATTCTCCGACCATCCATATCATAAAGTAATACTATGTTTTTTTCTTCTCCATGCCGACTACTTTATTCCATTTGGACCAAATATTTTACGATACTCCAAAGGCGATTTTCCTGTTACCATTTTAAAAGCTGCCGAAAACTTGCCGGGGCTGTCATAACCTACTTTACCGGCAATATCGGTAACGCTCATATCGTTTCGATTTTTCAGCAGAACTGCTGCCCGATTCATCCGGTATATTCTCATGTACGTATTAACAGGACTCCCATAGACATTTTTGAAGCAATTCTTCATGGGAGTGAGGGGAATATCAAAGCGCTCCGACAACTGTTCCTGTGTATAATGCTTTTCCAGATTCTCTGTCATCATTTTCTGCATGGCTTTTATTTTTTCAACTTGGTTTTTATAAAAATAAGGTTTTTCCTCCAGGTTCTTTGGAAGCTCTAATGCGTCCAGATATAGCAGCAGTTCAAATATTTTGATTTTAAAATAGGGTATGCGAATCTTCTCCGGAACCATATAAAGTTCACTGAAAATGTGCTCTATGGCAGGTGCATTATGAATCACCATAGGCTGCTTCCCCTTGCAGAACTTCTTTTGCAGGCTTAGGAGATTTACAGGAAAATCCTTTATTTCTTCTTTTAAAGTTACCCCCACCTGATCCATATCAAAAGCAATCATCAGCCCATGGTAATGGGCAAGGGGAAATTCAAAATGTCCCTGGTGTGTAATTCTCCGGTCTAATTTTAAATCTCCAGCCTCGAAATAAGAAAAGGCTCCTTCCGCTGCTGCATATTCCAGCCTGCCCTCCCTGCAATGATCAATACAGAACAGATTACGATTGGTGGTATAAGTTGAATCAAAGCTTTCCATGTGGTAATCATTATAAGAAATGCTTACTCCCGGAAATACCTGATACATTGTCATGATACCTTCGCCGGTATTATTTTTTATCTGAAAAACACTGCATTCTTTTGTTTCTGCCAAAAGAAGCATCTGTTCTTCTTCTTTTATTTCCCGGAACCTCATAATCCATCCCCTCCTTGATAAATATTCTATATCTTTAGCATTCTGTCGCAGGTAGACAGCATGAACTCTTTATCATGTGTCACCACAATTACGATCCGCCCCGAATCTGCAAGCTTCTTTAAACAAGTGGATACGATTTTCATATTTGCATAATCCAGTCCGCTGGTCGGTTCGTCAAAAATCAGAACCTTTTTATCAGACAGGATAGCAGTAACAATAGCAAGGCGCTGCTTCTGCCCTCCCGAAAGAGCCATGGGATGACTGTCGGCATAAGATAATAATGCCATCTGCTTTAATTCAGATTGTATCACAGAATCCTCCAGACTGCCTCCTGACATTTTGCATTCTTCCCATACACTTTCAGCAAATAGCTGATGATTCACATCCTGCATGACAATAAAGCACTGCTTACGCCTCATTTTTTCGGACATTGCCTTTCCATCTAATAAAATATCTCCGTTCATTTGTTTCATTAGTCCGCAGATGCAACGAATCAAGGTTGTTTTCCCAATTCCATTGTACCCTGTTATGGCAAGTATTTCACCTGGAACTGCCGAAAAAGAAATGTCCCGAAACAGGGCTGGCTTCTTTTTATATCCAACTGAAATTGCTTCAACAGATAATCCTATTCCCTTTCCGGCAGAATGAGCCCAGGGAAGCTCCCCTTCCTCTTCCTTTAAACATCTTAAGCCCATTCTTTTACGCTCCTGCTTTGGCAGGGCCAAAAACTCCTCCCTGGAATAAACCTGAATCAGCTCTCCATTTTTCAAATAGAACGCTCTATCCAGCAAATCATATAAAAATGAGAGTCTGTGCTCCGCAATGATAATTGTATGGCCATTCTGTTTTAAAATGCAGAGCAGCTTTTTTAAGGAATTGATTGCAGAAAAATCCAGATTTGCAGTGGGTTCATCCAATACATAAACAGATGGATTCACGGCATATACCGAAGCAAATGCCAGTATCTGCTTTTCTCCTCCTGACAGTTCAAATATACTTCTGCCTAAAAGCTTTTCCAGATGAAGGTTATGAACGGTCTCTTTCAGTCTCTCTTTCATCTCTGACTGGCTTTTTCCCTGATTCTCCATTCCAAATGCAATTTCACTATCCGTATCCAGTTGAAAAAACTGGCTCTTGGGATTCTGGAATACAGAACCAACCGATTCTGCAATTTTATACAGCTTTGTCCCTGCTACTTCTGCGTCTTGTATCAGTACGGTTCCTTCCAGTTGGCATTGCTCACAAAAATGTGGTATCAGACCATTGACCAGCTTCGTCACTGTTGTTTTCCCGCAGCCTGATTCTCCGCATAAAAGGATGCATTCCCCCTGCCTGATCTCCATATTAATATTTTTTAGTATTTTGTCCTGACCACCATAGCCAAAGGATACACCTTGTATGGATACCATAACTTTTGCTCCTTATTTTATTATAAAGGTTCCGACAAGAAACAAACAGCCTGTCACACAGCATATATAGTCAGCAGAGTTTAATTTTAATGTCAGTAAACTTGTCTTTTCTATGGGATTTTCAATCCCTCTTGTTACAGCTGCCGCAGATAGTTCTTCCGCAGTCGCAGTGGCCGACATCATAAGCGGCACCAGCATTGCCTCCAGCTTCTTTGAAAATTTTATCTTTCTTAAACTCATTGCATCTTTGATATAGTGAGCTTCTTCTTTAATCGCCGGGAAATAACGGATGGTGACTGACAGCGAAATGATCAGTTTCTCTGAAATATGTAATTTTCTCATAGCAAGAACAAATCTTCGCAAGGTTATTTCTCTGATCATAAAAGCACCTGTCATCAGACACGGAAACATCCGGATTGAATAGTTCACCAGAAGGGCAAAAATCGTGGATATTATTTCAGGTGCTGCAGGCAGCACAATGTAATGTAAAAGTAACAGGATCCCAAATGACAGGATCCATTGAACTGCCATCTGGTATTTTCCGGCTGCCAGCATCATAATACCTATAAATACAATCCAGCCTGTTTCAATCCATAAGCTTTTTTGAAAGAAGGTGATTGCATTTGCCAATAGCAAAAGAAGTAAAAAGGTTCGTGGATCCAAAAAGGAACCGCTGTTTGTACTATTATGCATTAGAAACCATTCCTGCCTTTTCAAAGTGCTTATGAAACAATCCCTTGCTAATCCACGCCCCAAGAACCGCTCCCAGAGCCGGTGCAAGGAAAAGAACCAAAAGCATGGCCGGAGACGAAAAACTTTCCAGGGCTTTTATGTAGCTGTCCGGCATTCCCTGCCCGCTGATCTGTGCCATAAATTTTTCATGCATGATCCAGATTGGAAGAGGAGATCCCGTCATTCCAAGAGAGAAAAAGATGAACGCCGCGATATTTCCTTTTGTGCTATGATACCTGCTGATGAAACGTGCAGCTTCTCCTAACACGCAGGCTGCTACAAATGTGGCTAATATCACAACAGTAAACATACCTGTTATAAAATAAATCAAACCTGTAATGACTCCCATTAATAGGATGGCTCCCATTTTTTGAACCTTGGAACACATCAGCATAAAGGGAACTCCTGTAAACAAAGCGATAAATCCGGGCATAAGTATCCATAGAATGGGATGCAATCCTCCCATCAGCATAAAAATAAAATTGATCACAAAATAGATCGCAGAAAAGATGCCAATTGTAATCAGGTCTTTTCCTTTCAAACTGCCGCCCCTTGATATTTGTGACATAAATGACTCCTCCTTTTGATTAGTCTAGGCTAACTGAACTGGCAAATAAAAACGCTCTGAGAGCGTTTCTATCTGTTAGCATATAAAAAGCCATTTGAAAAATCTAGTCCGATCAGACCATTTTAGTCCAATTGGACGAAAGTATTAATGTAAATCAATCTTGCATACGCATCGCTGCATATTTTTTATGCTGATTTGTCTTTTTTATCATACAACAGCTATAACATCTGCTCTGCATTCCACATGGCAGCATATTTTCCATTTATACTAAGCAATTCTTCATGCTTTCCTTCTTCCTTCACTTTCCCGTCAGCAATCACAAGAATCTTATCCGCATTTTTAACAATGGACATGGTATGGGCAATCATAACGACAGTCTTTTTCTTTTTTAGCAGATTTACAATTGCCTGTTTCACGGCTAATTCATTTTCCACATCCAGATTTGCCGTAGCTTCATCAAGCAAAAGTATTGGAGAGTCTTTTAAGATGGCTCTTGCTATGGAAAGTCTCTGCCGCTCACCTCCTGATAACTGGTTTCCGTTTTCTCCAGCCATTGTTTCATATCCCTGCGGCATTTTTCGTATGAATTCATCACAATTTGCCTCCTGGCATGCCCGCTCTATTTCATCATCCGAAGCCTCTGGTCTTGCATACCGGATATTATTCCGAATGGTATCATCAAAAAGAAATACATCCTGATCCACCATGGATATCTGTGAGAGAACCTGTTCCGTTCCCACATTCTGAATGGAATATCCGCCTATCCTGATCGTTCCTCCATCCGGCTCATAATACTTTGATATCAGATTCAGAACCGTAGATTTCCCAGAGCCGGAATCCCCCACAATGGCAGTCAATTTCTGATCCTCGATCCGGATATTCATATCCTTGCAGATAAGCTCCCCCTTTTCATAAGAAAAATCAACATGTTCAAAAAGGATATCATGTTTTTGCGGAGCAAATACCTGGCTGCTTTGTATTTCTTCCGGAACCTCAACAACCCCATTGATTTTCTGTTTTGCAATCATCAGATTTTTATAGCTTGTCATATCTATAAATATGGTGCCTAATAATTTCGTCAAAAATAAGGGCAGCAGACAAATTATGACAAAAGATGGGGTTTCCATGCTTCCGCTCATCCAGCGGTCCCCAGCAACCAGAATTTCAAGCGGCAGCGTACACCCAATCAGAATACTATAGACCACTCCAACCGGAATGATTTTTAATTCATAAATAAAACTGATATCACTGAATTTCTTCATAGAGCTGGTAACTGATTTGTTTTTTGTCCCTCCGATTCCATAAGCCCGAAAGGTCTGAATACCGGCAATATACTCTACTATACTGCTGACATTTTCCGCACAGATCCCATTCTTTCTCATCCCATACTTTTTAACGGCATAAAAAGAGGCGGCAATTGCAGGTATGAATAAAAGTTCAGCTGCCAATAAAATCAATGCCGAAGGCACATACAAGGCTGCCACGAAAATGACCAGCATAACAGCCAGTGTGAGATTTTTTATGATATCCCCTATTTTATGTGTTAAAATCTGCTCATAACTATTAACATTTTCAGTTGCTGCATTGATATACTCTCCTGTCTGGGATTTTTGGAATCTGGAAAGCGGGATCCTTCTTAGCTTATCTCCAAGAAACAGCCGTATCTGCTTACTGACTCTGGCCCCGCCGATCTGACCTTTTACATAACCAAAGCTGTAAATAATAAGCCTGAGAAGAAAGATAAGGGCAAGCCCACCTGTGATTTCCAGGATTTTTCCCATGGCCATCTGATGGTTCCACAAGGATTGAAAGATATCATACATCACCATAAAATTACACCCAGACAGAAGTCCTTCCAACATGACACAAAATACGGAGAGAAAAAGCTGTTTGTTCCATTTCATTGGATGATTCTCATTCATTTTCAAAACCTCCTTCCATCTCATAAGCCATAGTCCTTGCCTTCTGAAAGCTTTCCCAGGCAGCTCTAAAATAAGAGTTTTCTCTTAAGACCTCTTTCTGGCTTCCAATGCAGCTGACCGTATGGTTTTCTACAACTGCAATACGGTCACATATTTTTAATGCACTTAAGCGATGGGCAACAATAAGCACCGTTTTCCCCTCACACAGATTATGAATGGCTTTATCAATTTCCAGCTGGTTCTCAGGATCTGCTGCGGAAGTGGCCTCGTCTAAGATCAGTATGGGAGCATTCTTTAAGATTGCTCTTGCTATTGCAATTCTCTGTTTTTCTCCTCCTGAAAAGCGGGTGCCATAGCTTCCCACCTTTGTTTCATATCCCTTTGGAAGGCTCATGATAAAGGAATCAATCTGTGCTTTTTTTGCTGCCTCCCTGACTTCTTCAAGGGTTGCCTGTGTCCCCATTCGGATGTTTTCAAAGACACTGTCTCTTGTTAAAAATGTCTTTTGAAATACAATGGACACATTCTCTAACAGCTGTTCATAATTTAATTCCCGCACATCCTTTCCACCTATGGTTACTTTGCCTTTCCCTGCATCATAAAATCTGGCAATCAGCTGAATGACTGTACTTTTACCTGCACCGGATTTCCCGACCAAAGCCACCTTTTCTCCGTGGCGGATAGAAAGATTACAGTTTGTCAGAACCGGCTCATTCTCATTGGTTGGATAAGCAAAGCTTACATTATTTAAGCAGATATCATGTTTCTTTGGAAAATCGCCGCCACCCTCAAAAACAGGGATATCCAGTATTTCTTTTGTTTGCGTCACTGCATGCAGAACCTTTGCAAAGTTTGATCCAAGCTCCTGAAGCGGTCTTAGCTCTGTCAGATACAACGAACCGATAAACAGAAAAAGAATAAATACATTTAGGGGAAGGGATTTATGTAAAAAGAAATATCCCCCAATTGGCACCATAAAAAGCAATCCACATTCCGTAATCACAATATAGGCTGCATAAGGAGGACCCATCTTTTTTGATATCTTATTCCATATTGTATTTTCTTTCTCAATGGCATTTTTATATTTTTGAAAAGAGTTGGTTCCCATGTGGAACGCTTTTATGACTTTCATTCCGCTTATGTATTCAATGATAACCGAATTTAAATTTACCAGAGACTGATTTGCATCCCCTAACACCTTCGACATACCGGAAAACATCACGCCCATCACTGCCATTGCAAGCACAAACGGAACCAAAGAAACCAGCGCCAGCGGCACATTAACAGAACAAAGATAGATAAATACTGCAACCGGCCCGCACATATAATAGATAAATTCCGGGAGATGGTGTGCCAGAAACAATTCCAGCTTTTCAATATCCTCATTTAATACGGTTTTAATGGAACCTGTATTATGTTCACTTAATACACCTAATGGGACCTTGGCCATGTGGTCTATGATCATGCACCGCACCTTATAAAGGGTACGGTAGGCTCCCTTGTGTGATAATCCGCCGGAACATCCAAATAAAACAAAACGGACCGCAATTGACGCCAGAATCACTATGCTGTTATGAAGGAGCACCTCTTTTGTGCAGGCATTCTGATAAATTGCTGTAAGCACCTGGTATACCCCATAATAAGGAATCATCGTACATAGTCCGCTTATGAATGAACAAAATACAGACAAATACAGAAAATATTTATCCTTACCAGCCCATTTTAGGAGCAGACGTATGGAACTGTCTTTTTTCTTCATTTTTATCGTTCCTCCTTTCTTTTTTCATACTTCCAAGGCCTAACCTGAAAATTCTTGTACACGCCAGTGACACCAATTCAAAATCATGGGTAACAACAAAAATGATCTTCCCCATACTTGCCAGATTCTTCATTAATTCCGATACCAGCCCCATGCTTTCTAAGTCAAGACCACTGGTCGGTTCATCAAAAACCAGAACATCCTTTTCATAAAGCCTGCTTACAGCAACTGCAAGGCGCTGCTTTTGTCCGCCTGACAGGGTATTAGGATGTTTGTCTTTTAACTCATATAAATCCAGTTCCTTTAATACCTGTTCCACTTTTGCAAAATCGGGATTTTTAATACCAAAACAGGTTTCATGCTCCACACTGTCAGCAAACAGCTGATAGTTCACATCCTGCATGACCATATAAGTTCTTTTTAACAGATCCTTTTGGCTCTGGACTTCTCCATTCCATAATGCTGTCCCGCCCAAAGCCTTTTGCAGGCCACATACCGTTCGTAACAGGGTGGACTTTCCGACTCCGTTATGCCCGGTTACCGCAATAATATCTCCTTTATTCGCTTTAAAATGAATATCATTTAACACTTCTTTTTTACCGTATCCAATGGAAAAGTCCCTGATTTCAAAATAAGCGTTGTCACCTTTTATTGATTTTTCCTCAATTTCAGGTTCTTCATATTGAATACTTCTCAGTCCAAGCTGCTTTCTCTCATTTACAGATAATTTTAAAAAAGCCTCCCGTGTCCATTGATACTTGATTTCCCCTGTATCCATGTAGTAAACCTCATCAGCCAGATCCTTTAAATAATATAAACGATGTTCTGCAATGATAATGGTCTTTCCCTGATTCTTCAGGATTCGAATATAGTCTCGTAAATCACAAATCGCATCAGTATCAAGATTGGAGGATGGCTCATCCAAAAGGTAGACTTCAGGATTTATGGCATATACAGAAGCAAATGCTATCTTTTGTTTTTCACCGCCTGATAAGGAAAAGATACTGCGGTTTAAAAGATTGGTGATTTTTAAATCATCTGCAGTCATCTTTACCCTTTTTACAATCTCCTGCCTTGGCACTCCATGATTCTCCAGCTCAAAAGCAATCTCGCCATCCGTATCCGTATTAAAAAACTGGGTCTTGGGATTCTGGAATACAGATCCAATCTTTTTTGCAATTTCATAAAGCTGTTTTTCCTGGAGATCCTCGCCATCTACAAATACGCTGCCTGTTAATTCCCCGGAAAAGAACTCCGGTATAAGTCCGTTGATCAGCCTTGTAACGGTAGTTTTTCCACAGCCGCTGCGCCCTGTTAATACAATGCATCCTCCTGACGGAACGGAAAAGCTTATGTTTTTAATTTTTCCTTCCCCTATGCCGTCATAGGCAAAGGAAACATGTTCAAATCGAATTTTATCCATAATCCTGTCCTCCTTATTTAGGTCCCATAAGTCCAATGACAAAGTAACCGGTGAAAACAAATACCGCAATCAGATCCCTCAATAAAAATTTAATTTCAGTAAGGCTTGTTCTGGGATTTGGGTTTTCTATCCCGCGTGTTATGGCTGCTATGGATAATTCATCTGCTGTATTGGAAGCAGCCATCATAAGCGGCACATACAGACATTCTGCCACTACCATGGGACGCAGACAGATATTTTTAATGGAGGGCGAAATACCTCTCATGCGCATGGCATCCTTGATATAATGCCAGTCTTCTTTTACAACCGGAAGATAGCGCATCATAACTGCAAAAGGAATAACAAACCGATCCGGCATATGTATTTTATAAAAAGCCGCCATAAATTCTCCGGTCTTGGTGGTTTTGATCATTAGGCCCGCCATGAGTCCACAGGGATACACCTTATTTACCAGCCCAAAAAAAGCTGCAAAAACTGCCTGGGTGGTTCCTGTCATCTTTGTAATAGAGAGCAAAGTAACCGCATAAATCAGCCCATAAAATAAAATGCCCAAAAAAGCATGTACAACCTGCCCTGACAACAGTGAAAACACTGCAATAAGGCACACCAGAACCAATTCATATTGCAAAGAGGGTGCAAACATGGTGCAAAGAACACAAAGCAACAGCAGGAGTAACTTTGTCCTCGGATCAAATCGAACTTTCATCACGCTGTAATTCCTGCCTTTTCAAACTGCTTTTTCAACAGTATATTTCCAATCCACGCGCTGATTCCTGCCACTACAACCGTTCCAATTAAAATAACAGCCAGCATCCAGTTCTTTGCTGCTGCATTCATGGCGTTAATATAGCTGGAAGATGTTCCGCCTTTTAACATGTAATTGCACCATGTATTACGGTCTGCAAAATAACAGATATAGGTTCCGGCAGCGCCTAAGCTAAGGCAGATGAATGCAAGCATATTCAGCAGTTTATTTCTGTATTTTCCACGTCCTGCTATAAAATCCCCAACAATTCCTCCAACCATATAGCCTAAATCCATTGCCCAGTGCATCCCGGTTGCAAACCATATCAGTCCACACAAAATACCGGCAATTGAAATCGCTCCGCGCTTTGGAACTTTTGCAATCAGGAGCATCATAACAGGTCCTCCAAGTAAAGCGGATCCCAGCGGCATATAAAAGGTAAGAACCGGATTAGGCGCAAATACAATCCCACCCACTAACATGGTCACAAATAAAAGTGCGGTAAAAATACCGATCGTTACCAGGTCTTTTATGCTTAGCTCTTTTTTGTTTATTCTCGTCTGATTACTCACAAACTTCCTCCTTTTTTTATTTCTTGACGTTACAAGAAATTATGTTATGATATATGTTAGTTACAACTAACCTCGGTAAATAAAATTACCATATAGGCGTTTCATTTTCAATGGTTATTAGTTAGTTTCGTCTAATCGTGGTAATCATTCGTCCAATCAAGGTATTTTGTAGAGAATGGAGAATCTAATGAAAGAGAAGATAGATTTTTTTTATGAAAATGTATTGGCAGACAGAGGTTTTGCACCGATTGACCCAAACGGAAGATTTAACTCCTGCGGACAGACCTATGAGCTTTCCAAGGACCTAGGAGAAGGATTTTACTGGATTTATTCAGAAACTGATTTATATGATATCAAGATACATGATTTTTCCTTTTTTGAAGATTATTTATTCGAATGCCAGCTGCCGGAATGCATGAGCGTGTCCTATTATCAATCCATTGCCGGTCATGAACTGAATCCATATCGGAGAATTAATGCGAATTGTATCAAGACCATTATCGGCGGAAAGAGTCCTTATAAAGCTGTCATGCATAAAAAGATACCCATTAAGGCAGTAGGAATCGAAATACTTCCTGCCTATTACCTCCACTATTTGAAAGAAAAATATCCGGATGATTATTTAAACCCTTATGATGCCTTTTGCTCCATTGATGAAACCCTGCACTTCCCTGAAATGCTGTTACTTCTTAATCAGGTAGCTGAGTATCGGGGCACCGGGATCAGTGCAAAGCTATTTTATGAAGCAAAGGTAAATGAGGCTGTTTCTCTGGTAGTGGAACATTTTCATAAGCAAGATAAGAAACAGCCCCATATTTCAGGTAATGATATGGAACAGATTTATAATGTCTCGGCATATATTAAGGATCACGCTGTTTTTCCTTTAACATTGGAACAGCTATCCAAAATAGCATGTATGGGACAGACTAAATTAAAAAAGAGCTTCAAGCTGGTTCATGGGTGTACCATTACGGAATTTATCCAGCAGGCACGGATTGAACATGCTGAATTTTTATTATCCCATACTGATTTGAGTATCGCACAGATCGCACAGACCATCGGATATGCCAATGCCAGCAGATTTGCAGAACTTTTCAAAAGAAATGTTGGGATTCTCCCCGGAGAATACCGGAGAGTTATGAACTAGAAGAACGTTTCGGCCATGGAATACAAAGGATTGCGTAGATAACTATACCGAGTGTAAATATGACAAATCGTGCCAGACATGGATATCCGGCACGATTTGTACAGGAGCGCTGGCAGATAGCAGAATTCCTTTCAGATGTATCAAACTCTAAGAATCTGCCTGACTCTGCTATAATCATCTCCCATAAATCTATTTTTGTCTTTAAAGTCTTTCTTAGATGTTCCAGGAAACAGCCTGTTTTCTTTCACCCACAAAACGTTTATAGATACCTTCCTGTTTCATCAGCTCCTCATGCTTACCCTTTTGAACAATTTTTCCTCCATCTACCACAAGGATCTGATCCGCATTGCGGACTGTTTTTAAGCGGTGTGCAATCATAATAATCGTTTTATTTCTTGTCAATTCTTCAAAGGCTTTCTGTAAATGCACTTCATTCTCCGGATCCACATTGGCTGTGGCCTCATCAAAAATAATAATTGGTGCATCCTTTAAGATAGCCCTTGCAATGGATATTCTCTGCCTTTCGCCTCCTGAAAGAGCAAAGCCCTTATCTCCAATCACGGTATCATATCCTTTTGGAAGACTGCAGATAAACTCATGACAGCATGCTTTTTTCGCTGCTTCGATGACTTCTTCCCTGGTGGCACTTGGTCTTCCAAACCGGATATTATTTTCAATGGTATCCTGAAAAAGATATACATTTTGAAATACCATGCTGATCTGTTCCATCAATGACTCCAGCGTATAAGATTTCACATTAATTCCGCCAATTTTAATTTTGCCGCTGTCCGCATCCCAGAATCTGGAGATCAAATTACAAATCGTTGATTTTCCAGAACCACTTGGTCCAATGATGGCAGTCGTTGTCTTGTCTTTGATTTGAAGGTTCATGTCTTTTAGGATCTGCCGCTTCTCATAAGAAAAATTCACATGTTCAAATATGATCTCATGATTGTCTGGCTTTATAATCTGTCCCTTTTCATCCATTAATGGCACATCATCCATCTGATTGGCCTGCTCAATGGAACTTCCGCAGATGCGAAGGACTGCAACTCCGTGCCCGGCAGACTCGATCTGTTCAAAGACAATAAAGGAAACTACAATAAACATCAGGGAATAGGTAAGCTCCATGGTTCCCTTAAAATAGAAAAACAGTGCTGCCCCCATCATGATAACACTGAATATTCTCAGTATCACTTCCTGCATAATCGTATAAGGCGTAATCATCTGTTCCATTGCCAGATTCGTGATTTTGCTGTTTTCAATCGCCTGATCGACTTTTTTGTTATCCATTCTTGTAAGATTAAAAGACTTTACGATTCCCATTCCCTGAATGGTCTCTAACATATTCTCTACAAGCACAGCCTGTGCTTTCTGTCTCTTTGGCGCCGTATTCCGGGACTTTTTCTCCATAGAGGATGTGATCAGGCAATAGAAAAGAACCCCAGCCGCTGTAATCAGTCCCATTCTCCAGTCAAAGACCAGCATATAAACCGTGAATACGATTGTAGTAATAAAACCGCCCAGTGTCAGCACCATAACCATGGGTGCAGTGGTTTCCACATCACCAAGAACTGTAGTGCAGATGCCTGTAATATTTCCAAGGCTGCTCTGGTTAAAAAATCCCATGGGTATTAATTTCATCTTATTGCCGATAAAAACTCTTTTATTTGCAGCCATAAAATATCCTGCATGTGTCTGTTGAAGCTGAGAAAAATAATTTGTAACAATTTTACCTGCTATGCTTACAACCATTAGTCCTAATACATACCATATGGTTCCTTTATCCGCTTCCTTTACTACCAGCGCCTGAATGGTAAGAAAAATCGCTCCAATCTGCAGCATGTGAAAAATCGCATTGATAAACCCTATAATGATAGAGTTTCGAATGTTTTTTTGTTCCTCTCCGGCGAATCTCCATATTTTACGAAAAATTTCTATCATTCTTTTTCCCCATCCTTTACTCCGATATGTGCATTCCACATGTTCTGGTATAATTCTGATTTCTGCAATAGCTGTTCATGGGTTCCGGTAGCACTGATTCTTCCCTGATCCACTAAAAGAATCTGATCTGCATCAACAATCGTGGATAACCGGTGTGCAATTATAATCAGGGTTTTCCCCTGCACCAGTTTGGAAATTGCCTTTTGAAGGACGGCTTCATTTTCCGGGTCAATATAAGCAGTGGCTTCATCCAATATGACAATCGGTGCATCTTTTAACATTGCTCTTGCAATAGCGATCCTCTGCCGCTCGCCGCCTGATAAGTGTGCTCCTCCTCCGCCTACTCTGGTTTCATATCCATGCTCCAGTTTTCGGATAAATGCATCACAGCCTGCCCTTTTTGCTACTTCTTCCACCTCTTTATCCGTAGCATTTTCTTTTCCCATACGGATATTTTCCCGGATGGTATCGTCAAAAAGGAAATTATCCTGGGATACATAGGCAATCTGGTCGGCTATCTGTGCAAGGGGAATTTCACTGATTTCCTTTCCACCGATTCTGATACTTCCTTTTTCAATATCCCAAAAACCTGCAATCAGTTTTGTAATCGTTGATTTTCCACTTCCGCTTGGTCCAACAAAGGCATTTACTGTGCCCTGACGGATTTTTAGTGTGACATCTGTTAAGATATTTCCCTTTTCTTTTTCATAAGCAAAGGAAACATGATTCATTTCAATATCCGTTCCTGACAGCTGGACCGGCTCCTTTGGATGGTGCTGTTCCGGTGCTTTTAATATGGTTTCTATGGATTCTATAATCGTACCTGTCTGTGCCAGGGAATCAACAAAATTAGTAGCAGCGATAATTGGTCCAACGACTCCCATGGACAAAATCATGACCATAATAAACTGTGAGGCCGTAATACCGCCGTTCAGATAAAATGCCAGGCCTGCCGGTAAAACACCCACCAAAACAGCCGGGCTGAAATTCCGGTAACAGGCAGAGCCAAACTGGGCGCTTTTCATCCAGCTATAATAAAATGATGCATTGGCATTTACCGCATCCATATAGCCCGCATAAGCTGCCTGACCCTGATTATAAGCCTTGATAACTTCAATGCCATTGATATATTCTACAATTGAATCGTTCATTTTCTTTCCGATATGAACAGATTCCTGATATTTTGCCGGATAGGATTTCATGGTAGCCATCATGAAAGCCATGCCGACAGGAAGTGTGACAATTGATAGCAGTGCCAGCCTCCAGTCAATGAAAAACAAAGCAATTAAAAGGACCAGCGGTGATAAAACATTGGAAGTCATTTCAGGTAAAAGATGGGCAAGGGTCGTTTCCATGCTCTCAATCTGGTCAACCAGAATGCTCTTCCACCTTCCAACAGACTGATCCTGTAAGGTCCCCATAGACAGCTTTGCCAGCTTATGTACACATCTGTTTCGCACTTCTGCCAATACTGCAAAGGTGGCCTTATGGGATTGTGCAGTCGAAAAAGTCGTAAGAAGTACTTTTCCAATACTGCCTGCCAAGGCAAGGAGCAGCCAAGGAATACAGCTTTGCATATCTGCCGTCTGGGAAAGCAGCATAATAATTATTTTCCCCGCACACAAATATGGAATAAAGCCTGACATAACACCAATAACAGCCAGTAAAACCGCCAGTTTAAGCCTTGGATGCTCTGATTTTGCCAATTCCCATATCCGCTTTAGTGGACTTTGATCTTTTTGTTCCATAAATCCTCCTTTTGGTTAGTTCAGGCTAACCTCATGTTTTAAAATAATGCGGGATATCCCGCATTTTTCAGGTATGTGTATCCTTATTTCCAGTTATAAATTTTTGAAAAACCGGCGCAATAAAATTCCCTGAGCTGTTTTGCATACAGCATACCATCTTCTCTTTTCATATCATGCCGCACCATCTCGAATATTCCGGAAAAATATGCACTGGTTACAATGTGAAGAAACTCAGTTGTGATCATTTCATTTTTCAATGCATCATCCTTAGTCGCATCCATGTACTTCACCGTATATTCCATCTCAATCTCAACCAGTTGATTTAAGAAATCTGAAAATTCCGTTCCCTCTGAACATTCCAGTAATAGCTTGAAAACATCATAGTGATCATAAATGTAGGCCACTAAATTTTCAGCTTCCATTCCGCTGTAATGAAACATATTTTCCTTTTGATAATCAGCATCCATTTGATGAAATGACTCCTGCATCCCCAGAAACCATGCTTTCAATTCCTCCACTACTGGATAAACGATGGCATGGAACAATCCTTCTTTGCTATGAAAACGTGTATAAATGGAACCTGTGCTGGTACCAGCCTCCTGGGCGATGTTACGAAGGGAGGCGTCCTTGAATCCTTTACTCAAGAATTCCTTTTTCGCACATTCATACACTTTCTCATATACACCTTCAATTTGTTTTGCCATACATTTTCCTCCTGTATTCGAAACAGTGTTTCATAACACCGTTTTGAATATAATACTTATTAATGTGTTTGTCAAGTATAAATTATTAAACACTGTCTTTTGCAAAGGCTTTGATTTTGATTCACACTGGCGCTGTAACCAGATTCCAACTGCCTGCGCTGCTTTGTTCCTTCCATAAACGGGCATAAATGTAATAACAGCGGCGGCGGCTCTTGAAAAAATCAAGGCCGCTGTTTTTTTTTAAGTACTTAAAAGGATTGACATAGTCTGGTTTTTTAATAATTGTCCATGACATTGAATTATTACCCATTGTATCAAAGGATAAAATTGTGTATAATAGTTTGGAAGTTAGTTATGACTAACAAAAGTAGGAGGCCTGTTTTGAATAAGTTGAAATTCAGTTGTGCAAATAATAAGATCAAATATAACCAGGAAGAATTAAAGAACAAAAAAAGCAGTGCAGCAGGCAATAAAGAGTTATTTCCTTTCAGTCTGGTTGTTGCACTTTTATGCGCCGCTCTCATTTTGTCTATTTTTTTAGCACTCGGACTTGGTGCGGTACACATATCCCTTCCTGATACATATGCCATAATTATGAACCGCTTATTTGGTATCGAGCAGCCGGGAACCGGTGAAGTTTTACGAAGCGCCAATGCCTCAATCATATGGAAAATCCGTTTCCCGAGAGTTTTGCTGGGCGTTGCCGCAGGTGCCGGTCTTGCACTATGTGGATCAGTCATGCAGGCCACAGTACAAAACCCTCTTGCAGAGCCATATATTCTGGGAATATCTTCCGGAGCGTCACTTGGAGCCACGATTGCGGTTTTTATCGGTACAGCCATTCCGCTGGCCGGCAGCATCTCTTCCGTATCGCTGCTTGCTTTTTTAGGTGCAGCCGGAGCCACTGGTGCAGTTTTATTCCTGGCTTCTATGGGCGGACAAGCCACATCCGGCAAGCTGATTCTTTCCGGTACAATAGTTAACGCCATATGTACCTCTTTTTCAAATTTTATTATTTCAGTATCCGGCGATGGGAATGGTATGTTAAGCATAAAATTCTGGACAATGGGATCCCTGACCCGGGGAAGCTGGAATAACATCATTTTGCCGAGCTGCATTGTGGCTGTCAGCTGCATATTTTTTCTCAGCCAGTACCGAACCCTGAATACCATGCTGCTTGGTGATGAGGCGGCATCTACCCTGGGCGTTAATCTCAGCTTTTACAGAAAGCTGTATATGTCGGCGGCGGCTCTTTTAACCGGCGTATTGGTCTCTGCCTGCGGTGTGATCGGCTTTGTCGGACTGATGATTCCACATCTTGCAAGAGCGGTCGTGGGAGCGGACCACCGCCGTCTGCTGCCCATTACGATTTTGCTGGGCGGGATATTTCTGGTTTGGGCGGATGCACTGGCAAGAATTATAATACCCAATGGGGAGCTTGCCATTGGAATTGTAACATCTATGATTGGTGCACCGTTCTTTGCCTATATTTTAATAAAACGGCATTACCGTTTTGGTTAGTGAGGTTTGAGCATGGATGTTTCTGTAAGAGATTTAAAGGTTCATTTAGCAGCAAATGAGATTTTAAAAGGCGTTTCGCTGGAGATTAAAAACGGAAAATTTATTGGTGTTTTAGGGCCCAACGGCAGTGGAAAATCGACGCTGCTAAAAACGGTATACCGTATGCAAAAGGCATCTGATGGTGTGGTAATGCTTGATGATAAACCCTTGCAAAGCTACAAGCCAAAAGCATTGGCCCGGGAAATGGCAGTAGTGGGACAGTTCAACAATATAAATTTTGATTTGACGGTTGAAGAAATTGTTATGCTGGGGCGTTCTCCCCACCTTGGTACATTGGAAAGAGAAAAACAAAAGGACCGTGATCTTGTGGCGGATTCCTTAGCAAAGGTAGGTATGGAGAGCTATGCCAAACGAAGCTTTGCCACCTTGTCCGGAGGAGAAAAGCAGCGGATTGTTTTGGCACGGGCGCTGGCGCAGCAGCCGTCCCTTCTTATTTTGGACGAGCCCACGAATCACCTGGATATTACATATCAGCTGCAGATTCTGAGTATTATCAAAAATTTAGGTATTAACGTACTGGCGGCCCTCCATGATCTATCTTTGGCAGCACAATATTGCGATACCATCTACATTTTAAATAAAGGGGAGATAGATTCCTTTGGATCGCCCAAAAATATTATTAACCGTGAAATGGTGCGCCGGATTTATCGCGTTGACTGCAAGATAACGGAAGACAGTCAGGCGGGGATGGCAATCAGCTATTTTCCCCTTGCGTAACATGACAACTATTCTAAATAAAGGAGTAAGAAATGAAAACCAATAAAATGAGAAAGAAAATGGCGGCCTTTACAGCAGGCACTATGATATTAGGAGCAATTTTAAGCGGATGCAGCTCAAAGGAGGCCCCTCAGGATACGCCTGCCTCACAAAGTACGCCTGCCCCTTCATCAGAGGCTTCACAAAGCGGCGCCGTAAATACAGTGTATCCGATTACGGTACAAACCAAAGGCAGCGACTATGTACCTGTCGGACAGACATATAGTAAAACGCCGGACAGAGTGGTCACAGCAAATGCCTCAGCCATAGAACTGCTTTACAACTTAGGTCTTTCAGATAAGATTGCCGGTACCATTGCGATTGATAATGCACCGGGAGATGACTGGAAAGAACTGTATGATTCTCTGGACATTCTGGGCGATAAAATGACCATCAGCAAAGAAGTGATTGCGGCGGCGGAACCGGATGTTATTATCGGACGCAGCGCCACGTTTGCAGAGGGGACCTTTGGTTCCATTCCGGAACTGAATGAGCTGGGAATCAATGTTTATGCACAAAAAGCAAGTGATATGAGCACAGATGTTTCCATGAAGAATATTATCGATGACGTAATTGCCCTGGGTGAAATTTTTGATGTTCAGGATAAAGCAAACGCATATGCAGAAAACCTGGCACAGCGTTTAAACACAGTCTCAGAAAAGGTGGCAGCCTCTGCTGGAGACAAAACTCTTCAAGTGCTGGTTATGGCAACCTATAAAGAAGGAACCTTTGTGGTTTTCGGTGCAAATGCAAAGCTGCAAAACGGAATGCTTTCTGCATTAAATTGTGCCAATGTCATGGATAAGGGCGGCTCCAATCTTACGTTGGAAAACCTTGTAGAAGCAAATCCTGATGTTATTATTTATATTACTGCGGACCGTAATGCGGAAAGTGATGCAAAGGCCGTAGAAAGTATAAAAAATGAAGAAATACTGGCATCAATACCAGCTATCGTAAACAACCGGATCATCGAAATACCCTATGACGCTTTTATGGACTACGGTGTGCGCAACTTCGATACGTTGGAGGAACTTTCAGACTTCCTTTATAACTGATTAAGGTGAAACAAATGCAAACAATTCCTATAGCAGGGAGAGACTTGGAGCTGTTGGTGCCATCCGGCTTTTCTCCCGAAACAAGCAGTTGTCCGGTTGTATATGCGCTGGATGCAGACATCATTTTCAAGGCGCTGGAAAAAATCCCGGAAGAAAAAAAATCATACCGCTTTCTTTTAGTCGGTATACCGCCTTTGGACCGGCTGTCCGAGTATACACCCTGGCCAGCCAAAGCCCTTCATGAACGTTTTGCCGATTTCGGGGGCAAGGGCAAGGAGTATTTGGATTATTTGGAGAAGGTTCTGATTCCAGGCGTTAATAAGGAGCTGTTTGGCAGTGCTCTTCCCTCCAAAACGGCATTATTGGGGCACTCGCTTAGCGGACTGCTTGGGATATACTCTTTGTATAAGACAGATATCTTCGATGATATTGTTTCAATTTCGGGTTCTTTCTGGTATCCGGACTGGACCGGATTTGTGAAAAAGAATTCTCTGGTTAACAAAAAAGCGTCCGTATTTCTTTCTTCAGGAGAAGATGAAGGAAAAGGTTCCCATGATATTAAAAAAAATGCTGCACAGGCAACAAAAGACACTTATGAAGCGCTCATAAATCATTTGCCCCAGGGCAATATAGAAATGCAGTGGAATCCTTACGGTCATCATGATAATATTCCTCTGAAGTTATCCGGGGCATTGGCTTACTTAGATAAGCAGTTCCCATAACAAGCATGAACCCATACGAATTAAATCTATTTGGGAAAACACCGCGAAGGAGCAGTCTGTCCTTATGCGGTGGTTTTCCTATTACCCTATTGAAAGAAAGGATGGATAAAATGGAGGCTCAAACCGCTCTGAATATACTGAAACAGGCTTATCGGCTTTCTCCGTTCCGCGTAAATAATGTAATACAGTTTGTAAAGTATCCATCGGACAAGCCTACCTCTTACCAAACCATACACGGAGCATTTATCTTTCCCCTTGAGGGAGAAGCAGAAATAAGGTTTGATGATAAATGCTTTCTAGCAAGACCGGGAACAATGCTGCATGGCTGCCCGGGGTGCCAGCTTGACTTTCATGTATTAGGGGAGAATCCGTTTACCCATATCAATATTTATTACCATCAAATAAGCAGTAATTTATTGTTTTCCATACCCATTGATCTGCCTGCTATTTCTCCGGCTTTGCAGGGGCTGGCTGATGCCAATGAAGAGATGGACATTCATTTCATCCTCCAAAAGCAGTTACTGTCCCGGCAAATTTTTCAGAACATTTTTTTCAACGGTGAAAAAGATAATTCTGCTGAAGATTACCGCATCGTGAAAAAGCTTGCGGACTATATAGAAGATAACTGCAGAAGTGCATTGACAATGGAGGATTTGGCAAATTATATCGGAAAAAGCAAGTCACAGCTTTCCTATCTTTTTTATAAATATACACAGTGCCGGCCCATTGATTTTCTCATAGATTACAGGATCAATATGGCCGCTAAGCTTTTGCGTGAGCAGGGTTGTACCGTGACTGAGGCAGCGGATGCTGTGGGATATACTGATCCGCTCCATTTCAGCCGTTTATTCAAAAAACGTACCGGTTATGCGCCAAGCCAGATACAAAGAAAAAATGGATAATAAACAACATAAGCTCTATCTAAGAAAACCCAAGGACATGCCAAAGGCTTTTGTGTAAAAATCTCTAATTTCTTCATGAATCAAAGAAATAGAGATTTTTCCATATAATGAAGCGGCATTGCCTCTGAAGTCTATTTTATTTCATATTACTGTTTATAAAGATGGTGGATTATCCTCACACTTTGCTGCAGCTACAATTATTATATTACTGATTTTAGATGCAAGTTTTAACTCTTGCTTTGATTTACCATAGTAATGAAACCGCACCTCAGCGGGTTCTTGTAGCCAAGCGTTTTGCGGAGTTTATTAGCTATTCACTTTCAGCTTCTTAAAATCTTCTCCATTGGCTTGCCTTTTGCCAATTCGTCCACCAGTTTGTCAAGCCACCTGATTTTCTGCATGAGCGGTTCTTTGATTTCCTCAACCCGGTGCCCACAAATCACTCCTGAAATTTTGGTGGCGTTGGGGTTTATCTGCGGGGCTTCGTTAAAGAAGGTTTCGTAATCAATATTCTTCATAATCTGCGCTTGCAAGCCAGAATCGTCATACCCTGTCAGCCAGCAAATCACAGCATCAACCTCGGATTTTGTGCGCCCTTTGCGCTCCGCCTTTTGAACAAGCAGCGGGTAGACGGTCGAAAATGCCATCTTGTATACGCGCTCGTTTGTCATAAAGTGTCACTCCCTTTCTCTTTCCGCTTTATTCTCCACCGCACGATGTCGGTGATGAGTTTATAATTGATAGGCTTGCCGATCTTCGCTCGTATATCCTTGTGATTCTGATGAAATAGCAGATCGAGCCAGCGAAATATTTTGTGCCAGTAATTTCCCGACTTGTTTTGCCAGCTGCTCCGTACCAATATTAAATTCATTCAATCAATCTAGCTGAAACGCTGCTAATTCAGCCATTACAAATCATAATCGTTAATAAGCAAGGTGCATTCGGTTCCTTCAGAGATGGTCATGAGCTTTATAATAGAGCAGCATCAACTAAAAAGGATTTATTTATTCTTGAAGGTGTAAGTCACTATGATTTATACGACCAGCCAGAACCAGTTAGACAAGCTGTTGAAAAATTAGTTGCATTCTATAAAGAAAATCTCTAAATGCAACTCATACCTTACGGCAAAACTGGAGGTTTTCAGGTAGTAATAACATGAAGCTGGCCCGGAATACCGGATCCCCGCCTATATCATAGCGGTCTATCCCAACTGCCTAAACCAGATACAGCGTAAAATTATTGAGATACATTTTATAATTAAACTATGATGTTATGAACATGTAAGATTAACATATAATAGTATTAATAAGATCATTTGAGGGAATCCATGATCATACACGTTGTCCAACCCAATGAAACCATCTATTCTATATCAGAATATTATGAAATCCCCGTTAGCCGATTGATATTGGAAAATGGAATTACAAACCCCGATAATTTAGCAATTGGCCAAACCATCGTGATTGTACAGCCGGAAACACTCTATACTGTCCAACCTGGCGACACTTTGGAGAGCATTGCAGAGCAGCACAGTACTACACCTATGGAATTATTAAGAAATAATCCCCATCTATCCGATAGAGAATATCTGTACGCTGGTGAAACGATAGTAATAAGCTATCAAACAAATAGAACAAGAACGATTGCCACTAATGGTTATATCTTTCTCTATATAGAAAAATCTGTTTTAATAAAAACACTTCCTTTTTTATCTTATTTAACCATATTTAATTACAGGGCTACAAGTGACGGAGAAATTATCTCCAGTGCTGACGACACTGAACTTATCCAGCTGGCTAAGTCTTACGGTACCGCACCCATGATGTTTGTTTCCACTATGACAGGAGAGGGAGTCATTAGCCGTGAAGTGACTTATGATATTTTAAATAATCCTTCTGTGCAGGATCTCCTGATTGATAATACTCTTCAAATACTGAAAACGAAAGGATTTTATGGTATAAACATATATGCTGAAACTATAACCTTTGATAACATAAATTATCTTGCAGAATTTTTGAAAAGGGCCGCCGGCATATATCATTCAGAAGGTTTCAGGGTGATGATTACCGTTACGCCTGCTGCAAGTGTTGCTACACCCAGCATCAGTTTTGAAAAAATAGACTATTCAAAGTTATCTGACTTTGTAGATGGAATCATATTTTCTTCCTATGATTGGGCAAGGTATTACAGCTATCCAAACGCAATTTTTCCGATTAATATATTAAGAGAATTGTTAAATTACATGGTTAGTATTATTCCCCCTGAAAAAATTTTTCTGGGAATCACCGCCCTAGGTTATGATTGGACACTTCCCTATATTCCCGGTGCCACAGATGCTACAGTAATATCTTATAACAGTGCAGTAGAAATTGCATCGGATAATGGTATACCAATACAATTTAATGAAACAGCACAGGCACCTTACTTCTACTATATGGATAGTGATGGGATTCTTCATGTAGTATGGACGAAAGATGCAAGAAGCTTTAACGCAAGGGCCGGACTGGTAGAAGAATATGATCTCCAGGGCTTATCGTTTTGGACCGTTATGAAATTCGATGCACAAATGTGGTTTATTACTAATACTCAGTACTATATTCAGAAGCTTCAAATGTCCATGCAGGGCTGTTGGCTGCCTGTGAATATGCCATAGAACCTCTTGGCTGCGTCCGGGAAAACGGCGAATAATGTCAGCCCGGATTCCTTTAAATACTGTAGCCGTTTACTATTAGAGACTGTTTCAAGCTTTATGCTGGTTGACATAATGCCTATTTTGTAATATAAGATATCGGAAACACAGGTAAGGCTAAAAAACTTGCCTTGACAGCGTTTCCGATATCTCAGGTTAATTATACAAGGCATTATGCCAGAATTATGTTTTATATGTGAGTCCTGTTTTTTATCTGAATCCCTTTGAGCTTTATCATTTCAACAATTTCTACTATTCTTTCACAGAAACTTCCATCTGCATTTTCACAACAGATTCCAACATGCACCACATCTATTCCTTCTGATTGTAACCTTTCTACTTTTTCTATCATGCCCATATCTTCTGTTGGAGAAGCATAATTTTGTTTTTTACATCCATTACAGGTAAAATATGCTGCAAGTGCATCTTCCTTCGCATATTCTGTAAAACTTCCTTTCTTTAGATTAAAAGCATTTAGACAGCCACATCCGGCACATACTTTAGTAGCCTCTAAGCAATGTAGTATACCTATTTTTATTCCCATTTTTTCTTGTGTGATTAATTTAGGACTATTAATCATACGTCTCCTTTTAGCTTGACTTATTAGGGCTGGTCTCCTGTAAATAATATATGAAGTTTCCCATTCTTATCCTGTACTATTTGCGATTCAACCTGATAGACTTCAAAAATTTTCTCAGGGGTTAATATTTTTTTGGTTTCACCCTGTGCGATTACTTTTCCTGCTTTCATAATATATAGGTAATCACAGTACATGGCGGCGATATTTAAATCATGCATAGCTGCAAATATGGTGATATCTTGTTTTTTTAAGATTCTCATTAATTGTAGTTGATATGTAATATCCAAATGATTGGTTGGCTCATCAAGTATGAGTGTCCTCGCGTCTTGAGCTAATGCCCTTGCTAAGAGTACCCTTTGTTGTTCCCCGCCAGATAATGTTGCAAATTCTCTTTCCGAAAATTCCAACATATTCACACTCTCCAATACTTCTTCAACAATTTGATAATCTTTTAGAGTATCTCTTTCCAGCAATCTTTTGTGGGGGGCTCTTCCCATCATTACAATATCTTTTACTTTAAAATCAAACTGGTATGAATTGTGCTGAGCCATAACTGATATATACTTTGATGATTCTTTTATGCTATAACTATTTAGAAGTTTATCCTCTAGCCATATGGTCCCTATTTGAGGTTTAAGTACACGGTAAATGCATTTTAATAAAGTTGATTTTCCACATCCATTTGGACCGATTATTCCGGTAAAGCTTTTCCTTTTTAACTGAATTTCCACACTATCTAATACATTTTTATGTCCATAGGAATAGGTTAAGTCTTCTACCTTTATACTCATGTTTTCTTCCTTCCAATTCCATATGACTTACGTAACATTAAAATTACAAAACAAGGTGCACCTATTAAAGAAATTAGTATACCGATTGGCAACTCGGAATGTTTTAGTATGACCCGGCTTACTACATCTGCCCATACCAGGAATATACTCCCTACAAGCGCACTGGTTGGTATTAATTTCTTATGATTAGTTCCAGTGACCATACGAACTGCATGGGGGATAATTAATCCCACAAATCCGATTATACCAGAAGAAAAAACGGCAAACCCCACCATAATAGATACCAATATAAGGTATAGTATTCTTATAGTTCTTAGGTCTGTTCCCAGAGTAATTGCCGTATCTTCCCCTAACAGCATTAGATTCAGGTTCCTTGATTGTGTCCAGAAAAACAAGGCTCCTAAAATCATAATTGGTAATACCACCTTCACAATGTCCCATTTTGCTCCGGCTAAACTACCCATAGTCCAGAAGGCAACTTCTGTAGTAGCATTTCGATCATTTGCAATATATAGCACAAAATTGGAAAAAGCAGAACAAATGGAGTTAACTGCCATTCCTGCTAATATAAGTTTTCCTGTCTTTGCTTTTCCTCTGATGTTAGATAAGCTAATTACCAAGAAGGAAGAACCAAGAGCACCCAAAAAGGCCATAACTCCGATAAAATTATTACCAAATAGACTTCCTATTCCCAACATAATCGCCAGCGTTGCCCCAAAAGAAGCTCCCGAGGAAATGCCTAATACATAGGGATCAGCCAAAGGATTTTTTACAACTGCCTGCATAACGTCTCCACAGACAGATAGTCCAATTCCAATCGCGATTGCAAGTAGTACCCTAGGAAAACGGATCAACCACACAACATCATGAATTGCACCTGACGAGAATGCCTCATATTGCTTTAAATGAAATAATTTGTAAAATAAAACCCCATAGACCTGACTAACTGTAATTTCTGCATTCCCAAAGGTAATTGCAGTTAGAACCGAAAGTATGAGCACAATAAGCAATCCCAGATAACATAGGCCCCAAAATAAGTTTCCTGTCTTTTTTCCTATTTTCATACCTATTCTATTTCAATATTTGGATATAATCCCTTAGCAAAAGTCACAATACCATCTTTTGTTCGAGTCGTACTTGCATACATTTCACTTAACATAATTGGCACCACTCTACTATTTTGCACGGCACTTAAACTTGCCAAGGACTCATCCTTAAGAAATACATCTAATTTTTCCTGTTTTAATTTTTCTGCATCGTCTCCTTCATAAGGCATATATACAACAAAAATCACATCTGGATTTAGAGCTATTATATCTTCTTTCCCTAAATCACTGCCATCTTCTTTGGCTAATATACCACCTAACACAGTAACCATATCACCACCTAAACTACTTGCCCCATAATTTGTAAAAGTAGAATCATATGACTCTAAGATCAGCACGGAAGGTTTTTTCTCCTGTTTTGATGCTACTTCTGCTACTGCTTCAACTGTATTCTTCATATCCTTTACAATGGACTCAGCTTTATCTTGTACATCAAAAATTACACCCAAATTTAAAATATCCTTGTACTCATTTTCTAGTGTTCTATCATAAGAAACCTCTCCAGTAGCCAGTCTTGTATTGCTATTAATATAAGTATTGGTGCCTTTTTCTATCCAAGCCGATGCATCTCCCAATGTCTTTTCTTTGAAAAGAGAACCCCATGATAAAATCATATCTGGTTCCAGCATCGTTACTGTTTCTAATGAAGGAGTAAATTCATCCAAATAGTTTATTTTTGAAAATGCAGCTTTTAAGGAATCTGGTACTTTATTATCTAATCCAGCCGTTGCAACTATGTGTTCTTCAAGACCTAATGCTAATAAGGTTTCAATGCTTCCTTGATACACGGCCAGTACTTTTTCAGGTGCTTTCTCATAAGTAGTTATTATTTCTTTTCCATCGGTTCCATATGTAGTTATAGTCACAGGATACTCTGTTCTTATTTCCTTTGCTTCACTTTCTTCACCGCTTGAACCTTCTTGGTTATGTACGGTATTATCCACATTCTCTTCGATAATTTTTTCTGCATCTTTTCTGCTAGTATTTTCATTCTTTACATTTGATCCACAGCCTGTCAACGTGAACAAAAGCATAATAACCAACAATAAATTGACAATTCTTTTCTTGTTTCTCATAATAATCTTTTCTCCTTGTTTTATTATTGAATGAACAACTTCGTTTCCTAAAACAAAGAAAAAAGTGTCTGTATACACAGGCACCACAAAAAAGACTATTCAGTATTTTTTACCTTTAGTCTTCTAGATGGTTGCTTTGCTCGGAAGCGTCATCGTTCTTCTACATAAAGCAGGTTTCCTGACTTGATTTTCAACATCCTCTTTTCCTTCTCATAACTTTGCACAATGGATTAATAAAGAAGGACTCCTTTCTTACAGTGACCGGATCGTTCAGGTCTCTCACCTGATTCCCTTTTAAAAACACCAAATTTTCATCTCTTTGGTGTTTCACTTTATATAGTATTCAATTCCTAAACATACTATCATCATAGCATTTTTTTGTCAACTTATTCGGTGAAAACTGCCTGCTCTTCTATTGCAGCGTCAATCAACAAACTTAAAATGATCAATTAATTGAATTGACAGGCCACCACCCACTTTTATCAATATAAGATACTGGTTAAACCCTTATTTTATACGGGATAATAAGCATACGGTTTCAACATGCAGCCCCTGAGGAAACATATCACACCCTCTAACCTTCTTCACCTCATACCCTCTCTCAGCCAGGTACTTCATATCCCTTGCCAAAGTAGCCGAATCACAGCTCACATACACCACTCTCTTCGGCGCCATCTTCACAATCGTCTCAAGGCAGGCCTCATCGCATCCCTTTCTGGGAGGGTCCACCACGATCACATCCGCATACACATGATTCTTCTCATACTGCTCCGGCAGAACCTCTTCCGCCTTCCCAACAAAGAACTCCACATTGTCCAGATCATTTAATCTTGCATTTTCCCTTGCATCCGCAATGGCCTGGGGAACGATCTCCACGCCATACACCTTTTTTGCTTTTTGAGCCAGGAAAAGGGAGATGGTCCCGATCCCGCAGTAAAGGTCCCAAACTGTTTCCCCGCCTGTCAGCCCCGCATACTCAAGGGCAGTGCCATAAAGCTTTTCCGTCTGCACCGGATTCACCTGATAAAAGGACAAGGGAGAAATACGGTATTTCACCTCTCCAATATAATCCGTAATATATCCCGGTCCATAAAGATTTTCCACTCGGTCCCCTAAAATCACATTAGTCCTGTCCTTATTGACGTTAAAGGAAATACTGGTCATACCCGGAATTTCCAGAAGACTTTCTACCAGTTCCCCGCTGTGTGGCAGGCTCTTTCCATTAATAACCTGACAAACCATAAGCTCTCCGGTCCGGAATCCTTTACGGATCAGGGTATGACGGATCAGCCCCTTATGAGCAGCTTCGTCATAAGGCTGCAGATGATACCGCTCCATATGCACCTTTATCCGCCTTAAAACCTCCCGGTTCTCCTCTGCCCCCAGAAGGCAGTCCTCACATCCAATAATGGAATGAGTCCGCCCCGCGTAAAACCCCACAATAATATTCCCATCCTTATCCAATCCCCATGGAAACTGTGCCTTATTCCTATACCTCCATGGCTCGTCCATCCCCATGATAGGCAGCATGGGAACCTCAGAAAAGCCGCCGATCCTGGTGATATTGTTATAAATCTTCCGTTCCTTATACCGAAGCTGTTCCTCATAATCCATTGCCTGAAGCTGGCAGCCGCCGCATGGCCCTGCAACCGGACACCTGGGTGTCACACGGTTTACAGACGGTTCTGTGATCCGTTCCAGCTTTGCAAACCCATAGGACTTCTTGGTCTTCATCACCTTAGCCAGGGCCTTATCTCCCATAACTGTATCCTTAATAAACCAGGTAAATCCATCGGTCTTGCCGATCCCTTCCCCGGTTTCGCTCATATCTTCAATCACTACTTCTATTCGATCATTCTTTTTCCACTCTGCCATCATAACCTCCTGAATCCTGTACCATATGCACAACTTGAACATATTGTAACTTCTTTTTCCACAAGAAGCAAGAAAACCTTTTACGGACTGTGGACAAAAAAACGGGAGCAAGGCGGATTCGGTAAGACGCTCCGTCTTCCTTTTTCACCCAGCTCCCGGAAATTTATCTGCCTTTTCCGTTGGCTTTTTCCATATGGATATTTTTTCCTTTGATCTTAACATCCTTCATGGCCTGCAACACAGCGTCAGCGCTTTCTCTCGGCACCTCAACAAATGTATACTTGTCATACATATCAATGCTTCCGACCATCTTTCCAGGCATACCGGATTCCCCTGCAATGGCGCCAAGGATATCTCCCGGCTTCACATTCTGGTTCTTTCCGATGTTAATGAACAGACGGGCCATATCTTCTCTGGAAGAATCGTATCTTCCTCCCCGGCTGTTTCCATTTCCGCCTCTGCTGCTGCGGCCGCGGCTTCCGCCGCCGTAGATGCTGTCCAGCTCATCAAGGGAACGAGGCTGTCTTGTATCAATGATATCCTCATTTTCCTCGCCCATCGTCATTTTCAGAAGGGCTGCAGCCAGATCAAGAGAGGTGTAATCCTCTTCCAAAAGCTTCTTTTCGATGATGTTCACCATCTTGCTTAAATCTGTATCACCGATGGTGTCTGCCACATTTTCAAGAATCTTATCCACCTTAATGGCTGTTACGTCATTTAAGGATGGGATTGCCTGAGGAATGATCTTTGTCTTGCAGTAGCGCTGAATGTCACGAAGCTTATAAACTTCCTTGCCTACTACAAAGCTGAAAGCAATGCCCTCACGTCCTGCACGGCCTGTACGTCCAATTCTGTGAACATAATATTCGTCATCCTGGGGAAGGTCGTAATTAAATACCGCCTCAACGTCGTCTACGTCGATTCCCCGGGCTGCAACATCAGTTGCCACAAGGATCTCCGTCTTGCCGTTACGGAAGCTGTTCATGACCCTGTCACGCTGGATCTGCTTTAAATCTCCATGAAGTCCTTCCGCAAAATATCCGCGTCCCTGAAGGGCCTGTACCAGCTCGTCTACCTGCTTTTTGGTATTACAGAAAGCAACAGACAGCTTCGGCGCGTACATGTCCAGAAGACGGCACATAACCTCTACCTTGCTCTTAGGCTTTACTTCATAATAATACTGGGTTACCTTTGGAACAGTCAGTTCCTTTTTTACCACCTTGACAATCACCGGATCCTGCTGGAACTTTCTGGCAATCTCCATGATAGCCGACGGCATGGTAGCGGAGAACATAACAGTCTGCCGCTCTTCCGGAAGCTGGCTTAAAATGGTTTCCATATCCTCCAGGAATCCCATATTTAACATCTCATCGGCTTCATCCATGATTACCGTATGAACGTGTTCGAATTTTACGGTCTTTCTCCGCATATGGTCCATAACACGTCCCGGAGTTCCGATGATGATCTGAGTACCGTCTTTTAAAGAACGGATCTGTTTTACAATGTCTTGTCCTCCATAAATCGGAAGAACCTTTACACCGTGCATATATTTTGCAAGCCTGCGGACTTCATCTGCCACCTGAATAGCAAGCTCTCTGGTTGGACAGAGGGCAACCGCTTGAAGCTTTTTCACCTTGGGATCAATTTTCTGCAACAGAGGGATGCCAAAGGCTGCTGTTTTTCCTGTTCCAGTCTGAGCCTGCCCAATAATATCCCTTCCCTCTGCCTGAACCGGAATGGCCTGGGCCTGAATGGGAGATGCCTCTTCAAATCCCATATCTGCTACTGCCCGCAGAATTCTTTCATCTAGCTGTAATTCATCAAATCTAACTGTCTCCATAAATGCTTGGTTCCTTTCTTACGGCCAACCGGCTTCCCATGTTGCCGACGGCCTCGCACACACTTTTCGCAAACAAAACGAGAGGTATCAGGCACGTTTCAGACCTTCATCCTCTCGCTTCACACAAAGATATACTATAGCAGATTTTCTTTTGAGTGTCAAGGTGATGGCTTGAATTTCCCACATCTTTTTTAACAGGAAATGATTTCCATCCCTTTGTTTTCTATCTTTTAAGCCATCCGTTCTTATTAAAATACCATATCTCTATCAGAATAATTATGGCACTGGCTGCCACACAGACCAGATAGCCGTAATCCCAGTTAAGCTCCGGCATATTTTTAAAGTTCATGCCGTACCAGCCGGCAATCAGCGTAAGGGGCATGAAAATAGCGGTGACCATTGTGAGAAAGGACAGCACATGGTTCTGCTTCATATCTATATGCACCTGGTACATTTCCCGGATCTGCAGTGCATATTCCCTTAATTCCTTTCCATTCTCCGTAAGCCTTGCCATGCGGCCGGAAAACAGGTGAAACAGAGCACAGTCCTCATCCTTTAACAGCCCGTTATAATTTTCCGTCAAGGTCTGGCTGATATTTAAAAGCTGCCCATAATAGGAGGAAATCTTTGCCAGCTCCTTCCTCGCCCTTAATATGGACGCAGGAACATCGCCCCGATCCCTTCTTCCGCTCATGATCCAGTCTTCCATTTCCGTCAGCTTTTCTTCATACTTCTGCAAAAATTCAATCTCATCCTTTACCTGATACTCCAGGAACTCAAAAAATATATGGGAAACACAGGTTTTATCAAAAATCTGGATTCGTTCCATCTCGTGAAGAATCTTTTCCGCTTCCCTGCTGTCATCAATAAAGATGAGCCTGGACTGGTCCATGTAATAACCAAATACCACATGCCTTCCTAAAAGGTCCTTTTTAACAGGAATAACCAGGGTTCCAATGACACAGCCCTTTAATAAGTCTGCCCTGCAGTACTGCGCCCTTTCCAGGCTTTTCATCAGCAAATGATCCTGATATTTCGTATGATAGGCTTTCCAGTATTCTTCCTTGTTCATGACTTCCACAAGGGCTTCCCCTTCCGGAACCGTCTCATCTGCTCCCACAGGAATCAGCTTTTTCTTTAATCGGTAACGCACGTTCCTCTCCTCCTGCCAACGCATATTTATCAGGCCGGCCTTTTATCCAATTTTATCCCTGGTTTTCTTCCATGTTAACAAAACAGGCCCTTTCAGCGAAAAAACGGGCTTTCACCCAAGCTTCACCAAAAAGGCCTGTTTTATAAAAAGCTTCCCATTCTGACTATTCTCCATAAAGCTGGTGCACAATCTCTGCAATCAGCTTTGCGGTTCCTGTGACTCCTAAAAGGGAAGAATCGATCATCAGGCTTTTATGTTCCGGATCACCGGGCAGATAACCGGCGTATTTCTTATGATAGGTATTTCTGGCCTTGTCAACGGACGCGATCATTCGTTTCGCCTCGCTCTCAGTCATGCCAAGAGTGTTCACACAGTTTTCCAGCCTTTTTTCATAAGGCGCATAAATAAAAATATTGATGTTGTTCTTTTCCTTTTCCAGAAGGTAATCCGAGCACCTTCCTACCAGGATGCAGCTGGATCTTTTAGCCAGATCCAAAATAATGCCTTTTTGAACATCAAAAATGATGTCCTGCATGTAAGTCTCGTCCGTCCCCAAAGGAAACATACGGGGCAGAAAGCTATGCTTTGATTTTTCTTCCTCATTGCTGACCGTGGAGACAGGAAGGTTCAGCTTTTTTGCTACCTCCTCAACAATATCACGGTCATAGAATTCCACTCCCAGTTCTCTGGAAAGCTCCTTGGCGATGGAACGCCCCAGGCTTCCGAATTCACGGGTAATGGTGATTGTAAACTTTTTCATAGTAAGATGTTCCTCCCTAACCAGTTACAATGGTTTTCTGATATCCCCTCACCACACAGCTAAGAGCAAAGCAGATGGTAAAATAGCAGAGGGCTTCAAATCCGAACAAAAGCAGCATGCCCCTGACATCGTAAATGCTTCCAAGAACAACGGAGCAGTTTCTCATAAACTCCGCCACATCCACCATTTTTAAGAAGGAAGTATCCTTGATGATGGTGATCACCTGACTGAGCAGGGCCGGAAGCACCTTTTTATACATCTGAGGAAGCACAATATATATAAGAGTCTCTACAAAGCTGAATCCCTGGGACTGGGCACCTTCAAACTGCCCCTTTGGAATGGAGTTTAAGCCTCCCCGGAATATTTCAGCCATAACCGCTGAAGTGAAAAGGGAAATCGCAAATACTGATACTCCTACCTTATTCCCCTTCACGGTGAAATAGATCCAGAGTATCCACAAAAGATTGGGCGTACAGCGGAAAAATTCTGTATAGGCAGCCACAATCCCTCCTGCCCATTTCCATTTTCCCGTTGAATAGGTTCTGATAAGAGCCAGGATCGTCCCGAAAAATGTACTTATAAGGGTGGCGAAAACGGCGATCATGACAGTCATTCTGAGCCCCTTCAGCATGAAAGTCACGTTGGCCTGAGTAAATATCTGCTGAAATAATTCTAACATGCTGCCTCCTCATCTGCCTTAATATCAAGCGTTTTTGCGATAGGCAGCCGCATGGATCTGATCTCCAGATAACGGGCCAGCCTTGCCAATGGGAAACAGATGATAAAGTACATCACAGCACTTGTAAAGTACGCCTGGGCAAAGTATCCCCGGTCGGCTCCCCAGGAATCCGTAAAGTACATAAGATCCATACCGGCCACCATTGCCAGAATGGAAGTATTCTTTACCAGATTCAGTGCCTGATTCGCAAGAGGCGGCATAATAATCTTTATGGTCTGAGGCAGAATGATATGATACATGGTTTCCAGATAGGAAAAGCCCTGAGATGAAGCAGCCTCGGACTGGCCTTTTGGTATGGCTTCGATTCCGGTCCTGATGACCTCCGATATATAGGCGCCGTGATAAACACCTACTCCGATCACTCCCAGCACAAACTTGGGAATCCGGAAGCCTGAGCTGGAAAATAACATGGGCAGCACGGAATAGTAGCACAATACCTGCAAAGCCAAAGGCGTGTTCTGTATGAATTCCACATAAATTCGTGAAATTATCCTTAACAGCTTAAATTTAGCCGTGGAAAACATACCAAATATCACTCCAAGGGCCAGCGCAACGGCCAGCCCCACCAGTGATATTTTAAGCGTCATAAGAAAGCCCGGTATATAATATTCAGGAAATGCCTGAAACAGGGCATTCCAGCGTTTTGCATCAAAAAGACCTTTTATCATGTCATCTATCCTTTACATAAGGTTTTACTGCAATCCCCATTTGTCCTGAAGGGCCATAAGGGAGCCGTCAGAAACCATGGAAGTCACTTTTTCATCAACTAGGGCTGCAAGTCCTGCATTCTCCTTTGCTGCTGCCACACCGTAATCCTGTTCTGCGAACCGGTCCGGTAAGATCTGGTTGCCGTCATTTAAATAGCCTGTCAGGATTGCACGGTCTACGGAGAAACAGTCGATCTGCTTGGTTGCCAGCGCCTGAGCCAGTGCCGGATAACCGTCAAACTCCTGGAACTGAGGATTAACCTTAAATCCTTTTTCGTCAACATATTTCTTAAAGCCGTCCTTAGTAGTGGAGGACTGGGCAATACCAATGATCTTGCCATCCAGATCTTCGATGGATTCGATTCCGGAATTCTTATTGACCAGAAGTCCTACCGCATCGGTAAAATATGGAGTAGAGAAGTTATAAGTCTCTTTTCTTTCCGGTGTAATGGTAAAGGTCGCGATAACAAGGTCGATCTCTCCGTTCTCCAAAAGAGGTCCTCTGGTCTTAGCGGTTACGCCCTGAAATTCTACCAGCTTCCTTTCTTTTGCTTCATCTGCGGTGCAGCCAAAGATAGTGCCGGCGATCTCATAAGCCAGGTCATCCTCAAAGCCTTCATATTCACCGGTTGCCGTATTCAGTAAGCTGAACTTTGGAATATCTGCCTTACAGCCAACCTTTAAAGCTCCGCGGTCAATAATCTTCTGTACGTCTGCAGTTACTTTTCCGCCTGCTGCCTCTGAGCCAGCCGCCGTTGTCCCTTCCTTTGCAGTCGTCTCTGCGGTGGTAGCCTCCGGAGCCTTTGCTCCGCATGCGGTCAAGGATGCAATAGCTGCAAAAGCCAGGGCAAGTGATATCATTTTCTTCATCATAATTGGTTCCCTCCTCATTAATATTATTTAAACAGCCTCCTAATGAAGGATCTTGCTTAAAAACGCTTTGGTCCGCTCATGCTCCGGACATTCAAAAAAGTGTTCCGGTGTTCCTTCTTCCAGGATGTAGCCCCCATCCATAAAGATCACACGGTCTGCCACCTGGCGTGCAAAGCCCATTTCATGAGTTACGCAGATCATGGTGATATTCTCATGGGCCAGCTCAACCATAACATTTAAAACCTCCTGAACCATCTCAGGATCCAGTGCAGAAGTAGGCTCATCAAAGAGTATTAATGGCTGTTTGGTACATAAAGCCCTGGCAATGGCCACTCTCTGCTGCTGTCCGCCCGAGAGCTGGACCGGATAATTCCCCGCTTTTTCCTTTAAGCCGACTCGTTCCAGGCATTTGATGGCATTGTTCTTTGCCTCTTCCTTGGGAACATGCTGAAGCTTGATGGGTGCAAGAGTCAGATTTTCTAAGACAGTGAGATGGGGATATAAATTGAATTGCTGAAAGACCATAGAGGAATATTTTTTAGCCATTTCCAAATGATTCTTTTTTGTCACTTCCGTGCCTGCCACGGTTATCTTTCCGCTGGTTGGTTCCTCCAGGTAATTGATGCAGCGGATAAAGGTGGACTTTCCTGAACCGGAGGGTCCGATGATGACCAGCTTTTCGCCCTCCTTTACCGTCAGGCTTATATCCTTTAAAACCTCTAAATCTCCGAAGTTCTTTTTTAAATTTTCAACTTTCACCATATCTGGCATAATTCCATCCCCTTTCCTCTTTTTTGTCTATATTTTTTGGACACAAAGGTATGCCTGTAAGGCATTATGTAAGATTTTCCTAAAAATATGCAAAAAGACGCCTTAGAGTTTTAATTTCTTAAGCGTCTTTGCTTAGTCTTTTTTTAATTGTTGTTATTATAAAAAGATTTATTTGAAAAGTCAAGGATTATTTTCTTTTTACCCAATAAATGGAAGGCAGGAACATGCCACAAAATGTCCCGGAGAAACCTCTTTCATCTCCGGCACCTTACTGCTGCATTCTTCCCTGGCATACATGCATCTGGTGTGAAAATGGCAGCCGGAGGGCACATGCATGGGGCTGGGAAGCTCTCCTTTAAGCATCAGGCGCTTTGACTTTGCGGAAAGCTCCGGGTCAGCCACCGGAATGGCAGAAAGGAGCGCCTTTGTATACGGATGAAGGGGATTTTCATACAGTTCATCACTGTCTGCGATCTCCACCAGCCTGCCCAGATACATAACGCCGATCCTTGTGGATATATGGCGCACCATGGATAAGTCATGGGCCACAAATAAGTAGGTAAGGCCCATTTCCTCCTGCAGATCCTCTAACATGTTTACTACCTGGGCCTGTATGGAAACATCCAGAGCTGAAATCGGTTCGTCGCAGAGCAAAAATTCCGGTTCCACTGCAAGCGCCCTGGCAATTCCGATCCTCTGGCGCTGGCCTCCCGAAAATTCATAGGCATACTTATACATGTCATCCGGCTTCATTCCAACCTTTTTAAGCATTTCTTCGATCCTGCCGTCTATCTCGCCGGCCCCTATGCCGGATACTGCCGTCATGGACTCCCCAATGATTTCCCTCACATTGTGATGGGGATCCAGGGCAGAATAGGGATCCTGGAAAATGATCTGCATCTGCCGGTGGATGGGAAGCAATTTACTGCCCTTTACCCTGGTGATATCCTGTCCCTTAAACAGGATGGATCCGCTGGTGGGGTCGTACATACGGATCAAGGTCCGCCCTAAGGTGGATTTTCCGCAGCCGGATTCTCCTACCAGTCCAAAGGTCTCCCCTTTCCGGATGGTAAGGTTTACACCGTCCACTGCTTTTACTTCTGCCTTCTTGCGGCCAAAAAAGTCCTTGGCAGGAAAATACTTGCATACTCCCCTGGCTTCCAACAGGATTTCCTGGTTCCTGTTATCCATATCACTCCACCTTCCTTTCCCTTGCATTAAGCTCCTCTTCTGAAAAGATGCACATGGCTCTCTGGGTGTCTGAATATACCCGGTACTGGGGAATTCCTTTTACACATTGTTCGCAGGCAAACTTACACCGTTCTGCAAACGGGCAGCCATCGGGAGGGTCCACCAGGGACGGAGCCATTCCGGGGATTGGCTCCAGCCGCTTCCGGTCCCCTGTCTGGGGCTTTGGAATGGCCTGGAGAAGGGCTCTTGTATAGGGATGCTTTGGCGCATAAAAGATTTCTTCGGTCAGCCCCTCTTCCATCAGGAGTCCGCCGTACATAACCAGGATCCGGCGGCTTAAGCTTGCCACCACTCCAAGATCGTGAGTGATAAGTATGATACTCATTCCCGTCTCATCCTGCAGCTTTTTCAAAAGCTCAAGGATCTGGGCCTGAATGGTCACATCAAGAGCCGTAGTCGGCTCATCTGCAATCAGAAGCCTGGGACGGCAGCAAAGGGCCATGGCAATTAACACTCTCTGTCTCATGCCGCCGGAAAATTCATGAGGATACTGGTTTAACCTCTTTTCCGGAGACGGGATGCCCACCTGTTCCAAAACCGCGATCGCTTCCTTATGGGCTGCCCGCTTATCCATACCTCTGTGGCGTTTAAGTACTTCTGTCAGATGATAACCTATGGTTCTTACAGGATTCAATGCTGTCATAGGATCCTGGAAGACCATTGCAATCTCTTTTCCCCGCATCTTTCTCAGCTGTTCCGGTGTCGTTTTAAGCATGTCCTTATCCATGAACATGATCTGGTCCGCAGTAACCTCTGCATTTTCCGGCATCAGGCCCAGGATGGATTTCATCAGAACACTTTTTCCGCTGCCCGATTCTCCCACAACGGCAAGGATTTCCTGGCGGCCTGCGTGAAAGCTTACGCCGCGCACCGCCTTTACCGATTTCCCGTGGGTATGAAAGGTGGTATGCACATTTTGTACGGACAGGATTTTATCATCGTTTTTCTTTGTCTCTTCCAATTCCTGTTTCCTCGCTTTACTCTTTCTCGTCGTTCATAATTTTCGGTTCCACGAAAACCCGGAGCAGGTTTCCCAGCTTATTAAAAGCAAAAATCGTGATTATGATCAAAAGCCCTGGAATCAGTGCCATGTAAAAGGTGTTCTGCATGGTTCCCTGGGCGTTTTGCAAAAGGCTTCCCCAGGAAGACATGGGCTGCTGTATGCCTACCCCCAGGAAGCTTAAGGAAGACTCTGTCATAATTGCATTTGCCATGCTGGTGGTTGCCGACACAATGATCGTGGGAAATACGGAAGGTATAATATGGCTGGTAATGATCTTCCAGATGCCCACGCCGGAAAACTCGGCATAAAGGATGAATTCCCTTTCCTTAAGGGAAAGAGTCTCTGCCCGCACCAGCCTGGCAATTTCCATCCAGGTAAAAAAGCCGATGACCAGAATAATGGATTTTAACCCTGGCCTTAAAAAGATGCTGACAACGGTAACCAGGATCATCCATGGAATCGAATACAGGATATCTACAATGCGCATAAGGACCATGTCCACCATGCCGCCGCAAAAGCCGGAAATAGTGCCTACCGCCACTCCGATGGTAAGGCTCGTAAGCATGGCCAGGAATCCAACCAGCAGGGAAACACGGCCCCCGTAGATGACTCTGGCAAAATAATCCCTTCCTACTTCATCGGTCCCAAACCAGTGCCCGGCAGACGGGGGCTGGAGGCGGTTTGCAATATTAGTGGCATTTGGCTCTACAGGAAGAAAAGGCGCAATCAATGCAAATAAAATAATCACTCCCAAAAGAATCAGGGAAATGATTGCCGCCTTATCATGCTTTAATGACAGCAATACGCTGTCCGCTCTGACGGATCTGTTCTTCTTTATGTTCTCTTTGTTTCGTTTCATCTTCCAGTCACCCCATTTCCCTGATGCGCGGATCCGTAATGCAGTAGAGGATATCCGACAGAAGGTTTCCAAGAATCACAAGGGTGGAGGACAGCACCAGAACAATCATGACAATGGGATAATCCATGCCCTGGATCGCCTTGATAAAATAAGGTCCTACTCCCGGCCAGCCAAATACGGTTTCCGTTATGATGGCCCCTGTTACCAGCAGCTGAAGAGCCATGCCAAGCCTTGTAATAATGGGAAGCAGCACATTTTTACAGACATGCTTATACATAATTTCCCCTCTGGAAGCCCCGAAGGCCCGCTGAACCAGCACATAATCCTCAGAAAACTGGGTGACCGTGGAGGAACGGACAAATTTTACATTTGCCGGTAAAAATGCAAAGGTAAGGGTGATAAAAGGCATGATAAAATGCCTTAGAAAATCCACCATGGAGGCTTCCTTTCCTACGGAATGCATCCCCACAATGGGAAGAAGCTTAAGCTTATAACCCAGGACAAAAATCAAAAGCATGGAAAACCAGAAGGAAGGAACGGCGATCGCTATGGAAGATATTCCGTCAATCACTTTGTCTGCTGTCTTATTCTTATGGGAGCCTGCTAAAAGCCCAAGGATGATTGCCAGGATATAAGCGACAGCATAGGCCGGAAGTACCAGCTTTATGGTGTTCGGAATCCTCACCGCCAGATCTCCTGCAATGCTTTGCTTGGTTACGATGGAATATCCGAAATTTCCATTTAATATTCCGTTCAGCCAGCGTAAATACTGGATGAACAGAGGCTTGTCGTACCCATATTTTGCCTTAATCAATTCAATTGTTTCCGGTGACATCTTTGGTGTTGTCATAGCATCAATGGCATTATAAGGTGCAAAATGCATCAAAGCAAAACATAGAATTGTAATTAAAAGGACCATGGGTATGGCTGTCAATATTCGTCTTAATATATATTTCGCCATATGGTTTCTCCTTATATATAGAAAGAGGTGCCTGCTGCAGGATTTCAGCAGCAGAACACCCTTTCCTTTTCACAGCTGATCCCCGCGCCGCACAATTTCTGCAGCTTACACACCTGCTGTCTGCATTACTTCATCTGTAGTTTGGAAGTATCTTCAAAGGTATAAACAGGAACCAGCTTTGATTCTTCAATTCCTGATATGTTCTTAGATACTACAAGAAGCCGTTTATTGGAATACAGCGGATAGAAACAAGCGGTATCCTGCAGCTTCTGCTGGATGGTTGTATAGATTTCCTTACGCTTTGCCACATCCGTTTCCTTACGGCCCTGTGCAAACAGATCATTCATCTCAGGATAGTCATAATGCATGGAATTATATGGGGCACCTGATTCAAACAAGCTTGAGAACGTATCCGGGTCAATGCCCATGATATAGCCGCCAAAGTACATATCATAAGAGTTGTCAGCCTGCTTCATCTGCTGGCTGAGAGCAGTGGAATCCACACCCGTTAAGTTCAACTTAATTCCTGCCTTCTGAAGCTGCTCCTGTATCATGATGGCAGAGGTGGACTGAAGGCTGTCAGAAGCGTTATAGGCAAGTGTCAGTTCCGGATTTGTTACGCCGGAAGCAGCAAGAAGTTCCTTGGATTTATCCAGGTTCTGTTCATATTTCTCTACATCCTCTGTAAAATACTGGCTGTTAGGAGGCATGAAGCTCCATGGCAGGTCATAATACTGGGGATCTAAGAGAGCTGCATCTGCGATGGCCTTTTTGTCCAGGGCATAGAAAATGGCTTTCCTGAAGTTTTCATCCTTTACACGGCCTGCATTGATCATCATATATCCCACACGGCCTTCCTGATATGGATAAACGGTCAGATTAGCTGCTTCCAGATTCATCTGCGCCACCTGTGCAGGAGTTCCGATCCATGCGTTTACTTCTCCACTCTGAATCGCTGTCATGGCTGTATTTTCATTTTCAATGATCCTGTATACGAAATTGTCAATGGAGGGGGCGCCCAGGAAGTAATTCTCATTCTTCGTAAATTTCACGTAGGAACCTGGGGAATATTCTGCCATTACGTAAGGCCCTGTGCCTACAGGCTTGGTATTCACATCATTATTTTCAAAGTTCTCCACATTTTCATAGATATGCTTTGGCATGATGAAAATCTGGGAAAACATCTCCACTGCAGCGGAGTTTACAAAAGGCATGGTAAGGGAAACAGTATAGTCGTCGATCTTTTCGATCTTAACTGCTCCTTCGGGAAATACCAGCTGAGAATATGCCCAGCCAGCGTTTTTCTCGTCCGCCATGGCTTCAAAGGTAAAGACAACGTCATCAGCGGTGAATTTCTCTCCATCCGACCATTTCACATCATCCCGCAGATGCATGGTATAGGTCAGTTTGTCCTCAGAGGTGTCTATACTCTTTGCCAGGAAGTAATTGATCCCATCTGCATTGTACATATACAGCGGGGAATAGATCATCTTAATGGCCATAAGGCCGAAACGGTCGCTTGTGGTGATTACATTCACATTCGCTCCAGGATCGCCTGCAATTGCATAGGTAAACGTGCTTTCTCCTCCTGCTGCCGTTGTTCCTGCTCCTTCATCTGATCCGCCTGCTGAAGCTGCGTCAGCAGTTGTGGTACCTTCTGCAACCGGGTCCTTTCCTCCGCAGGCGGTAAGGCCTCCCAGCACCATGACAGATGCCAGCAGGAATGCTGCACTCTTCATAAAAACTTTTTTCATACATTTCTCCTTTCAGTTTTCCGTTAATTATAACTGATGCCGTATCCGGCTTTCAGTCAGAAAAGTCAGATTCATTATAAACACATTTCCGGTTAATTTGCAACTGTTTTTAAGTTTATTTCCTACTTTTTCTATAGGTTTTATGGTGATTCAGTTTAAAAACAATCAAAAGATTTCTTTACTGGAAGATCATACCTGTGACTTTAGCCGTTGATGGACTCGATCCGTTCATCATTTGACCACTTGATGACCAGATCATTTTTCTCATATCCGGCCGGATAAAGGAGATCCAGTTCCACCTTGACCCCATCCTTTGTTTTTCCTACCTTAATGTTTAAAACCTTGATCTTCTCCTCATTTAAGTTATGAAACAACTCCGTGATAACGATGTTGTATTGTTTCGTGGTTATTTTTAAGACACCTCGGTATGGCTCCCTGGAGAGAAGGGGAACATCATGAAGAATGACCTGGGTAAAAATAAGAAAAAGGCCTGCTCCGCATCCCAAAAAGTAGTTGCCTGCGCCGATTGCCATTCCCACTCCTGCAGTTGCCCAGATTCCTGCTGCAGTTGTTAAACCGCTGACTGAATGATTCTTAACAAAGATTACTCCTGCTCCAAGAAAGCCGATTCCTGATACGATCTGGGAAGCGATTCTGGAAGCATCAAAATTGGTAACATCCCGGAACCCGTACTTGGATACCACCATCATAAGAGCCGCTCCCATAGCCACAATGGCATGGGTTCTCATCCCTGCACCCTTATAACGATTGGTTCTCTCATATCCGATCAGATACCCTAAAAACCCTGCTACAACAATTCGAAAAAACAAACCCGTCTGGTAGATAAGGTCATACCTTTCCACAAGGCTCACCAGTATTTGCCAAACCTGGCTCATGATTATTCCTCTTTTCTGATATCAATTATCCATCAATACCTTATAAAATATGCTGACAGAGTTTATCATGTTTGCAAAAAGGTACTTGCAGGGTATCTGTTTGCCCGGGTCAGGACTGACCCTGTTTTCGTGTATTACTGAAAAGGACTGATTAACGGATAAAGGCCAGAAAAAGACGGAAGCCTGAACGCTTTCCATCTTTTTCTGGCCTTTAGCAGGGCGGACGCCCTGAATGATTCCTGAATTTTTAGATATATTCAACCCAAAGAGAGCCGTTATCGGCACTCTCTACACAGTGCTCTACAAAGCGCACACCCTCAACTCCATCGAGGATATTGGGAACCCAAGTCCCGCTCAGCACGTCTAATAGCTTTGCACCGCCGTCAAGTTTTTGGCAGCACTCTGCAAAACGGCGATACATCCCGCTCCAGGACTCAAACAAGCCCTCAGAATGGCCGCTTCCCATGCGGTTGCTGGCAGTCATCTCATCATCTAAGTAGAGATAGTCCATGCCATGCTCTAATATCCTGACAGGCTCACCCTGCACCTCGTAGGAGAGCTGATTTGGATGTTCATCCCACCACTCGATGCTTGCCTTGCTGCCGATTACACGAATTTTTTGCTGATGAGTGCTTCCCGCATTGACACTTGTCGCCCAGAGTGTACCGACGGCTCCGCCCTTGTACTGCAGGAGAACTGTCGCGTTATCCTCCAATGGGGCGCGGCTTGCCACAAAGCTCTGGCGTGTGCAAAGCAGCTTCTCGATCTCTAATGCCGGCACCATCATCTGACTCATATAAAGGCAGTGTGTCCCCAAATCCCCCAAAACGTATGTAGAGCCGGAGGTTTTCGGGTTTACGCGCCAGGCTGTACCCGCACTTTTACTCTCAACAGGGTGGGTCTGAAAGCCGTGAGCGAACTGCATTTTGATGATACGCACATCACCGATATCGCCCCTCGCAATCATCTGACGAGCCTGATGCACCATCGGGAATCCGGTATAGCCGTAAGTTACGCCGAACATACGATTCTTCTCAATTGCCAGCGCCTTCAGTTCCTCTGCTTCTTCCAGGGTGAAGCAAAGCGGCTTTTCACATACAACATGAAGTCCTGCAAGGAGAGCCTCACGGCTGACCTCATAGTGCAGAAAGTTCGGCACGCAGATTGTCACCGCCTGAATTCCGTCTTCACGTTTTGCCTCTTCAGCAAACATCGTCTTATAATCAGAATAGCACCGCTCAGGTGACAGCCCAAGCTTCACACCAAACTCACGTCCGCGCTCTGCATCTACGTCCAGCGCGCCTGCTACAAACTTAAATCCTCCGTCACGGCACGCACTGCTTCGATGGATGTATCCAATCTCGCTGCCTTGACCGCCGCCAACCATACCCCAACGCAGGGGAGCTGCACTTGTCCATACCTCACGAAACATATTTGTTCTCCTTTAAATTCAATTATTTTGACAGGTTACTATTTGATCATCGCCTGCTTGCGAGCGTTTGCCTCCGCTTTGGCACGCATCACGTCAATCAGTACCGCCAAGATTATAACAAGTCCGATAACCACATACTGAACATCAGTGCTTGCACCCAGCAGGTTCAGACCATTACGGATAACAGCGATAATCATTGCGCCCACAAGTGTTCCGCCCATACTGCCCTTACCGCCCGTAAAGCTCGCTCCGCCTACGATACAGGCAGCTATTGCATCTGTATCAAAGGTTGCGCCCGCGTTCGGGTCAGCAGTTGCCACACGCCCTGCCAGAACAATTCCTGCAAGTCCGCACAGCAGACCGCTCATTGTATAGACAATTCGCAGAACCTTATCACAGTCGATGCCCGATAGCCGGCTTGCCTCCGGGTTACCTCCCACGCAGTAAATCTTCCGGCCAAGCTCTGTACGTGTCAGGAAAATGTGCATAATTACATACAACACGACCACCGCTACAAAGCTCATCGGTAAGCGGCCAATGGCCTTTGTGCCGGGAACGGCAGCGCTGCCAAGCCACAGCATACCATCAACGCCCTTACCGCTAAGTCCAATAGGAGTTGCAGACGTCACGATTAATGCCAGGCCCCAGGTTACAAACTTCATGCCAAGCGTTGATACGAACGGGTGAGGCAATGAAAGCCTTGTTAAAAGTGTGCCGTTTATATAACCTACAATTCCCGCAATGACAAGTGCCACCAGGATCAAGACAGGTGAAAACGTAAATCCGCCTTTTACCATGACGCCCATGACACAGGTAGCTAAAACCGCGTTAAATCCCACGGAAAGGTCGATACCCGCCGTAATCAGCACAAGAAGCATTCCTGCCGCGATAAAGCAGTTGATGGACACCTGGCGCAATACATTCATAAGGTTGCTTGTCGCAAAGAAGCGTCCGCGCGTGGCAATACCAATTAAAAGACATAGCACGATCAATGCCAGAAGGGCCCCCATTTTACCGATGATTTTTTTAATTGTTAAGGTTTTTCCGATGGCTTCATGCGGCTTTGCCGCTCTTGTCGTATTCATGCGATTTTTCCTCCCCACGCCGCTTTCATAATTGATTCGCTGTTAAATTGCTCGCTTTCACGCTCAATTTCGCCCATAATTTTGCCCTCGCGCATGACAATTACGCGGTCACTCATTCCCAAAATCTCAGGCAGCTCACTTGAAACCATGATGACGCACTTACCCTCTCCGACAAGCTTGTTTATCACGTTATAAACCTCAATCTTCGCGCCCACATCGATCCCGCGCGTCGGTTCGTCAAAGATGTAGATGTCCGCCTCTGCGTTGACCCACTTGCCAATGACGACTTTCTGCTGATTTCCACCTGATAGCTTTCCAACGACTTCGTCAATAGAAGGCGTTTTTATTTTAAGGCTGCTGATATGATTCTGCCCTGTACTTTCAATACGTTCTTCATCTAAGAAGCCGTTCTTTATAAACTTATTCATAGTTGCCAATATGAAGTTATTCCGAATCGTCTGGTCCAGGATCAGTCCCTGCCCCTTACGGTCCTCTGTAATGAAGGCAAGCCCTGCGGCAATGGCCTGTTTGGGGCTGCGGAACTTCATCTTTTTGCCCCTGATGTGAACCTCTCCTCCGTCAAGTTTATCAGCCCCGAAGATTGCACGCATAACCTCTGTCCGCCCCGCTCCGACAAGTCCTGCAAAGCCCAGTACCTGCCCGCCGTAAGCCTTAAAGCTAATATTGCTGAACATGCCCCTTTCCATAAGGTTCTTCACCTCAAGGTAGCATTCACCTTTCGTTCCTGACACCTTGGGGAAGAGATTGTCAAGCGAACGGCCCACCATCGCCTGAATCAGACTGTCATTGGTCCAGTCCCCAATGTCCTGGGTTTTAACGTGTTCACCGTCACGAATAACAGTCACTCTATCGCAAAGCTCGAAGAGTTCTTCTAATTTATGGGAAACGAAGAGTATTGCAACGCCTTGACTTTTCAGCTTTCGGACGACCTCCATAAGCTGTTTTACGCCGTGCTCCCCCAATGAAGAGGTCGGCTCGTCCATGATGATAAGCTTTGCCTTCAGGCGAACTGCCTTTGCAATCTCAATCATCTGCTGTTGTCCAACACCCAGCTCGCCCGCATTTTTCTGAGGGTCAATGTTCTGCCCTAAAATCGCAAGAGCCTCTGCCGCCTCTTTATGCATTCTCGGGTAGTCAAGCAATCCGCCCGCGCCTTTAATCTGATGCCCTAAGAACACGTTATCAGTCACTGAGAGCAGCTTGATAATATTAAGTTCCTGATAAACGCAGGCAATACCCGCCGTGCGCGCGTCGTTCGGACCGTGGAAGTGCTGTTCTGCTCCGTCTACAAAGATTTGCCCCTCTTCGGGTTTATACACGCCTGTTAAGGTTTTAATTAGAGTAGACTTTCCTGCGCCGTTTTCGCCGATAAGTCCATGTATCTCGCCAGGTTTAATCTGAAGCTGCATATTTTTAAGAGCCACTACACCTGGGAAGTATTTTGTTATTCCACGCAGTTCAACTACATATTCAGGATTTTCCTTTTCCGCCATTTGCGCGATGCCTCCTTTCTTAGTCTTTCAAAGAGTTGGCAGTGCAATCATGCAAACTAAAAACATTGATTGCCATGCAGAATTTATTTTGCGCCCTGTTTTAAGTTTCGCCCACCGCAAAGAGGCGGGCGAATTCATATTATTTCTTATATCCTTCTACATTATCCGCGTCAACTACGGTTACGGAAACAACCTGATCAACCTCAATCTCTTCACCGTCTGCAACCTTAATCGCCTGCTCGATCGCCTGATAGCCCATTAAATAAGGCTGCTGAGCAATACTTGCGGTCATAGTACCTGCCGCAATGGCTTCTACTGCCGCGCTTGTCGCGTCAAATCCAAGAACCAGCACATCGTCACGTCCTGCTGCCTTCAGCGCCTGCAGCGCACCCATTGCCATATCGTCGTTCATGGACAGGATAGCCTTCAGATCAGGTGTACGGGACAGAGCGTCCTCAATATACGGCATAGCTACGTTTGCAACGTTTCCGCCATAGGTAACATCAATATTAGTAATTCCCTTGCTTTCAAGACCGTTACGGAAGCCTTCTAAGCGCTGCTCGCTTGTGGACTCACCTGATTGGCCGCCCACCAGCAGAACCTTATCGCCCGGTTTAAGTTTAGAACCAATGTATTCACCGCCCTTAATACCGGCAGCGACGTTACCTGTGCCGATGAACGCTTTTTTAGCGGGATATTCGGCATTGGAGTCAACAAAGATTACGGGCACTTCAGGATACCGTGCCAGTGTAGAGGTTTCGCTCTCCTGCAAAAGTGCGGTAATCAGAACCTGGGGGTTACTTGTAAGCTCACTTTCAAGTTTACTTACATGGTCGGTGATATTGGTTTCATCGGGTGCACCCAAAAGGCTATACTCTACGCCATATTTGGCGGCGGCGTCCTTAACACCCGCAGCGACCTGCCCCCAATACTCACTGTTTAGGGTTTTCAGAACGACGCTGAACTTGTATTTGCCTGAAGCCACTTCTGTGCTGCTATTTGTTTCTGCAGACTTCTCCGCACCACATCCAGAAAGCATTGATGCCATAAGACCTAAAGCTAAGATTGTTGTTAAAATTCGTTTTTTCATAAACTCTCCTTTTCACATTAAAAATGAGGTTGATCGTATCAAGGTAAAAAAGCGCTATCCAATCCTATAATTTTTGTGCGTATAGGCCACCAGAATCAAGTTATTTTAATTCCTTGATCCAATTATATCTTGGGTCATCTACCCGTGTTGTCCATGGATTGCCCGGAAGGTGCCGGATCATCCAGCAATAGTACATGGGGAAACCAGGTGCAGTCACCTGAGGATGAGTCCTGCCGCCGGTAATGGCAGCACAGCTTCCATTCTTGATCTTAAAGACATCTTCCCCAATGAAGCAGGCGCCAAAGCCCTCAGGCCGTTCAAAGCGGTAATAATAAACCTCAGGCTGGGGATGATCATGAGGAGTGTAGCTGGACCACCCGCCCTGATGAGTGATGACTTCTCCGTTTACCATATTGGAATAGGGAGCATTATTGTAGTCAAAGATGGTGCGGACCGTCCGCTTCATCTTGTTTTCCAAAAGCCCTTCCCCAAAAATATCATTGGTACAGTCCTGGGGTCTATAGAAAACACTGTTAAATGCCTTGTCATTTTCGGTTCGCTGAACCAGGATCTGACTGTCCTCTTTTGCCCCTATGCTGACCAAAACACCCTTTGAAACATGAAGGCAGTAGGGTCCTTCCTCCATCAGGCTGCTCCGTTTTCCCCACTCCTTCTTTTCTTCCCAGGAAAATGATATCTCTCCGGTAAGGAGAAGGACCGCCATCTCATCCGACCCACTGGAAAAGGACCGTTCCTCCCCCGCCTTCATCTCATAGACGGCAATGTCCATTAACATATCATTTTCCCCATCTCCTGCTTTGGTGAGGAGTTTTATTCCTTGGGGATCAAATTCCGGATAACTGAATAATTCGCTCATGGCAGCTCCTTTCTCCATCTGTATCATGAACCTGCAGTTCATGATCAGCATTCGCCGCTCACACCGATGTGCAAGCTCACCTTCGCTCTCTTGCGCGCTCTTACGCTCATTACATCAATATTTCAGAAATCTTTACGGGTCTGTGCTCCTGTGCGGATTTTTTGGCGGCGATGCCCATTAATACAGGCTTTAATCCATCCTCTACACCAAGAGGGGTATCGGTATCATTCTCAATGGCTTCGATGAAGCAGTTCACTTCCTTTGCAAAGGACTGCATATAACGCTCTAAGAAGAAGTAAAGGGGCTTTTCTCCGGTAACGCCATCGGCAGTGCTTAATACTGCGCTGGATTCGGTATCATTGGAGGTTGCCACCATTCCCTTGGAGCCGAATACTTCTGCCCTCTGGTCATAGCCGTAAGCTGCCCTTCTGGAATTGTCAATAACTGCCAGGCTTCCGTTCTCCATCTTCAGAGTGATAACTGCGGTATCCACATCTCCTGCTTCTCCGATGGCCGGATCCACAAGTACTGCGGACTGAACGTAGATTTCCTCCGCATCGCAGCCTGCTAAGAAGCGGACCATATCAAAATCATGGATGGTCATATCCAAGAACATGCCGCCGGATACTGCTGCATATTCAGCACTTGGGGGCTCCGGATCTCTGGAGGTCACTTTGATGATGTGTGGCTCTCCAATTTTTCCGGCTGCAACCGCATTTCTCACTGCTTCAAAGTTGTGGTCAAAGCGGCGGTTAAAGCCTACCTGATATTTAATCTTACTGCCCTTTAAGGCTTCCATAACTTCCTTGATCTTTTCAATGTCGTGATCAATCGGCTTTTCACAGAATACATGCTTTCCTGCCTTAATGGCCTCAACGGAAATAGGGGAATGAGTGTTGGTGGAGGAGCAGATCAAAACCGCATCAATCTCCGGGTCCTCTAAAATTTCCCTGTAATCCTTTGTTGTATTGGCAACTCCCATGTTTCTTGCCCATTCGTCTGTTTCCTCATTCATAAATGGATCGGCAATGGTCTTGATCTTCCCATTTTTTACAAGGTTGCAAATGCTGGTGGTATGTACCTTGCCGATTCTTCCTGCTCCAATAATTCCTACAGTTACCATAATTTTCTTTTCCCTTCTCTTTTTTTATCTTAAAGACCGGTTTTTTCAGAGATGAACTTTCTTGCCTGGATAGCATATTTCAGAGGATTGGCCTTTGCAGGGTCCTGCTCTGCCTCTACTACCATGTATCCCTCATAGGAAGCTTCCTCCAGCACCTTGAAAATCGGATCAAAGTCAATGCAGCCGTCTCCCGGAATGGTGAATGCGCCTGCCCGTACCCCTGCCAGGAAGCTCATCCTCTCTTCTCTCACCCTTTTTACTACTTCTGGGCGGATATCCTTTAAATGCACATGTTTGATACGTCCCACATATTTTTCTACCATTGCCACCGGATCCTCGCCGCAGTATGCAAAATGGCCGCTGTCAAACAGAAGGTTTACATATTCCGAATCCGTGCCCGCCATCATGCGTTCCACCTCAGCTGCGCTCTGTACAACGGTCCCCATGTGGTGATGGAAGGTTAAAGTCACCCCGTATTTTTCTTTGGAAAGCTTTCCAAGGCGGTTTAAGCCCTCACACAGCAAATTCCATTCCCTGTCATCCATCTCATGCTTTCCTTCGAACACCGGCTGATCTAAAATCCCCTGTATGCTGTAGCTCTGCTCGGAAACACCTACGACCTTGGCTCCCATAGCTGCCAGGAACGCCACATGCTTTTCAAAGTCTTCTTCCGTCTCCTCATAAGGCTTACTGATCAGGAAGGTGGAAAACCAGGCGTTGCAGATTTCCACGCCACGAAGGTCCAAAGCCTTCTTTAATACTTCCACATCTCTTGGATATTTGTTGCCCACCTCGGAACCGGTAAAGCCTGCAAGGGCCATTTCGCTGACACATTGTTCAAAGGTATTTTCCTTTCCCAGATCTGGCAGATCATCGTTAGTCCATGCGATTGGTGCGATTCCTAATTTTACTTTCTCCTTGTTTAACATGTTTGAATCCCCCTGGATTATCATATTTTTATACCGCCTTTTTTACAGCGGATATTTTCTTAGTAAGTTTGCCGATAATTAATACCTTCTGGCTTCGTTTCTTCCTTCCATGACTCTTTCACACGCTTCCCTCACGCTGTTCTTTTCCGAGGTTGTGGCAATTCCTACGTTCCACCAGGATTCATACCCATCCGACATGGTTTTAGGGATCACCTTTAAATCAAACAGGCAGGCCCTTTCCTGTCCTTTGGCATCTTCCAGAGCCTCTTCCAGTTCTTTAACGGTTCTGCAGGTATAAGCTTTCAGTCCATAGCCTTCCCCGATTTTTGCGTAATCAACGGGAATTAAATCTCCTGTTGGCTTTTTCCCGTCTGTATAGCGGAATTCTGTGGCAAGGCTTCCGATTCCATGGTTCATTTCCAGATTATTGATGCAGCCAAAGCCACAGTTATCAAATATCAGAATATTGACCTTTTGCCTTTCCTGCATAATGGTCATGATCTCACTGTGAAGCATCTGAAAGCTGGAGTCACCCACAACACAGTAAACCTCGTTATCCGGCTCTGCAAATTTAACACCCAGGGTGGCTGCCACTTCATACCCCATACAGGAATACCCGTACTCCGCATGGTATCCGCCCCTCTTGTCAGTTGTCCACATGCGCTGCATACAGCTTGGAAGAGAGCCCCCTGCCGTAATAATGGTAGCATCTTCATCGATGACTCTTCTGATTGCTGCAAGTGCGGCTGTCTGGGTGATTCTTCCGCCAGTTAAGCGGACAAATTCCGGGATAGTCCTGGGATCCCGTGCTTTAATGTTAGGCTCAAAGTCATCTCCTGTGTATTCAATGCTGCCCAAACGCACCATTTCTTCATCCCATTTTCTTTTTGCATCGGCAATCTCGTTTTTGTACTGAGACACGTACTGTCTTTCCTTAAGCTTTTCCGCCAGCGCCTGAATGGTTACCTTTGCATCCCCGACTGCTTTGACTGCATCCATCTTGTAAGCATGGAATCTGCTGTTATTGATGGTAATAAATCTTACATTTTCCCTTTTAAACAGCCACTTTGAGCTTGTTGTAAAATCGCTCAGCCTGGTTCCGATGGCGATTACCACATCTGCCTCCTTTGCGATCACATTGGAGGCATAGGTACCGGTAACTCCGATTCCGCCAAGACAATAGGGATGGCTTGATTTACAGGCACTCTTCCCTCCCTGAGTTTCTCCAAAGGGTATCATAAATTCCTCACAGAATTTTTCTACGGTTTCTCCCGCATCAGAGTAGCGGACTCCTCCGCCTACAATTACAAGCGGTTTCTTTGCCTCTGCAAGGATATCTGCGATCTCATCCAGTTCTTCCTCTACCGCCAGAGGCCTGGTAATCCTGTGAACTCGTTTCTTAAAGAAGTACTCGGGATAATCATAGGATTCCCCTTCTACATCCTGGCAGATGGCAATGCAGCATGCTCCGGTTTCCGCCGGGTCCGTCAGTACACGCATGGCATTGATCAAAGCGCTCATGATCATTTCCGGTCTGGTGATCCTGTCCCAGTATTTGCACACTGGTTTAAAGGCATCATTGGTTGTGGTGGCAAGGCTGCCGCTTTGTTCCAGCTGCTGCAATACCGGATCAGGCTGTCTGGAGGCAAAGGTATCCGCCGGAAATACCAGAAGCGGAATGTTATTTACCGTTGCGGTTGCACAGGCTGTTACCATATTGGCCGCACCCGGTCCCACGGATGAGGCACATGGAATAATTTTCTTCCGGTTATTCTGCTTTGAAAAGGCTATGGCCGCATGGCACATTCCCTGCTCATTTCTTCCCTGAAGCACCTTAAGCTGCCCGGGGTCCGTATCCAGAGCCTCTCCTAAGCCAACCGCGATTCCATGACCGAAAATAGTAAAAACACCTTCAACAAACTTTGTTTCCACTCCATCGGCAGAAACATATTGATTATCCAGGAACTTCACAAGTGCCTGTGCTGTTGTCATCCTTATTGTTTTTGACATATTCCGCTCTCCTTTATATTTTATACACGGGCAATCATTTCACCAAATTTCTCTTTTTCTTCTTTTATAAATGCATGCACTTCTTCTGGTGTGGGCAGGGAATCCGAACAGTTATTGCTCTTTACCATCATAGAGGCCTCTGCCGAACCAAACTCCAGACAATCTATGATATCCCAGCCCTGATACAGGCCATAAAGGAAGCCTGAACCATATCCGTCGCCGCCGCCAAATCCTTTTCTGGCCTCTACCGGGAACGGTTTGATGGAAAATGACTGTCCGTCATGAGTATATGCGGTAGACCCTTTCATTCCGTGCTTGATGACCACGATCCTGGCATGATAGCTCTGCCACAGAGCCGCACTTTCTTTATCTGTCATGCCCGGTTTGATCAATTTTTCCGTTAAGTCAAATTCTTCTCTTGAGCCCATAATAATATCGGCTTCTTTGGCAACTGCGGAATAGTAAATAGATATCTCATCCGTATTTTTCCAGTTATATGCTCTGTAATCGATATCAAAGATAATTCTGACATCGTTTCTCCCCGCCAGCATGACCGCCTTAAGGGCCGCCTCTCTTGACGGGCTTTGTGCAAGCGCCGTACCTGATATCAAGATTGCTTTTGCCTTTTTGATATACGCTTCGTCTATGTCTTCTACATCCAGCTGTAAGTCAGCAATGCAGTTCCGGTACATCAGGATATTGCTGTCACTGGAAGAGAGCATTTCTGTAAAGGTAAGTCCCAGCTTTTCTCCATTTTTGCATTTTGTAATATGAGAAGTATCGATTCCCTGTTCATTGAAGTAATCTACGACAAATTCACCGAACTGGTCATCTGATACTTTTCCGATGAATCCCGCCCTCATGTGATGTCTGGTCACACCTACGGCGATGTTAGCCGGAGAACCGCCCACAAACTTTTCAAACATGTGCACCTTCTTTAACGGCTTGAATTCTTCTTTTACATACTCGTTGTAAGCCGGATTAAAATCAATTGCCACCCTTCCAAGAAGAATTAAGTCCATCTCTCTGGTTTCATCAAATTTTACATATTCCATCGTCCCATCTCTCCCATCCCGTTTTGCGTGCCATTGTTTTTATTATCTCCCGTTGAGCTCTGTTCCATATTGAACTTTTCCGGTCAGCTTTTGAATCCGGCTCCCGTCATTTCTCTTAACATATGTCAGATTGGCGGTTATTCCTTAGAACGAAAAACACACTGCAAGGTTTCAACCACCTTGCAGGGCGTTTTTATATATCTTTGGATGGCATTTTAGATTGTGCCATCCCAGGTATTCACGGTTGTAGACTCTCCGGTTTCTTCGTCGAACCATCTGCTGGTGACAACCTTGTTTTCCGTGAAGAATCTATAGCCATCTTTACCTAAACAGTGCAGATCTCCGATGAATGACAGTTTCTTTCCATTAAAAGGAAACATGCCCACTGGAACCGGAATGCCTACATTGATACCGATCATACCGCCATCGGTGTGTCTGGCGAACTCTCTGGCATAGTGACCGTTTTGTGTAAAGATAACAGAGCCATTTGCAAATGGGTTGGCATTCATTATCTCCAATCCCTCTTCAAAAGTCTTCACTCTCTTAATGCACAGAACCGGTCCGAAGATTTCTTTATCTCCTACGCTCATGCCGGCAGTCACATGGTCAAATATGGTCGGCCCTAAATAAAAGCCACCTTCGCTGCCTTCGACTACGATATTGCGTCCGTCCAGCACAAGCTCTGCGCCTTCTTCCAATCCTGTCTCGATCCACTTTACGATGGAATCTCTATGAGCCTTATTTACCACCGGGCCGAGTTTTGTACTCTTATCATACGCAGGGCCCACTTTAAGAGTCTTAGCCTGAGCGGTTAACTCCGCTACAAGGGCATCGGCGATTCCCTCCTGTACTACCACAACGGGCAGAGCCATACATCTTTCTCCTGCACATCCAAACGCAGAGTTGATGATGCCTGCTGCTACCCGCTTGACCGGAGCATCATTTAAAACCAGGGCATGGTTCTTCGCTTCGCAGAGCGCCTGAACCCGCTTACCCGTAGCTGCAGCAGTGGAGTAGATATGCTTGCCTACAGATGTGGAACCTACGAAGCTGATTCCTTTGATGTCGGGATGAGTGAGAAGAATCTCTGCTTCGTTTCTGGAGCAGGTAACAATATTAATAACGCCGTCCGGCAGTCCTGCTTCTTTATACAGTTCAGCGATACGCATACAGGTCTGAGGGGTAAAGGATGCAGCTTTCAGTACTATGGTGTTGCCGCAAGCGATACACATGGGGGTCATCCAGCCCATAGGTATCATTGCAGGGAAATTGAATGGAACGATGCCGGCAAATACTCCCAGAGGCATACGATACAGTACTGTATCAAATCCGGTGGAAGCATCCATCAGGCTGTCTCCCATCATCAGTGACGGAGCACTTATGGCCTGTTCGGTAGCTTCTTTGGCTTTCAGTACATCGCCCTGAGCCTCTTCCCAGTTTTTACCGTTTTCCTTTGCCACAAGCATGGTAAGTTCATCCATATGCTCGATGAGTAAATCTCTGAGCTTATACAGTACCTGAACTCTTTTTATTACAGGGGTAGCTGACCAGGACGGAAATGCTGCTTTGGCTGCCTCCACAGCTTCTTCCACTTCTGCCGGAGTACAGCATGGTACCTTGGCAATTACTTCGCCGGTACTGGGATCGTAGGCATCCGAATACTTTTCCGTCTTTGATTCCTTCCATTGACCATTCACAAGATACTTTAATTTTTTTACTTCTCCCATTGTTAAATCCATTCCTTTCTTTTGCTCAAAACACAAAACGTTATAAAAAACGGGTGCTTTAAGAGGTTTTATTATTATAGTTTTTTTACATAGAACCAATGATTATATCAAAATGATTTACGTTAACGGCTCCTTACAATTAAAAATCCGGATATGCTTTATTACATTCTCATACACTCCCCGTACCATAGCTTCATTCAATCCAAAATAATCATGATTTCCTTCAGATTCCAGATACTTTACCGCTTCTTTCGTAAGACTGTCAAAGCTGGCTGTGGCAATGTTGATCTTCCGGATTCCAAGGCCTATGGCTTTGCGGAAATCTTCTGGAGTGATTCCGGTTCCGCCGTGAAGAACCAGAGGTACATCGGTCTTCTGATCAATGGCTTCCAGAACATCAAAGGCCAGTCTGGGAGCCACCGGATAATTTCCGTGGGCATTGCCGATTGCTACGGCCAGTGCATCCACGCCGGTCCTCTCGCAGAAAGTTCTGGCATCGTCAGGATTGGTACAGAGGATTCCCATATCCGTGCTCCCATCTTCGCTGCCGCCCACCAGGCCAAGCTCTGCTTCTATTGTTGCTCCATATTCCCTGGCAAGATTGGCTGCCTCCAGGGTCTTTGCCATATTCTCTTCAAAGGGAAGATGGGAACTATCCATCATTACAGAGGTGAACCCGTAGCCCAGAGCCTGTTTTAGCACCTGAATGGTCTTGCCGTGATCAAGATGAACTGCAATATCGACCTTTGCGTTCTTCGCCGCCTCCACCATCATGGGCCCCATCAGAATCAGGGGGGAGTGAGGGAGACGTACTTCCGCGATCTGTAAGATAATGGGGGTATTCATATCTTCTGCTGCCTTTACAGCTCCCTTCACCATCTCAAGGTTTCCCACGCTGAAGGCTCCAACCGCCCAGTTTTTTTCTGATGCCTGATTCAGCAATTCCTTCATTTTTACTAATCCCATATTTCTTCTCCTTTATCCGGGCTGCAATCCCAATACCCTGCTCTTCTATTACATTGACCAGAATATTAACATTTCCTGTCTTCACCATCATTTCATCAGTGAAAGGAATTTTTATCTCCTTTTTCTTTATGGGTACATTTTGATTTTATTTATGTGATATCTTGGTTATATTTTAGCACTTATCACGGAAATGGTCAAGAAAATCTTTTTAAAATTTTTATTTTTGATCATTTACTGGTTACTTCTTGATATTCTTTTGTACATCTGTTATAATATTGTTAAAGCAAGCCAAAAAGGCAGCTGAGCAAGGAGTACAACTATGAGAATTTCCCGAATCGACCAACTGGAGCAATATATTCTTGAGCGCAAGGCGGCATCCAATGATGTTCTGTGTGAAGAATTTGAAATTTCGAAAAATACCCTTCGCCGGGACTTAGAGATCCTCGTCGCCCGGGGCAGCGTGGAAAAAGTCTATGGAGGCGTCATTGCAGGTGAAAATGCGCCCTCTATCCCGAATCTGATCGCCTTCCATGAACGTGCCGGCAGAAATGCCCAAAGCAAGCAGAGAATCGCCGCACTTGCCGCTTCCTATGTACGTGAGCGGGATATCATATTCATTGACAGCGGGACCACCACCATGAATATCGTGGATCACCTGACCCATTTGACCGCAGTTACAGTCATAACCAACAGCATCCAGGTCGTTAACAAATCCATGAATTATCCCAATATTAATGTAATCGTCCTGCCTGGATCCTTAAAAAGGAATACCGCATCTTTAGTTGGAAGCTCCTGTGTGGAATATTTAGAGGATTATAACATTATCCGGGCATTTATGGCCTGCACAGGAATTTCCCTCCAGGCCGGGGTATGTAACGCTTCCGCAGAGGAGTACATCATCAAAAAAACAGCATTAAAAAAGAGCCAGAAGCATTATCTTCTGGCGGATTCCTCAAAATTTGGGCGCACATCTCTCATGACCTTCGGAGATATCGGGCAGTTTGATTACATATTGACCGAACAGATGCCCGATGATGCCTTCAGCTCCAGCTGCAGGGAATTGGGCTGCGTCATTGAGATTGCACCTGAACCATAGGACAGAGTCCTGTCCTTACAGCAAGAAAAAGCGTATCCAGGAGTTCCTGTCTGACCGGACTGCTGGATACGCTTTTTTAGCTGGTTCTAAATAGTTAAATTTTTACCAATATCTTTCTCAGGGCTTCATATGCCATAGTAAATGCTTCTTCCCCGCTCATCTTTTTCTTCTGAGCGGCATTCTGCTCCAGGGCATTAAACCCTGCAAAATCACTTAAATGAGGCTCTAAAGATAAAAATCCCTGATATCCTTCTGCTTTCAGTACTTTTAAGATTTCTTCCACATGTCCATCTCCCATACCTGCCGGAACCACGCTGGCATCAGACCACAGGGCATCCTTTACATGGATGTAGGCAATATACGGCTTTAACATCTCATAGGCTTCCAGAGTGTCCTGCCTGCACTGGACGAAATTGGCAAAGTCAAAGACTGCCTTAAAATTCTCCCCGTAGAATTCCTTCATGATTTCCAGGCAGCGGTCTGCCACATCTCCGTAAATATCCTTTTCATTCTCATGAAGAAGTACGGCCTGGCTGTTCTTTGCGTAATCAGCAAACTGTCCCAGCTGTTCCATGACCTTTCCACGGTAAGGTGCATAGCTTTCATTCTCAGGCATGAAAAAGCTGAACATACGGATGTATGGAACTTCCATCACATGGGCAATTCCCACTGTATGCTTGTAAAGCTCCATGTGAGGGGCAAAATCATCGGTGATTTTTATTTTTCCAATGGGAGAGCCCACAGAGGATAAGCGGATTCCCGCCTCATCAAGCTGCTTTTTGATTTCCTTTGCTTCATTTATGGAATGCTCTGCAAGGCCCTTCCCGTTAACTCCCCGCATTTCCACATGATGAATATCCAGCTTCTTTAATACTTCAATCTGCTTTCCTAAGTCCATATCGATTTCATCTGCAAAACCAGATAATAGTATTCCATCCCACATAATCATTTCTCCTCTTTCCATTTCCTCATTACTGCCCATGCTTTTTGGGCATACAGGGATACCCCAAGGGTGTTTCCTAATAGCTTCCTTCTGTGTCAAATACCACGCCGGTGCCTTCTTTTTTCCTGGATTCCCTGCGGCGCTTATTAAGCTCCTCCAGGAATAAGTCCTCATCAAATGGAATCTCCACCTCCTGCTTTAACCAGCTGGATAAATGCATGGCATTTGATAAGGTCAGCCCGTTAATTCCTTCCACACCTTCTGCAATCAGGGGAGTACCATGAAGGATCTTCCCTGCAAATGCCTTTAAAACTCCCACATGCTGTTCATTTTCTCCGTCTGTCCTGACCTCTGTCACCGTACATTCCGGGGTATCAAACCCGCCCTTTGCCTTTTTACAGAAGGTGCGCTCGTTTTCCGACAGCCTATGAAGCATGAGCTTGTCATTTCCGCAGACCAGCTTGCCCATTTCCAAAGTGATCTCAAACCGGTTGGTTCCCGGCGCATCTGCAGTTGTGGTGACAAAGACTCCTGTAGCTCCGTTTGGATATTCCATATAAGCCGTTACATCATCTTCCACTTCAATGTCATGCCATTTCCCGTTGTGGCAGAATGCCTGTACCTTACTCGGCATTCCGCAGATCCACTGGAGTAAGTCCATGTTGTGAGGGCACTGGTTAAGCAGCACACCGCCGCCTTCCCCATCCCAGGTGGCTCTCCAGCTTCCTGAGTCATAATAGGACTGAGTACGGTACCAGTCCGTTACGATCCAGTTGACCCGCTTGATGGCTCCCAGCTCCCCGCCGGTTACAAGCTCATGCATTTTCCGGTAAATGCAGTTGGTCCTCTGGTTGAACATCATACCAAAGACCTTGCCGCTCTTTTTAGCCGCCTCATTCATTTCCCGAACCTGCCTGGTGTAAACTCCGGCCGGCTTTTCACACATCACATGCAGCCCGTGGTTCATGGCATCAATGGTCAGTTCCGGATGCTGGTAATGGGGCACCGCAATTAAGACCCCATCGCACACACCTGCCGTGATCAGATCCTTTCCCTCCTCAAAAACAGCAACCGACTCCGGCAAATGCTCCTTTGCCCAGGTTCTTCTGCCTTCCTGGCGGTCCGCCACCGCAGTCACTTCCATATCCGGAACCTTTCCCTCCAGGATATTCTTTAAGTGACCGGTCCCCATGTTTCCAATTCCGATAATACCCAGCCTTACCTTGTCCATGTCCTATCTCCCCTCATTTCTTGCGGAATCATAAATATCCATCATGGTGTAAAATGTATTCTGAACCGAGACCAGGTCATTGAAATAATCCTTCCCGGTTTCCAAACAATCATAAAAATCCCTGATACAGGCTTCGTGTCCGCTGCCCCAATAGGTTTTTCCCAAAAGGGAAGCTTGCTTTGCCTTCCATACCACAGGCTCCTCCTGTCCTTCCGTCTGAAACCAGACAGAATTTCCTTCCAGGCGGATGAACCCTTTTTCACAGGCAAGCTCTAAAAAAACCGGCGCATCCATGGCATAGGCGGTGGTGGCATAAAAACTGGCGCTTACCGGCTCTGCTCCTTCTGTAAAAGCCATATAGGCTTCCAGGGTGTCCTCCACCTCAACAATTCCTTTCAGGTGGTGGTTGCTCATAGAGCCTTCCGTTCTTACAGGTTTTCCGAGCCAGGAAAGAAGAAGATCCAGGGCGTGTATGGATTGGTTGATCAATGCCCCTCCCCCCTCTGTCTCAAGCTTTCCCCTCCAGCCGCTTTCCGTGTAATAGGGAGCATCCCTGTGCCAGGTCACAAAGGCCCTTCCGCCTTTTATCCTGCCAAGGGTTCCCTGGGCCAAAAGCTCATTTACCTTTTTTGCGGTTTCATTATACCGGTTCTGGAAACAGATGCCTAACCTTCCACTGCTCTGGCCGGAAATCATTAATAGCTCTTCAAACTGCTCTCTGCTTATGGCAGGCGGCTTTTCCATGAATACATGAAGCCCTTTCTTTAAGGCCGCTGCAGCCATAGGCACATGGCAGTAGTGAGGCGTGCAGATATGGACCACGTCAAGCTCTTCCTTTTCAAGCATATTCTCCATGGATTCATAAGCCCTAGCCTTTCTGGCCGTAAAACAGGCCGAGTATTCCTCTGCCCGTTCCAGGCGGATATCTGCCAGGGCGCAGATTCGGACCTGTTTTATTTCATTCAGTACCATGGCGTGAACTCGCCCGATGTTTCCGCAGCCGATTATCCCAACCCGAACCATGATTACCTCCTCTTTTCTTTTTCCTCTTTCTGTGATAGATTTATTATATACTGTTTTTAGCGCAATTTGTTTGCGCAGATTGACTATAAGTATGCATAGATTGTCTATTTAAGGAGGAAGCCATGAAAAAGGAAAGCCTTTACCATTACAGCGAATTTTCTGAACCCTTCAGCTGCGATTTTACCACCAGCCATATTGCCGGGAATGTGGATTTTCACATGCATAACAGCCATGAAATCTATCTGCTCATGGACGGACACATCCAGTATTTTGTGGAAAATTCCTGCTATGATATGAACCCGGGAAGCCTCATTCTGTTTTCCAACCGGGAGATCCATAAGGCCATTAACACCACAAGTGAAGCCTTTACCCGCCTGGTCATTCACGTAAATCCCGCCTTTATCCGTCCCTGCTGTACTCCTGACACTAACCTTTTGGAGTGTTTCCACCGAGAACCTGCCATAGGCAATCTGGTCCTGCTTCCAAAAGAGGAATATGGAAGCCTGGTTTCCATGGCCCAAAGCCTTCATGAGGCAATAAAAAATCGCTGCTCCTACGGCAGCGATCTAACGGCAATGACCACATTGATCCAGATCCTTATTCTTATTAATATGGCCTGGCAAAAAACAAGTCCCGGAGGGACAACACCAAAGCCCCACCGGGCCCAGGCGATTATGGGTTATATTGATAAAAACTTAACGGCCCCCATGACCCTGGATTCTATTTCCCAGGCTCTTTCCCTTGATAAATACTATATCAGCCACTTATTTAAGTCTGAGACAGAAAGCAGCATTTTCCAGTATATCGTGGTAAAGCGTGTAGCCCTGGCAAAAGAACTGCTCACCCAGGGACATACGGTTTCAGAGGCCTGCCATTTATCAGGGTTTCATGATTATTCCAACTTTATCCGAACCTTCCGCCAGACCACCGGCTATACGCCCGGACAGTTTAAGCGGTTAAGCCGGTAGGCTTACCGCTGTTTATAAGCGGGATCTGCCGGGTATCCGCCCCGCAGCTTTTGCATCCCGCGCTGAATGGCATCCTTTGACTGTTTCCAGTCCGCATCCCGGTTTAAGTAATCAAATTTCTCAATGAACCAGTCCACATCGCCGGATATCCGCTCCATGTTTTGCTCCATGATGTGAAAAATGGCAGGATAAAACTCCTTCCGCTCCCTGTCATTTAAATATTTATCCGCTCCGCTGCACAGATCAGCAAAGTGGTGAAGGCAGAATCCCTTGCTTTTATGAAGCTTTTCCCGGAAAGCCGGATCCTTTTTATATAAGTAGAAAAAGGTTGCAGCATACCGCTCATAGGTTTCAGAAAACCGGTCGCATATATAGCAGGTCTTTTCCTTCCCTTCGATCCAGGCACTGATAGAATTGCCATTTCCTGTTTTTCCCGTAAGCCGGTCCTTTAAGGAGGTTTTTCCAGGAGCAAACTCCTTAAATTCCTCCTTCATTTCCTTTATCAGTTTCTTATAATAGGTCTTTAATATCCAGCCGTTTCCCAGGGCATTTCCATAATCAAACATTTTCTTTTGATGGATCCGGCAAAAACCTGTCCGGTCCGTGGCTTCTCTTGTATCGCTTTCCATATAGGAAGCACAGGAACCTAATACAAAATCCATAAGTTCCTGTTCCGCTTTTCTCTCAAGATAGCAGAACGGGCACTCGTCATCTGCATCCAGGGCGTCATTTAGAGGTATCTCGTATAATTTTTCCTTCATATTTATGTCCTCATCACTATTTTGCATGGAATTCTTAACTATCTTCATTCTTTTTGTCATCACAAGTGCAGCTAACCTAAAATGAAATCCCGCGCACTGGCATACGCGGGATTTCTCTTTGTGACCACATGGTCTTAACTACTTCTTAGCTGCTGTTATATCACACTAATTATCGTGCATTGTCAAATCTACACCTTAAACCGGTACCCAACTCCCCAAATAGTCTCAATATACTGAGGCTTGGCCGTATTAAACTCGATCTTTTCCCTGATCTTCTTAATATGAACGGTAACCGTGGCGATATCGCCAATGGATTCCATATCCCATATTTTATTGAACAATTCTTCTTTCGTAAAAACGTGGTTAGGATTCTGGGCCAGGAAGGTTAATAAGTCAAATTCCTTTGTGGTAAAGTTCTTTTCCTCTCCATTGACCCATACCCGTCTGGCTGTTTTGTCGATCTTTAGGCCCCGGATCTCAATGATCTCATTGTCCGGCACTCCGCTTCCGATCAGCCTTTCATAACGGGCCAGATGAGCCTTTACCCGGGCAACCATCTCACTGGGGCTAAAGGGTTTTGTGATGTAATCATCGGCTCCCAGGCCCAGGCCCCGGATCTTATCAATATCCTCTTTTTTGGCGGAGACCATGATAATCGGGGTGTTTTTTACTTCCCTGACCTTCCTGCATATCTCAAAGCCATCCACTCCCGGCAGCATGAGATCCAGAATCACCAGATCAAAGTCCTCATGGAGTGCCATATGAAGTCCTTCTTCTCCGTCATTCTCAATCTCAACCTCAAATCCGCTCAGCTCCAGATAATCCTTCTCCAGCTCTGCAATGCTTTCTTCATCTTCTACTATCAGAATTCTGCTCATTCCTGTAAGACCTCCTGGTATTTTCTCAAAACAAAATGTATCTCCGTTCCAATCCCTTCCTTGCTGGTAGCCCAGATCCGGCCACCATGATCCTCAATGATCTTTTTAACAATAGACAAACCGATTCCACTTCCGCCCTGAGCGGAATTTCTGGAGGAATCAGTGCGGTAAAACCGGTCAAAAATATTGGGCAGATCCTTTGCCGGAATACCTTTTCCGTTGTCCTCAATCTCCACCTGGATAAAGTCTCCCACATCCTTGATCCGGATATTGATGATGCCGCTCCTCTTATCCATGTATTTTACAGAATTGCTGACAATATTATTAATGACCCGGCGAAGCTGCTCTGCGTCGGCAATGACCATTACATCTTCATCCACATAATTAAAGTATCCCAGCTCAATGCTGCGGTCTTCCATCTCAAGTCCTACTTCATCAACACAGTCCCTGAAATAGCCTGCCACATTGATCTTGGAAAAGGTATAGGGAATCTTATTGGTGTCAATCTTTGAGTAAAAAGTCAATTCGTCAATCAGCTTATCCATGTCATTGGCCTTGTTGTAGATGGTGCGGATATACCGGTCCAGCTTTTCCGGGGAGGAAGCAACTCCATCCATGATTCCCTCCACATATCCTTTAATAGCGGTAATGGGTGTCTTTAAATCATGGGAAATATTGCTGATCAGCTCCTTGTTCTCCTTATCATACTCCACCTTTTCTTCCGCAGATTCCTTAAGGCGGATCCTCATCTCCTCAAAATCCTGGCACAGCTGTCCGATCTCATCATCATTTTCCACCTCAAGGGAGAAATCCAGATTTCCGTCCCGTATTTTCTTGGTGGCGATCTGAAGACGCCCCAGAGGACTTACCACGGACCGGTATACCCACATCATAAGGATGGCATCGGTAAACACGATGATCATAATAATGGCCATCAGCATTTCCGTCATCATGACCTTGATCTCAGGAAGAAGGCCGTTTACATTGGAAACAATGAACACGCTCCCCTTATCCCCATCGGGATACAGAAAATCCATCTGCTTTACCAGATGCTGCGTCTCTCCATCCAGATAAATGGCACCGTCAATGGAGGTGTCTATTTCCTCAAATTTGGGAAGCTGGCTATAAAGACCCTGGGTAATATGACTGTTCCCGTCAAAAAAAAGAGAGTCTCCCTTTCGGACGATCATATAAGCATACTTTGAAACCAGATTTTCATTAAGCTTTCCCAGATAATCCAAATCCTGAAACTGTCCGGGATCACTTCGGAGAATCTGGCTGATTTCCCTTTGCTCCGTCAAGGTCAGACGGTTAAACAGCTGCAGGGAATTGCTTGACAGAAGATCGATCTGCTCCGTTAAATTATAGGCTTTGCGAAACGCCTTCATCTGGTAATTGCTAAGTCCTGCCACAACTCCAAAGATCAGGATCAGGGGAATCACCGTTATAATCAAAAATGCCACAACAAGACGGGTTCTCAATCTTAATTTCACTTTTCTCGTCTCTCCCATGCTCTGAAACTTTATTATAACAAAAAATTAATATTACATAGGGGTATTATAACACACATGGACAAGAGAATTTATAAAACAATTCTAAAATTTAAAGCATTTGAAAATTGAAAAAGTAAATTCCACCACCACTTACCCAGGTAGAGTTTACCTCTGCACAGTTTATATTTACTCTTTCATACATACATGGTATCTTTATATCTCCTTCTGACAGCAGT
>JAISYJ010000078.1:0-61226 GCA_031270005.1 Hungatella sp. | reverse complement strand
ACTGCTGTCAGAAGGAGATATAAAGATACCATGTATGTATGAAAGAGTAAATATAAACTGTGCAGAGGTAAACTCTACCTGGGTAAGTGGTGGTGGAATTTACTTTTTCAATTTTCAGTTGACAAATTATACAGCGCACTTGGTAGTTGTCAACCGTTGAAAATGCTATAATGCAGACAGTCATATATCACCAGGTGAACGCAGATATTTATTACAGTGCATTTGAAGATGGAATGACATAAATAAATTTTGAAAGGAAGGTGCATTGTGATATTAGCAGAAAAAATTATTGCATTGCGTAAGAAGGCCGGATGGTCCCAGGAGGAACTGGCTTACCAGATGGGCGTATCAAGGCAGTCCGTATCCAAGTGGGAGTCCGGAACTTCAATTCCTGATTTAGAACGAATTTTAAAACTTAGTCAGGTATTTGATGTCAGCACGGATTATTTATTAAAGGAAGAGATGGAGACAGCCCCGGCATCTATTACCATGGAATCTGATTGCGATGAGGTACAAAAGACGGTTACTCTGGAAATGGCCAATCATTTCATAGAGACCAAGATCCGCGGAGCGAAAAAAGTGGCATCAGGTATAGCGGCTTATATTTTGTCTCCTGTCGTGCTGATTTTTCTGGGAGGATTATCAGAATTAAAAGATGTAAATATCAGTGAAAACATGGCAGGAGGATTTGGAGTGGCCATATTGCTTCTGATTGTTGGTATTGCCACAGTGTTTTTTGTAATGCATGGAATGAAAATGGAACCTTACCAATATTTAGATAAAGAAGTTTTTCGTCTGGAATATGGAGTGGAAGGGATAGTACGGAAAAGGATGGCAGAGTATGAAGGAACCTATAGAATCTGTAATGTGGCAGGTGTTTTCCTATGTATTATCTGTGCTTTGCCATTGATGACAGCGATTGCGTTAAGCAGTTCAAGCCTTGTCTATGTAATGTGCGTTGATTTCCTGCTGATCATAGTAGCCTGTGCTGTATTTTTGTTCGTAATAGCAGGAGAGAAAAAAGGCTGTTTTCAGATGCTGCTGCAGGAGGGGGATTATACGGCAGAGAAAAAACTGGAAAAGAAGCGGACAGAACACCTGCATGCAATCTATTGGTGTACCATTACCGCAGTGTACCTTGGTATCAGTTTTTATACGGGAAATTGGAGCAGGACATGGATCATCTGGCCTTGCGCAGGAATCATGTATGGGGCAGTGCGGGCGTCAGCTGCTGCTTTGAAAGGTAAGAAAATGCATAATTAACCGAGTGAAATATGTTTCAGGTAAATCCACATCCCAACAGCTTTTGTGTTTAAATATCTAAAACAACTATTAAAAATCCAGACCCTTCCTGTTTGATGTACCCCCCAAAAGTTAAACCTAAAAAATCTAACGATTGGAGGTCACATCAATTATAAGGATAGGGTCTGGATTTTTATAAAGAATATTATCGTGCGAAAAGCGTAATGTAGTTACGCATAATGGCATACCGTCCTTCTGGCGTCAATTTTACCAAACCGCCGGATAGCTGAACACAGTCCTCCCGTTCTAAAGATCTGATGATTTTCGAAGTAAACTCACCAGTCCAGTGCAGATGCGTCTTTATGGTATCAACGCCTGCTTCCGCATTTTCTTCTGCACTGTTCTCATGATTAGAAAGGTGAAAAAGCAGCGTCGCTTTAGCAAACTCCAGTCTCTGATTCCTCCGTCTGAGAAGTGAGCGGATCAGTCCTCTGCGAGGCGCAAAAATAAACACAAGGAAGAAGACCAATCCAGTTATCATAGCCATGCTGCCTGCAATGGAAACATCCAGCAGCGCTGCCGCCTGATACCCCAGAATTCCGTTGACTGCCCCTATGATCCCGCTTAAAATCAGCATCCATTTTAAATCGTCTGTCAGCAGATAAGCCGTCACTGGAGGGCCGATCATAAAGGCTACCACCAGCACAGACCCCACTGCCTGAAAAGCCCCGACTGTGGTAAGGGATACCAGTGTCATCAGCCCGTAATGCACCAATGCAGGGGAAAAGCCCAGTACAGCGGCCAGCATGGGATCAAAGGTTGCTATCTTTAGTTCTTTAAAGAAAATGATAATCGCAGCCAGATTGATCAGCAGCAGAACCCCAGTTGTGTAAATGGCTTTTGCCCCCATATCCACGCCGCCTATGACCATACGGTCAAAAGGAGCAAAAGCCAGCTCTCCCAATAGTACCGAGTCAGTATCCAGGTGTACCGAGCCGGCATAACGGGTAATCAGGATAATGGCTATGGAAAAGAGCAGGGGGAATACCACGCCGATGGCGGCATCCTCCGCCAGCAGCCGTGTCCGGCTCAGCAGTTCTGTCAGCCACACGGTCACCACCCCCATCAGTGCGGCCCCCATAATCAGCAAAGGTGAGGAAAGATCGTGGGTGACGAAAAATGCGAGCACAATTCCCAATAGAATCGTATGGGTAATGGAATCCGACATCATTGACATTTTACGAAGTACCAGAAATGTTCCGGGGAGAGCACAGGCCACAGCTACAATAACGGCTATGATTTGAATTTCAATTTGCGGTGCCATCCGATACACCTCCTTCCAGCTTATATAAAACCTTATTTTTTCTGCGTTGATATACTCTGTGCAAAACACCGCGTCCAGGAGCGAACAAAACGCTGATGATCACGATGGCGCTAACGCAAACCACAATAGCCGGGCCTGTGGGCAGCTTTGGAACGAGAGAACTGGCTGCTGTTCCTGAGATGCCGGATACGGCTCCGAAAAGTGCTGAGAGCGTCACCATGACCCATAGCTTATTGGTCCACTGGCGTGCGGCAACCGCAGGAGTAATCAGCATGGCGCTCATGAGGATAACGCCCACCGTCTGCAATCCGATAATGATTGCCAGCACGATCATAAATGACAGCAGGAGATTTAGTTTCTTTGGGGAAAAGCCAAGGCTCTGGGCAAAGTCGCCGTCAAAAGTGAAAAGCTTAAATTCCTTCCAAAACAGCAGCACCAGTGCAAGCAATACAAGGCCGCAAATTACCATCAGAATGATATCCCGCTGTAAAAGCGTGGACGCCTGCCCGAAGATAAAGCGTTTAAGCCCAGCCTGATTGGAATTTGGAATCTTTTGTACGTAGGTGAGCAGCACCAGGCCCAATCCAAAGAATACGGACATCACCAGAGCCAGCGCACTGTCAAATTTTACGCGGGTATGCCGCACAATACTGACAATGAACAGTGTTGCCAGCAAACCGGAGATAAGGGCACCCAGCAGGAGAACTTCTGTATTTTTACTGCCTGACAAAACAAAGGCCATTACCACGCCGGGGAGGGCAGCGTGGGATACTCCGTCTCCCAGAAGGCTCTGCCTGCGAAGTACTGCAAAGCTGCCGAGTACTCCGCTGATCAGCCCTAAGAGGGCGGAACCCAGAGCCACTGTCTGGAATGTATAATCGGAAAATAATGAAATAACACTGTTAAACATCACATCACACCCCTTAGCAGCGTACCGGAGCTGTGGTAGGTCTTTTTCAAATTGTCTTCGTGGAATACTTCCTCCACAGGCCCACAGGCAACCACGCGCAGATTGATCAGGGTAACCCAGTCGAAATAATCAGGTACCGTCTGCAGATCGTGATGGACGACCACCACGGTTTTATTCTGTTCCTTCAGCTCTTTTAACAGTGCTACGATAGCCCGTTCCGTCTGAGCGTCTACCCCCTTGAAGGGTTCATCCATAAAGTAGACCTCTGCTTCCTGTGCCAGGGCGCGGGCCAGGAAAACCCGTTGCTGTTGGCCGCCGGAGAGCTGGCTGATCTGACGGGAAGCATACTCCTGCATGCCCACCTTTGCCAGCATTTGTTTCGTCAGTTCTACATCCGATTTACTTGGGCGGCGGATCCAGCCTAACTTGCCGTAGCAGCCCATCAGCACCACATCCTGTACCGTGGCCGGAAAATCCCAGTCCACGCTGCCGCTTTGAGGTACATAGCCGATGCGGTTTTTCAAGGTACGTATATCTTCATTCCCGTCCAGAAACCGGACGGCTCCGGTGACAGGCTTTAAGAGCCCCAGCATAGCTTTGATTAAGGTGGTTTTACCGGCCCCGTTTGGACCGACCACTGCCATCAGCTTTCCCTTTGGGATTTTTAAGTCAATATCCCAAAGGACAGGCTTGGCGTCATAGGCTACGGTTAAATCTTCTACCTCCACCGCATAGTTTTGTTGTTTTTCCATATGATTTCCTCCTGTCACTTTAAGGCATCCACAATTGTGTCAATATTTGCTTTAACGGTCAGGACATAAGTATCGGCTTCAGACTCGGCATCGCCCAGGGAGTCAGAATAAAGTTCCCCGCCGATGGAAACATCAAAGCCCTTCGCTTTTACCGCAGCCTGCAGCGCTTCAATGGTTTTTGGCGGCACGGAAGATTCTACGAAAATCGCCTTGATCTGCCGTTCCACAATAAAGGTGGCCAGATCACTGACATCGGCTGTACCTGCTTCCGCATCGGTACTGATGCCCTGCAGGCCCCGTACCTCAAATCCGTAGGCTTTGCCAAAGTATTGAAATGCATCGTGAGCGGTCACCAGTACGCGCTGTGACTCCGGCAGCTCAGCAGCCCTGCCGCGAATGTACGTATCCGTCTCATCAAGTTCTTTTAAGTAGGCGTCCAGATTTGCTTCATAATCTGCTTTTCCAGTGGGATCGGCTTCTGCTAATCCTTTTGCAACGGTTTTAGCTGCATCCTTCCATAGGGAAACATCGAACCAGATATGAGGATCGTGGATGGAATTGTCATTCTCCCATGCAAGAAGCATGGATTCGTCTAAGCCCTTTTCAATGCAGATGACTGCAGGTCCCTGACTGGATAGATTTTCAAATATTTCTCCCATTTTTCCTTCCAGATGCAGGCCGTTATATACCACCACATCTGCTTTCTGCATCAGGGAAACATCTCCGGCACTGGCCTGATACAGGTGTGGGTCAATACCTGGCCCCATAAGGCCGTTTACTGTAACCCGTTCTCCGCCTATGACTGCAGTCAGATCAGCCAGCATGGTGGTGGTGGCTACAATATTTAATTTATCTTTTGAAGAGTCTGTGTTTACCGGCGGAGCAGAGCAGCCCGTAAGCAATAATGTGAAACTCAGGATCGTGCCAAGAAGGCCTTTGGTTTTTTGATTCATGGGAAACCTCCTAAAAATATATTTGGTGTCAAATCCCCTCGATCTCGTCTACATAGATTTGACAGGCGGCCTTATAACTGATTTGAACACGCCTGCCTTCCAGGTCAAGCGTCAGCGGCCCTTCATATGCCGCAGCTTCAATAATGCGGACAGAGCATCCGATGGTGATTCCACTTTCCTGCAGATAGTCCAGCAGTTCCTTTTCTTCCTTTACACGCCGTATATGGGAAGCCGTGCCCATAGGAAGCAGGTTCAAGGTCAGCAGCGGAGCGTGGTCGATTTGGCCGTCAGGATGGGGAATTGCGCTTCCGTGAGGGCAATAGGCCGGGTAATTCAGAAACTGATCCAACCGGGCGGTAAGGCGTGGCGGTGTGATATGTTCCAGCAGTTCTGCGTCTTCATGCGCCTCACTCCATGAGTACCCAAGATGTCGCATCAGGAAAACCTCCCAGAGCCGGTGGCCCCTTACCAGTGAAATGGCAACCTGAATTCCCTCAGGCGTCAGGCACGAGCCTTTGTAAGGCTCATAATGAATCAGCCCTTCCCGATTCAGCTTTCCCAGCATTTCTGTCACAGAAGCGGGAGCGATCTGCAAAGTTTCCGCAATCTGCTTATTGTTTACCAGTTCTTCCATGCCTCCCAGCTTATAAATAGCTTTTAAATAATCTTCTTTGTTTGGTGTCATTTTATCTTCCTCCGTTTTAGACATATAAACCCCGCCATTGGCGTGGGTAAGGATATTGTTTAAAGAGTGTTCTTTTATACCGCTAAAACTTTCCCGATCCATCCAATCAACAGGATAAGGGCGGTTACTGTTAATGCAGGCATCTTACTGCGAAAAAGCCGTTTTGTACAAATATTCATAATTTCCTCCTGTTGTGTTGTTTTAAATATTAATTTAGGTATACCTAAATCTTATTATATTATATGCCTAAATATATAAAAGTGCAAGTGGTTTGCAAATGAAATCAATTATTTCATCATCCCGATCCGTTAGGGGAGGGAAATACCGTTTCCCTTGGCTAATTTATGAGACCTAAGTAGAAATTGTTACGAATACACTATATAAAGTCTGAAAAACAGAGGATGAATGACAATGAGCCAGCTTCCGTCTCAGGAATTCCGTACCGTCCGGGGATATGAACTGAAAAAACAAAAAGAGAGCAGACTAACGCCTGCTCTTGAGGACTATCTTGAAATGGCATACCGATTATGTCTGGAAGAAAAATGCACTCGCATAAACAGACTTTCAGGGCGGCTGCACGTCCGTCCATCATCTGCGTCAAAGATGGTATCCAAGCTTGTCCAGCTTGGATATTTGAGATACGATAGTTTTGAAAATATCCTGCTGACTGATGAGGGAAGAATAACCGGCGATTATCTGCTGCAACGTCATAATACTTTGGAGCGTTTTTTTACCATGCTCAGAAGCCCGCGTCCTTTGGAAGAAGCAGAATTGGTTGAACACATGCTGGGAGATTTGACTGTATTGGAAATAAAGGTGCTGATGGAGTTTTTTATCCAAAATCCGGATATTGAAAAACAGTTTAAGAATTTCAGGGATATGGTAAACCTTCCTCATGAATAAATGGTCTTCCATAAGTAACGGATTTTAGCAAAAATCAGTTAGTGAATTAATGAATTGATTTATTTACTAATGTCTGATCAAGTATTCAAACATTTAGGAAGATTGAAAAAACGTTGATATGATAAAAGAAGTTATATTTTCTTTTCCACAGAACTTTATAGGCATTTAAAAAAAATTTGCTTCTGATCAGCTGTGTTTCATAACTTTGTTCTTGCTGTAAATCAAGTAGGCTTACAGACTGCCTTGAAGATAGAAAAACCACATGCCCCTTTCCGATTTGGAGCATGTGGCAGAGTTGTAAGGTTCTTTAACCTCACCAAGTAAGTCCCCCCACTTCAATGCTGGAAAGGCATAAGTGGTAGGTGGGGGGTACTTGTGTTGTTTACTTGTGTCAGAAGGGGTACAAGCCCCTAAGCTGCGATAGTAGCTATGAGATTATGCCGGGTGAAGCGGAGTGCGAATATCCGCTTGACTTGACCATAAAGGAATCCCCCATACAATCGGCATGAGCTCATTACCGTTTAACGGGCGTAAGGGTTTTTGCGTGGCCGTCACTTCTTACAAGCAGCCTTTTATAAGTTGCATCCACGCCCATCGCTCCAAGCGGAGCAGTGATCAAGATGGCTAAAACCGCAACCGTCAAAATTGTATTGCCGGCTGCAACTCCTGCCGCCAAAGGAAGCCCGCCGATTGCCGCCTGTACAGTTGCTTTTGGCAAATAGGCAATGGCACAAAACATGCGTTCCTTTTTGTTTATTGGAGTCTTTGCAAGGCAGACAAATACGCCGCATATCCGAATCAGCAGGGCGATAAAGATAAGAGCAACAGCCATAAATCCGGCCTTTGCCGCATAGCTTATATCCACTGTTGCGCCCACCAATATGAACAGCATCAATTCAGCAGCCACCCAGATTTTTGAGAACTTGCCAGACAGGCGTTTTGCTAAGATATCATACTGCTTCAGAATGGTACCGCCTAAAGCCATGACAGCCAACAAGCCGGACATAGGCACATATGCTTTAATGGCTGTTTCGAGAGAAACCAGCAGAAACGAAGTGCTTAATAAAATTAAAATCTTGGCGGTATCGCGAATATGGATTTTTTGAAACAGCTTCACCAAGGCGAGGCCCAGTAAAATACCCACCAACAAGCCTGTCACAATGGAAATAGGTATTTTAATAAGAGTTATGGCATCAAAGCTGCTTCCCTCGTACATGCTCATAAATGATGTAAAAAGGACAATTACATAAATGTCGTCAACGGAAGCTCCGGCCATGATAAGCTGTGGAATACTCTTTGCCCGGCCGTAGCCATTTTCCATCAGCTTTAGCATTTTAGGCACGATAACTGCCGGAGAGACCGCACCGAGCACCGTTCCCATGATAGCTGCTTCTAAATGGGAAATAGGGAAAAACATTGGTGCAAAAATAGTAGTGGCGGCTATTTCAAAACTTGCCGGAATGAAGCACATAAGGATTGCCGGGCGGCCAACCTTCTTTAAATCCTTAATATCCAGCGCGAGTCCTGCCCTTGTAAGGATCACGATCAGGGCAATTTGTCTCAAATCAGCGGAAATATTCAGCAGATCCGGAGCAATCAAATTCAGCGCATACGGCCCTAATACAATACCGGTGAGAAGCATCCCCACAAGGCCGGGGAGTTTTAGTTTCTGCATGGTTCCGCTCAATATCATGCCGCAAAGAACCATCATTGCAAGACTGAAAAGCATATATATCCTCCTTTGTGCAGAAATGCAAAAAAGCCGACACTTCTGCAATGAAATAATTGCAGAAGTCATCAGCTTAATAAGCGGTTCGGCTTTCATCAGCACAGGGAGAACTTCATTCCCTTGGGCCATTATAGCAAAGACGGGTGTAAATTTCAAGGAATATTTGATGTTGCTGGTTTTCTTGGCCCCTTGTCATGTTCTTATGCGGGCATCAAGTAGTAGGAGAGCAGAGGATGAAATTACACTTTTTAGACAATGAACCGGTTTCCTTGCCTCAAGTAAGGGGTTAGAAAAACAGGAAGTATCGCGGTGTGCTGCTCTTGTACCGCAAATACTCATCCCCAAAAGCACGGGGCAAATATTTTTCTTCCTCTAGAATCTGAAAATGCAGCAGCAGGATGCCGATGATCGCGGCAGCGATCATGATCACATTGGGCAGGGAAAGCGCAGATCCAATATACAGCATATCAAAGCCCACAAAAGCCGGATTTCTGCTGACCTTGTATATACCCCTTGTGACAATGGAAGTCTTCTGGGTTTCGTCCACACCTGCGCGCCAACTGTCACGCATGGAGGTAATAGCAAGCACAAAGAAAATAACCCCGCCCCCGGTAATTACAATTCCTGTCCATCGTATACTTACAGGAAATGAAAGAGAAAGCATGAATCGGGAGAAAAAAACGCTTACGTACTGAATAGCCGCAATGCCGTAGGTTGCTGCAAGAAGAGCCGTTTCTATTGCAGCCGTTTTAGGAGGTTTGCGGCCTTTTGCCAGCCGGTTTGTGTGAATGCCTTTTTTCCGAAGAAGGATTTGCTTCACAAAATAGGCAATGTAAAAACAGGTTATTAGCGCAAATATGCTGATTTGAAAAATCATTCTATCACCGCCTTATATGTAATACCAAAAAGTATACCATGGAAACGTCAAAATGAACATCAAAATAAGATTGATTGAAGCGGTCGGATACTTATCCCAAGAGTGCTGCGAACTCATGGATTCTGACCGGATAGAAAAAGGTAGTAACTGAGCAAAAAACGGTGCTGGTCACATGCTTGCCTACTATGCTTTTTTATCTGCCTTTTTAGAAAAATAAAGGTACTATATCGCTGTACAGCGGTTATCAACATTGCCGTTCCTTATGAATTTGAGGACTGATAAAAAAGAGTATCAGCCCTAATAAAATCGTTGTTATCCCTACACCCTGCTGAAAGGAAATTGCCTCATTTAATATAAAATAGGCCAGAATACATGTACCTATGGTTTCGCCTAATATGCTCATGGATATCACTGTTGCAGGAATCCATTTTAACAGCCAGTTAAAAATAAATTGTCCAAAAACAGTTGAAATGAGTGCCAGTCCCCCAAAGGCTATCCAGGCAGCTTGAGGATAGCCAATGAAAGAGTTACCCTCAATCATGGCATAGCATCCTAAAAAGGCGGAACTGCTTAAATAACTTATAATGGAATAAGGAACAGCGGACAATTCCTTTCTCATTGCCTGGCCGATAAAAAAACAGACGCTGATAATGCCAGCAGCCAATAACGCTAATAAATCTCCAAACAGTGCCTGAGAGCTGATTTGGAAATCTCCCCATCCGATCATAAAGCAGCCCATAATGGCGATCAGGCAGCCCCCGATTGCCAGCTTGTGAAATCGTTCCTTCAAAAAGACATATCCGATTGCAATCGAAAAAAGGGGCTGCAATGTTACGATAACTGTTGAACTTGCTACCGACGTATGCCGCAGGGATTCAAACCACATCATATAATGGGCAGATAAGAGCAGCCCTGACAAAATCCCAAGAGCCCATTGTTTTTTAGAAAGTGTCAGTAATTGACGCCTATTTTGTTTACTGCTTAACAAAAGTGGCAAAAGAATCAGTGAAGCAAAAAATAACCGGAAAAATGCTGTTATGGCAGAAGGCGCATTTGCCAGGCGCACAAAGATTGCTGAGGTAGAAAGGGAAAAGACGCCGAAAAGCAGAGCCAGGTACAATCCAATATTAGTTTTCAAGATTTTTCTCCTTGGTTATAAATTAAAATTCAAAATACAATAAAATGCATTAGTAATTATAGTATGATTGATTGTTAAAATCCAGCGTTATTTAGCATTTTCATTAAGCTAAAACAAAGAGTTGAAAAAATACAATATGCAGACGGCTGATCTGCACCATACCGGTAATGAACCCTGCTTAATCAAAGCATAAATACTGCACATACAAATCCCAAATTACATCCGTCATCAGTAATCAGTTCCCGATGGCAGAAAAAACAATCCCCCAATTCAAGAAAGCCTGTGGCATATTTTAAATACAAATGATATAATGAAATAAAACTAATTGAAAAAACAAATGATAAGGAGAAGAAACAAAAGTTATATGGATAAATTTCAAGCATTAAAGCACTATTTCGGCTACGACAGTTTCCGGGAGGGGCAGGAAATTCTTATCGACAGCATTTTGTCAGGAAGAGACGCTCTTGGGATCATGCCCACAGGTTCAGGAAAATCCCTGTGCTTCCAGATACCGGCTCTCATGATGGAAGGAATTACACTGGTTATTTCTCCCCTGATTTCCCTTATGAAAGATCAGGTAACAACTCTCAATCAGGCAGGCATTCATGCCGCATATCTTAACAGTTCTTTGACTGCAAGTCAGTATTATAAGGCCCTGGCCTATGCGCGGGAAGGGCGATATCCCATTATTTATGTAGCACCGGAACGTCTTGTGACGGATGAATTTCTGGATTTCGCATTAAACACAAACATTTCCATGGTAGCGGTTGATGAGGCTCACTGTGTATCCCAATGGGGACAGGATTTCAGGCCCAGCTATTTAAAAATCGTGGATTTTATTGATAAGCTTCCCAAACGTCCGGTCATCAGTGCGTTTACGGCCACTGCTACAAAAGAAGTCCGTGAAGATGTGATTGATATTCTCATGCTCAGGGAGCCTGCCGTGGTGTCCACGGGATATGACAGGCCCAACCTCTATCTGGGCGTCCAATCTCCCAAGGATAAGTATGCTACGTTAAAGAACTACGTGGAAGGTCACCCGGATCAGTGCGGGATTATTTACTGTCTGACCAGAAAGCTGGTGGAAGAGGTATGTGACCGGCTGAATCAGGAGGGATTTTCGGCAACCAGGTACCACGCAGGGTTAAGCGACGGGGAGCGGAGGAAGAACCAGGATGACTTTATCTTCGACAGAAGCCAGATCATGGTGGCGACCAATGCCTTTGGCATGGGAATTGATAAATCCAATGTACGGTTTGTTATCCATTACAACATGCCAAAAAACCTGGAATCCTATTATCAGGAAGTAGGAAGGTGCTCCAGAGATGGAGAACCGGGGGAATGCATCCTGTTATACAGCGGACAGGATGTGGTGACCAATCAGATGTTTATTGACAACAACCAGGATAATCAGGAGCTGGATTCCCTTACCCGCCAGATGGTCATGGAGCGGGACCGTGAACGGCTTAAGAAGATGACCTTTTATTCCTTTACCAACGAATGTCTCAGGGACTACATTCTGCGGTACTTCGGAGAGTATGGAGAGAATTACTGCGGCAACTGTTCCAACTGCTTAAGCCAGTTTGAAACAGTGGATGTGACGGATATTGCCAAGGGACTGATCGGCTGTGTGGAGTCTTGCCGGCAGCGGTATGGCGTAAATGTGATTATTGATACCGTTCATGGAGCTAATACTGCGAAAATTCGGAATTACCGGATGGATCAGAATGCCTATTATGGAGCGTTGGCAAAGGTGCCTGCTTACAAGCTGAGACAGGTCATGAATTATTTGATGTTAAATGAATTCCTGGCAGTCACAAATGACGAGTATGCTATTGTGAAGCTGACCGGGAAATCAAAGGGAGTTTTAGCGGATGGGGAGGAGATTGTCATGAAAATGGCAAAGGAACAGGAACATCCGGTGAGGGAAGAGAAGAAGTCAAAGAAACGGAAAATGTCAGCTATATCCGGTTCTGCTCTTTCAGAAGCAGATGAAAAGCTGTTCGAAACCCTACGGGTCCTTCGCATGGAGATTGCCAAAGAGGAAAAGGTACCTCCTTATATTGTTTTCTCTGACAAGACGTTGGTACATATGTGCATGGTAAAGCCGAAGACAAAAGAGGAGATGTTGTCGGTGTCCGGGGTAGGAGAATTTAAGTATGAGAAATATGGGGAGCGGTTTTTAGACTGTGTGAAGGAATCGAGTGGTGATTTCTGAGACGGATATACTGGAAATGCTTCTAATCTGGTCAAGCGGATATTCGCAGTCCGCGACCCTGCTTGATTCGGTTAAAAAAGGTCTAAGAAAGACAAGATAGATATAAAGCGCCTGACCATAAAAACGACGGTGTGAATGTATTACGTAATTCCTGCGAAAAAGAGGCGTAATCTAGAATAATCTTGCCTTGACAATATAAACGTCACAGGGTAAAATTGTAAAACAAAAGTTTTGCCAATGTACATGTCAAAATGGACGGCATCCAAATGGCTGCATCCGTATTTTTATGAGTATTTGCACATTGGATGTTTCTGGCCATTTTAGTTCGACGAAAGCACAGGGAGATTATCATGGAAGGTGAAACTGTATATAAAATACTCATTGTTGAGGACGGAAAAGTAAGTCAGAAGGTGTTGGTGGATACCTTACAAGATACATATAACGTCAGGGTCGTTTCCACTGGTAAAGAAGCAATGCAAATGGTCAGACAATTCCGGCCCCATCTAATATTGCTTGATATCATACTGCCGGATGCCAATGGTTTCGATGTCCTAAAGGAACTGAAAGAAACCCAATCCACTCAGAACGTTCCCATTATCGTTATCACAGGACTGAATAACGATCAGGACGAGGAGAAAGCACTGTGTTTAGGTGCAGTCGACTATATACGGAAGCCTTTTAATAAAGTTTTGTTGAATGCACGCGTGAAGATCCATATTAAAATAGTAGAACAACTGCTTACCATTGAAAAACTTGGTTTTTATGACGGGTTGACCGGTCTTGCGAACCGCCGTAAGTTTGATTACCATATGGGATATGAATGGCAAAGGGCATTGCGGAAAAAGACTACCATCGGACTGCTGATGATGGATTTGGACAACTTTAAGAATTACAATGATACATATGGCCACAGGCAGGGAGATATTATGCTAAAAGCTGTGGCAGGGGTTTTGAATAAAATTTTAAATCGGGCCACTGACTTACCGTGCCGTTGGGGCGGCGAAGAATTTGCAGTTCTCATATCGGAAACCAGTCTGGAAAAAGTATTATTAATTGCGGAGAAAATACGTTCAGGCATTGAGGCTTTGGAAGTGCCAAGGAGTAATTCGGATGAAATTACAAGAATAACTGCCAGTATTAGTGCGATCTGTACCATCCCATATCAACGGGAACAACTGGAAGGTTTCCTTGAAAGCGCTGACTGTCTCCTGTATCAAGCTAAAAAAGAAGGCAGAAACCGGGTGCGGTTTTGATTGTTTATCCAATGAAAAATGTGGAGAGCGGTTTTTAGCCTGTGTGAAGGAATCACGTTCAAACGGTTGACGTACAAACATTAGGAATTTGGAAATGAAACTGAAAAGCAGATTAGTGTAAAGGTGAGGGTATGAGGTATTCTTTTATATGGAGAAGGTATAGAATAAGATTGTAGAACGACGCCTGAAATTAGATAATAAAGAATGAAAAAATGTAAGTAAGTGAAAAAAGGGCGGCTGCTTGTTTATACAAGCAACCGCTTTTTTAAGAATGGATGCAAATCTCATACAACACCTTTCAATCCACGAATAGAGTATTCGACACAAATAGTATGTCACATATTGAGATAAATACAATATAAACTTGTGTTATACGAAATTATAGTATAACATAGATCGTTGACTCGATGTAATGATAGAATACATGTATGGGACAATCGTGTTACAGGGTGGCTTTGCCTTCATTCTACATAGAATGGGGGTGGTGCTTATGAAGAACAAATTCAGTTTTAGTGACTTGATGCAGTTCAGACTATTTTTGCTAGCACTACTGACATTCATTTATTTGATGAGTCATTAGTATAAAGTAAAAACCACCCTGAAACTTTGGACGGTTCGGGTGGCTTTGCTTCTCAATGTTATTTCCGGTCAACTCACCTATGTGGGCGGTTGTTCCTTTTTCTACCTATATTATAGCATGAGTGAAACAATAATTCAAGATTATCCTTTGTCTTTCTTTGAATTCTTTGAATCTACCAATATCACAATTCAGAAAAATTCCCTACCGTTTTTAGAAAATATTATATGGCTTATATGCAGGTACCATGATGCAGGCAAATTCTCGGTACTCTGGCAAGAGTATTCTGTATTGCTGCCAGGGAAGAGTGGATTGTTTTAAAAAATAAGATACAAGACGCCATAAAGTCCTGGGGGCAGCCTAAACTCTATGGAAACAGACGAAGAACAGGTCCGTTATGACAGACTCACGGAAGTTTTCCAAAAGAGCCGCCCCAATCAACTGCCGGAACCTCTTATCTCTCCCTGTTCAGTACTTAAGAATTATGGTATGATTAAAAAAACAGATTACAGGTACAGAGGGCAAAGGACGAATTTTTATGGAACAGACAGCCAGAAATATTTTCAGAGCAGTCCATGAAGGAAAGTGGCTGAGCATTGAGTACAGAAATAAAAAGGAAGAAATAACCAAATACTGGATCGCTGTTCACGGCATTGACCCAAAGAAGAAAACCTTAGAGGTGGAGGGCTTTCATCTCACCTTGTTTACGGTGGATAAATTTCCCCGCATTTATGTGGATTCCATTCTCTCTTCCTCTGTGGTGGATGGGTCTTACTATGAAGCAGATCCCTTACTTGTTCAGGATATCAATGAAAATCCTGAAAAATACCGGAATCTTTTTGCCTCCCCTGTGAATTTAAAGATACTGGATTATTTGACGGATTGCAGCCGACTGGACACAAGACCCTATCAAAGCGATTATTCGCTCATCCACCATCTGGATGGGGAATGTTTAAACAGTGAGGAGTATCCCTTAAGCGACCAGCAGTTTAAAGAGATCGTGAACCGCTTTCAGGAAGATGCAGCGGGAGCAGGAAGCAGGAAAAACTGGAAGCTGCGCCAGCTTTGCATGAATGTGTTAAGCATTGTAGTCAAGGGGAAAGGAAGGAAGCGGGAGTCTCTTTATGTCCTGGCATACAAACGGCTCTTTCTTGATGTAAAGCGGCGCGTGCTGAAACCGGCAAAGGAGATCACCATATGCAGGGAGTTTACCATTGGGGGAGAGAGTCAGAGCATCCGGAAGTTTCTGGATCCTTCCGATTATGAGCTTTTGGAGGATTTTGAAAAGAACCAGGAGCTTATAAAAGACCGGATCATAAACGAAAGCCGTGCAGCTGGGGGAGTGGATGACAGGCCCTATCTCATTGCCCTGGAGTCCGATGTGAAGGTGGATCTAACCTATGAATACGGCGGCATACTCACCATGTTTGAGGAAAACCGGGCAACCTATCCGGTCAAAGCCTTTTTTGGAAATCTGACCGCCAAGGCTGACAGAAGAAAGGACTATCCCATTACCCTGCTTCAGCGCCGGGCAAATTTAGACCAGCTTCTTGCCATCCATAATGGGGTAAAATATCCGGTGACCTATGTCCAGGGCCCTCCAGGGACCGGAAAATCATATTCCATTGTCAATACCATTGTTACGGCATTTTTTAACGAAAAAACTGTGCTTCTCACCTCCTATAACAACCATCCCATTGATACGGTGGTAAAGGACCTCCAGTCCATTTCCTACAAAGGAAACGGTCTGATTCCCTTTCCAATAATCCGTCTGGGAAGCGATGAAAAAGTTTATGAAGCCCTTTCTTATATAAAGGAGCTTTATGAGCAGGTGAAGAAATGGAAGGTATTTGAAAACACCCTGGAAAAGAACAGGGACGATAAGGCAAATCGCATGAAGCAGCTGACCGCTCTTCTTAAAAGGCACGAAGAGATTTTGGCTTTAAGGGAACAAAAGGAAGCCATTGAATGCCTGATGACGGCAAATAAGCATCTGACCTTCCAGACCGATCTTCAGGGACGGCAACTGGAGCGCGTAAAGGAAAAGCTTCATAAAATCGGAGAGGTGACCGAAGAACAGGCCCTGGCTCTTCTGGAAGATGATGAAGAAGAGTTTAAAAAATATCTTTATTTTACCTCCGTGAAATATTTAAAAAGGCTTGGGGAACCTAAAAATGCGGGCCTCTGGAATATTCTGGAGATAAAAGACAAAGCAGATCAGGTGAAGGCGTTTAATGAATATCTGGGAAATCCTGAGAATGTGAGAAAATTCCTCCGTATTTTTCCCGTGGTGGCATCAACCTGTATTTCTTCCCATAAAATCGGACATCCGGAGCCTTACTTTGATCTGGTGGTAATGGATGAGGCAAGCCAGTGCAACACGGCCCTTTCCCTGGTTCCCATTATCAGAGGGGAGAATTTAATGCTGGTGGGAGATCCCCAGCAGCTAAATCCGGTGATCCTTCTGGATAAAAAGGACAATGACATCTTAAAAAAACGGTATATGGTTCCGGATGAATATGATTACTGCAAAAATTCCATATACAAGGCATTCCTTGCCAATGATTCCGTCAGTGACGAGATCCTTCTCCGCCATCATTACCGCTGCAGCAAGCAGATCATTCAGTTCAATAACATGAAATATTATAACAACCGGCTGAATATAGAAAGCAGGGTCCAGTCGGAAAATCCCCTGGTCTTTATGGAGGTCCAGGATAACCGGACCGATTATAAAAACACGGCTCCCAGGGAGGCCGAAAAAATCGTAGAATATGTAAAAGCCAATCCGGACCGGAAAATCGGTATCATAACGCCCTTTACCAATCAAAAGGAATGCATTAGTGAAATGCTGGCTGAAAACGGAATCCATGACGTAAGCTGCGGCACAGTCCATGCATTTCAGGGAGATGAAAAGGATATCATTCTGTTTTCCCTGGCGCTTACGAACCAGACTTCAGAAAAGACCTATGAATGGCTTAAGAACAACCGGGAGCTGATTAATGTAGCCACTTCAAGGGCAAGGGAACAGCTTGTAATTGTATCTGACAGGAAGAACCTGGACAGGCTTCACTGTGGAGAAGAAAAGGACGATGTATATGAACTGGTGGAATACGTAAAAACAAGAGGAAACTGTAAGGTCACTCCTGATGAGGTCCATTCCCGGGCGCTGGGCGTAAAGCCTTACAGCACGGAAACGGAAAAAGCCTTTCTGACCAGCTTAAATCACGCCCTTGAAAATATACTGGATGATAACAGGAAATGCTCGGTAAAAAAAGAGGTAGCCATATCCCAGGTATTTGAAGAAAATACCACGGGAGACGGCCTGTTTTATAACGGGCGGTTTGATTTTGTCCTGTATGAAAAGGATTTCGGCGACAGGGAGATCCCGGTACTTGCCATTGAGCTGGATGGGAAGGAACATCTGGCAGATGAGTCCGTAAAAAAGCGGGATAAGAGGAAAGAGGCCATATGCCGGCAGCATGGATTTGAACTGATCCGGGTGGAGAACTCTTATGCAAGACGGTATTATTATATAAAACATGTGCTGGAAGAGTATTTTAAACATTTAAGATAAAAATGCCTGTGAGGTAAGAGCCTGGGGCCATACCTTCACGCCCAATGCCCGGTGGTTCGGGGCACGCTGTAAAGCGGGACGGGCTATGCCCAAAAGGCATGGGCAGGAAAGAGGAAACCATGAAAATTTTTCATTTGTCTGATCTGCATATCGGAAAGCAGTTAAACGGCTACAGCTTAAAGGAGAACCAGGAAGCGGTCTTAAACCAGATCGTGGATTATGGGTTGGTCCATCATCCGGATGCGGTCCTGATCTGTGGCGATATTTATGATAAAACGGCACCTTCCGGGGAGGCCTACACCATGTTCGGCAAATTTCTGGAAGCTCTTTCCGGGATAAAGCCTCAGGTTTCGGTTTTGATCATTGCAGGAAACCACGATTCTCCGGAGCGTCTGTCTTATGCAGGGGCCTTTTTGGAACGGCACCACATTCATTTATCCGTGTTCCCTCCAAAAAGCCCTGAGGAGTACTTAAAAAAGGTGGTATTGCAGGATGAAAACGGCCCGGTGAATTTCTATTTTCTTCCCTTTTTAAAACCAGGGTACGTAAGGCAGGTTTTTCCGGAGAATCAGCCGGCTGGATACGAGAGTGCCGTAAAGGCTGTATTAGAAAGGGAAACCATTGATACAGGGGAGCGGAATGTCCTTTTATCCCATCAATTTTACACAGCAGGAAATAAAGACCCGGAAACCTGTGAATCGGAGCAGGCAGTCATCATGGCAGGCGGCCTGGACCGGATAGAGGCTGACGTTCTTTCTGCATTTGATTACGTGGCCCTTGGCCATCTTCACGGTTCCCAAAAAGTAGGCAGGGCTTCGGTCCGGTACTGTGGGACACCCTATAAATATTCCGTCAGTGAGGAAAACCATAAAAAATCCATCACAATGGTGAATCTGGGGAAAAAGGGGGAAGAGCCGGAACTGGAATTTCTCCCCCTTCATGGAATCCAGGATGTAAGGCGGGAAAGAGGAAGCTTATCTGAAATACTTAAAAGGGCGACGGAAGAAAACCGCCATGATTTTGTCAGCGTTACCCTTACCGATGAAGAGGATCCTTACCGTGTCAGAGAACGTTTGGAAGAGGTTTTCGATCATTTGCTGGAGCTTCGGGTGGACAATGAGCGGACCAGGAAAAAACGGCTGGAAGAAGGAGAGACGGTGCCGGTCCTTAGGCCATTGGAGGCATTCCGGCAGTTTTACAAGACGGTAAGAGGCGGAGAGATGACAAAAGAGGAAGAAAAAGCCATGGAGCGGATCGTCCAGGAAGCAAAGGAGGAAGAGGGATTATGAAGCCATTGCAGTTGACCATGTCCGCCTTTGGTTCTTATGGGGGAAAGGAAACCGTGGATTTTGAGAAAATCGGTCATGGCATTTTTCTCATTACCGGAGATACGGGGGCAGGGAAGACCACTGTTTTTGATGCGGTGGCATTTGCTCTGTTTGGGGAAACCAGCGGACAAAAGCGGGAGCCTTCCATGATGCGCAGCCAGTATGGGTTAGAAGACCAGGAAACCTATGTTTCCCTGAAATTTTCCCAGGGTGGGGAAGCATATGAAATTATCAGAAGTCCTGCCTATACAAGGATCAGCAAACGAAAGAATAAAAACGGGGAATATACCACTGTCCCGGTTCCGGCAAAGGCCTCCCTTCTTTTGCCCGATGGGTCGGAATATGCAGGCAGCCTTCGGGATATTAATCAGAAGATCCAGGAGATCGTGGGCGTGGACCAGAACCAGTTCTCCCAAATCGCCATGATCGCCCAGGGAGATTATTTAAGACTCCTTCATGCCTCTTCCAAAGAGCGGAAAGAGATATTTTCCAGGATTTTCAACACCGGGATCTACAGCCGGATCCAGATGAAATTAAAAGAGAAGAACAACCAGCTTTATGACAGCCTGGAAGACAACCGCAAGATGTGCTTCCATGAGCTTGAAAATGTGGAGCTTTTAGAAGAAAGTCCTTATAAGGAACCATGGCAGGAGCTTTTAGATTTTAAGGAAACAAGGACGGAAGAGATCCAGAACCTGTTAGGCTCCATCCTGGAAGAGATAAAGGAAAAGGAACAAAAGCTTTCTGAGGAACGGGATCATAAAGGAAAGCTTCTTTCCCAGGTGGAAGGGCAGTTGAGCCGGGCCCAGGAGGTAAACCGCCTTTTTGACGGCCTTATGCAGGCAAAGGCTCATCTGGAGCTTTTGGAAGCCAGGAAGGAACAATGGCTGGAGCTGACGGAGCGGTTAAAGGAAGCCGTCCGGGCGGAAAAGGCAAATGGCCCGGAGGCCCAGTATGTGGATAAAAAGAAAGAATATGAAGCGGCCATAAAGAGAGCCGGACAGCTTGAAAAAGAGCTGGAGGACATAACCCTTGCCCTTTCTTCTGCGGAAAAAGAGGCGAAGGAAACCAGAGAGGCTTCTGCAGGTGAGGTGCCGGAACTGTCGGTTCTCATTGCCAGGCTGCAGGAAGCCATGCCCCTTTACCAGCGATGGAAGGCAGTAGAAAAGACTTCTGCTGAAAAGAAAAGGGAGGAAGCGGAAGGGGAGAAATGCCTTCGCAACATTGAAACAGAGCTGGCCCGGCTAAAGGCCCGCCTGTCAGCAAACGAAATAAGGCAGGAGCAGGCGGAGAAGAAGGCAGGGAATCTGCCGGATATAAGGCAGAAGAAAACAGAACTTTTGGAGCGGCAGCAGGCCATGGAAACTCTTGAGAGGGCGGTCAGGGAAGAGGAAGCGGCAGGCGTAAGAAAAGGAAGATGCCAGGAAGCAGCCTTATTGGCCCAGGGAGAATATGAACGGGCAGAAAGGCATTACAATGCCAGGTTTCAGGAATTTCTGGCATTGCAGGCCGGAATTATGGCCAGAGAGCTGACAGAGGGAAAGCCCTGTCCTGTCTGCGGTTCCATTCATCATCCCGTGAAAGCGGAACTGACAGAGGGCGCTGTTACCCAGGAAGAGGTGGAACAGGCAAAGGCGGACAGAAACCAGGCGGAGGAACGGCGTTCCCAAACCGCCCAGGCGGCAGTCAGGGCGTTGGAAGCCTTCCGCCAGAAGAAGGAGCTGCTGGAAGAGGAGGAAAAAAAGTTGTTTAAGGCCACCTTCCCTCAGGAACAGCTGAAAGCTCTTATGTCTGATGAAAGGAATCGGGCCGGCACACTTCTTAAGGAAGCAGAGAAGGAAGAACAGGAGGCTTTGGAAGCGGACAGCCTCTTAAAGAGGATCCTGGAAGAAAGAAAAGCGGACCGGAACAGACTTGAGGAGCTGGAGCTTGAAAAAGAAAAGGCCATGAAAGACTGGCAGCAGAAACAGGTGAATAAGGCAGCCGTTCTGGCAGAGGCAGATCACGTGAAGAACCTTCTGCCATATCCTGAAGAAGAGAAGGCTGTAAGAGAGCTGGAACGCTTCCAAAAGAGGAAGGAAGAGCTTTTAGGGGCAGAGGAGCAGGCGGATAAACGATACCGGAATATTTTGGAAAAGGAAAAGGAAGAAAAGGGACGTTTGGCTTCGGAAAAGGAAAACCGGGAGATGCGGAGGCTTGCCATGGAACAGGCGTATCAAGCCTTTCAGTCTGCTTTGAATACCCTGGGATTTTCAGGGGAAGAGAATTACGGCAGGGCAAGGCAGACGCCGGAAACCTTAAAGCAGTGGGACCAGGAAACCGGGAATTACGAAAAGGAACTGTTAAAGGCCCGCACCGTTTGCAGCCAGTATGAGGAGCAGACAAAGGGGCGTGAACGGATAGAAACAGAGCAGTGGAAGGAACAGGCCGAGTCTCTTAAGGAGGAGCAGAAACAGTTACAGGCTAAAGAAGCCAGGGTCACAGCGATTGGCAGCAGGGCTTTTCAGGCGGCCGAAAATTTGAGACGGATGTGGAAGGAGAGAGAACAGCTGGAAGAAACGTACCGGCTGTATCACACCTTATTCCAGACAGCCAATGGGAAAATGGCCGGTACTGCCAGCCTGGATTTTCAGACCTATGTCCAGAGACAGTATTTTAACCAGATGATCCATGCGGCCAACAAACGGCTGGATGTCATGACAGACGGTCAGTTCCTGCTTCAGTGCAGGGATTTAGAAACCCTTGGAAAACAGGGTGAGGTGGGCCTGGATCTGGATGTATACACCATGGCAACAGATAAAGTGCGGGATGTAAAGACTCTTTCCGGCGGAGAATCCTTTATGGCGGCTCTGGCCATGGCCCTTGGCATGGCGGATATCATTCAGAGCACGGCAGGTAATGTGAGCATGGATGCCCTTTTCATTGACGAAGGCTTTGGCTCTCTGGATGAAGAATCCAGGCTTAAATCCGTCCGCATCCTGCAGGAGCTGGCAGGGGAGAGACGGCTGATCGGAATCATTTCTCATGTGACGGAATTAAAGGAACAGATCGGAAAGAAGCTGGTGGTGAAAAAGACAGAAAAGGGAAGCCGGATTTTGTGGGATATGGATACTTTTTCTGGCGGTGTTTATTAGAAGACCAGGGGGATTTTTGTATTTACCCAATGGGACAGTTCTAAAGAGGCAAATCCAATTGAACAATTAAAACCTTGACAGGAGAAGAGAAACCTGTATAATAAATTTGAAATGGGAATGAAGCGCTCCCATGATAGGAATATCAAAACTGCAATTTGCTGATGGCTTCTGTATATTTTAAATGGATATACAGGAACTGTCAGCTTTTTATTTGCGCAGCTGCCAGTGTTTGAATTCGTATAAAAATGCAAAATATAAAGTGACCGAAGGTTTTACAGGCTGTCATGATCTCATGGAGGAATTGGTATATGCTGGAGAAGAAACTGATAAAGTACAAGGAATTACTGATCTTAGGGATTTGCGGAGTGGTGATCGGCGGAGTCGTGGGGATATTGGATACAGGCTTTGGCAAAGTTCTGCTTTATGTGACGGAATTACGGGAAAAATATTTTATTCCGCTGATTATTTTTCTTCCTGTCGCAGGAGCTATGGCAGTCAGATTGTATCGCTGGGACGAAGGGAAATGCATAAAAGGGATGGGATTGATTTTTCAGGTCGGCCATGGGGATGAAGACAGAATTCCTTTGCGGCTGATCCCAATAACGGTTTTGAGTACCTGGATCACCCATTTATTCGGCGGAAGCGCCGGGCGGGAAGGGGTCGCCGTACAGATAGGAGCAACATTTTCCCATTGGGTCGGCCGTAAAATAAAGGTGAAAAACAACTCCAAGATCTTTTTGGTCACAGGTATGGCAGCAGGTTTTTCCGGTTTATTTGAAACACCTGTCGCAGCCTGCTTTTTTGCACTGGAAGTTTTAACGGCAGGTACCCTGGAGTACTATGCCCTGTTTCCCGCCATAGCCGCCTCCTTTACAGCCAGTATGGTATCAAAAGCACTGAAATTGGAAAAGTTCCATTATGACCTTGGTGTGAAGCTCCAGATGAATGCTCCATTTGTGGTGAAGCTGCTCCTGATAGGGCTCCTGTTCGGCCTGGCAGGGTCAATGTTTGCATATGGCCTGGCTTTTATGAAAGGTAAGCTTGGGAAAATCTTTCAGGATCCGGTTAAAAAAGCGGCAATAGCCGGCACGTTTCTGGCAATTTTGTTTATTCTGCTTGGAATGGGAAGATATTCCGGGCTTGGAACGAATTTGATTTCAGCCGGTTTTCATGGAGGCCGTATCTACAGCTGGGACTGGATTTTAAAGCTTATTCTGACTATCATCACCATTGCGGCAGGGTTTCAGGGAGGAGAGGTCACACCTTTGTTTGCCATAGGAGCAAGCCTGGGGGCAGCCATTGCGGGAATCCTGGGGTTACCTGTTGAATTTGTTGCAGCCATGGGATATGCGGCGGTTTTCGGCAGTGCCACAAATACTCTTTTAGCGCCTGTTTTTATAGGTGCCGAGGTTTTCGGCTATTCCTATCTGCCATATTTTTTTGTGGTCTGCAGCATTGCGTATATATTTAATGGAAACAGATCCATTTATACGGCTCAAAAAAAATTGTACGATATAAGACTTCTTGACAAATAATTCAATGGATGAAACGGGTATTATGCTCTATAATGAATAGAGCCATGAGACAAGGATTAACACAACAGAAAGGAAGATACCATGTTAAACTGCGAAAGAACCAGTGTAATGAACATAGAAAATGCTATTCGGGGTGCAAGAAATCCCATGAACAGCTGGAACCGTATGGACAGCGAATATAATGAAGAGGGAGAATACATCCTTGGACCTAATGATCTTGGCCTTGCCAAACGGCTGAGAAAGGCTGGAAGCGATCACCGCAAATACATCCGGCAGATCCTGGTGTCTGTGGATATTACGGCTCCCCTTTACTGGTGGAAAGAATACGATACCTACAAAGTTGCCACCGTGGCCAATTCCACCAGTACCATGCACAAGATCCACAGTAAGCCCTTTGAACTGGAAGACTTCAGCCATGACCATATGACAGAAGGAACGCTGGCTTTTATGGAAACCGTGGTGGCTGAATTGGAAAAGATCCGTCTCCGTTACATAGAGACCAAGAAAAAAGAAGACTGGTACGATTTAATCCAGCTTCTTCCCTCCAGCTATAACCAGATGAGGACATGCACCCTAAATTACGAAACCCTGATCAACATCTATTTTGCAAGACGCAGCCACAAGCTGGAAGAATGGCATGCCTTATGCCGGTGGATCGAAACTCTTCCTTATGCAAAAGAACTGATCATTGGGGAAGAAGAATAAAGGAAAAGGAGGGGTTGACCTATGAATATCGTTGTTGCAGTGGATAAAAACTGGTCTATCGGCAATCAGGGCCAGCTTCTTGTTTCCATCCCAGAGGATAAAAAGCTGTTTCGGGAGGAAACTATGGGAAAGGTGATCGTCATGGGACGAAAGACCCTTGAGAGCCTTCCCGGTAAGCAGCCGCTCTATGGAAGAACCAACATCGTATTGACCAGTAACCCGGATTACAAAGTAAAGGGAGCGATTGTCTGCCACAGCCTTTTGGAGGCCCTTGAAGAACTTGGCAAATATCCTGAAGAGGATTGTTTTGTTATAGGAGGGCAAAGCGTTTATGAGCAGTTCCTCCCATATTGTGATACGGCCCATGTGACTTATATTGACTATATGTACAGCGCTGATACCCATTTCCCCAATTTAGACCAGGATCCGACATGGGAAATGGCGGCGGAAAGCGACGAACAGACCTATTTTGATTTATGCTATACTTTCCGCATGTACCGGAGGAAAGGCTGAGAGTAAGGCGTTTTTCAGCCTTTCTTTTGTGAATCAACTGGATATACAGGCATATTCAGTTGATTCATCAGGATACAAAATCTGGTGAAAAATCGGCAAAATTCGACCGTATCTATAAATTTTTATTGATATTTTTTTAATAAATGTTGTCAGTACCCTTTAAAAATGGTAAGATGATACGAGTACTATTTCACCTGATCGTTGGGGAAGGCTATCAGGAAAGGTGTACAGGTATATTCACGAAGACATTAGGAGGATGAAGATGTATAAGATTTTAAAAGCAGAGATGTTAGCTGACAAGATCTATCTGATGGATGTGGAAGCACCTCGGATTGCCAAAGCCTGCCAGCCTGGAGAATTTGTTATTGTCAAGATGGATGAAAAAGGAGAGAGAATTCCCCTGACCATCTGTGATTATGATCGTGAGAAGGGCAGCATTACCATTGTATTCCAGACAGTAGGCGCAAGTACAGAAAAGATGGCTGTATTAAAGACCGGAGACAGCTTTGCAGACGTGGTAGGTCCTCTGGGCAATGCCTCAGAATTCGTACACGATGACATAGAAGAACTGAAGAAAAAGAAATATTTATTTGTAGCCGGAGGTGTGGGAACGGCCCCTGTTTATCCTCAGGTGAAATGGATGAGAGAACACGGCATTGAAGTGGATGTCATCATGGGAGCAAAAACCAAGGATTTATTGATTCTGGAAGATGCCATGAGAGAGCAGGCCGGAAATTTATATGTGACCACAGATGACGGATCCTATGAAAGAAAAGGCCTGGTAACTGAGGTAATCAAGGACCTGGTTCAGAACCAGGGGAATAAATACGATGTGTGCGTAGCGATCGGACCGATGATCATGATGAAGTTCGTCTGCCTTGTGACCAAGGAACTGGATATTCCTACCGTTGTCAGCTTAAACCCGGTCATGGTAGACGGAACCGGCATGTGCGGCGCCTGCCGTGTTACAGTTGGCGATGAAGTGAAATTTGCCTGCGTGGATGGACCGGAGTTTGACGGCCACCTGGTAAATTTTGACGAGGCCATGAAGCGCCAGATGATGTATAAATCTGAAGAAGGGCGCGCGGTTTTAAAAGAACGTGAAGGCGATACTCATCACGGCGGCTGCGGAATGTGTGGAGGTAACGAGTAATGGATGTATTAAAGAAAGTACCAGTAAGAGAACAGGACCCAAAAGTAAGAGCGACCAACTTTGAAGAGGTTTGTCTTGGATATAACGAAGAAGAAGCAAAAGAAGAAGCCAGCCGCTGCATTAACTGCAAGAATCCGAAATGCGTGGCAGGCTGCCCGGTATCCATTAATATTCCCGGATTTATTAAGGAAGTAGAAAACGGAAATCATGAGGAGGCTGCCAGGATCATTGCACAGTCCTCTGCACTTCCTGCAGTCTGCGGCCGGGTATGTCCTCAGGAGAGCCAGTGCGAAGGCAAGTGCATCCGCGGAATCAAGGGTGAACCCATTTCCATCGGAAAGCTGGAGCGTTTTGTGGCGGATTGGTCCAGAGAACATGGTTTCGTACCGGCTGCCCCGGAAAAGACCAATGGCAAGAAGGTGGCTGTCATCGGTTCCGGTCCTTCCGGATTGACCTGTGCCGGCGACCTGGCTAAACTGGGCTATGAGGTTTCTATTTTTGAAGCTCTTCATGAGCCGGGCGGCGTATTGACCTACGGCATTCCTGAATTCCGTCTTCCAAAGGAAGGGGTAGTTCAGCCGGAGATTGACAACGTAAGAAAGCTTGGCGTTAAGATCGAGACTAATGTGATCATCGGCAAGTCCGTGACCATTGACGAGCTTTTGGATGAAGAAGGATTCCAGGCCGTATTCATCGGTTCCGGAGCAGGTCTTCCCATGTTCATGGGAATTCCGGGAGAGAACGCAAACGGCGTATGCTCTGCTAACGAATATTTAACCAGAAGCAACCTGATGAAGGCCTTCCGCAGTGATTATGATACTCCTATCGTAGCGGGCAGCAAGGTTGCAGTGGTAGGCGGCGGTAACGTTGCCATGGATGCTGCCAGAACGGCCCTTCGTCTTGGCGCAGAGGTACATGTTGTATATAGAAGAAGTGAGGCGGAGCTTCCTGCAAGAGCGGAAGAAGTTCACCATGCAAAGGAAGAAGGAATCATTTTCAATCTTTTATCCAACCCGGTAGAGATTCTCACCGATGAAAAAGGCTGGGTAAAAGGAATGAAATGCATCAAAATGGAGCTTGGCGAGCCGGATGCTTCCGGAAGAAGAAGACCTGTGGAGATAAAAGGATCTGAATTCATCATTGATGTGGATACCGTTATCATGTCCCTGGGCACTTCACCTAACCCACTTATATCAAATACAACAAAAGGACTGGATATCAATAAGCGCAAATGTATCATTGCTGAGGAATCGACTGGAAAGACCAGCAAGGAAGGCGTTTATGCAGGAGGAGATGCGGTAACAGGTGCTGCAACCGTTATTCTGGCTATGGAAGCCGGACGGGCTGGAGCAAGAGGGATTCATGAATATCTTTCCTCCCAGGAATAATCCAGATAGTCAAATATCCGCAGCATTCACCGGATACAGGAATGAACCATTCCTGCGTCTGGCTCATTGCCTGTAGAAATTAAGGGCCGCCATTTATTGGCGGTCCTTTTGAAAGGTTGTGATACATACTTTATGAACAAGAAAATTGATTTATTAAAAGGACACATTTTTACATCACTGACCGGCCTGGCCCTTCCGATCATGGTCACGGCCCTGGTTCAGATGGCTTATAGCCTGACAGATATGGCCTGGATTGGTTTTGTCGGTTCTCCGGCTGTAGCGGCGGTCGGCGCAGGGGGAATGTACGTCTGGCTTTCCCAGGGCGTTGTCGCTCTGGCAAAGATGGGCGGCCAGGTAAAGGTAGCCCATTCTCTGGGAAAGGGCAACAAAGAGGAAGCGGCAATCTATGCTTCCGGGTCGATTCAGATGGGGCTTTTGTTTGCGCTGCTGTATGGCCTGGTGACATTTTTTGGGGCAAGGCCTTTGATCGGATTTTTCGGACTGAACGATGCTTCCGTTGCCTATAATGCCCAGGTCTATTTAAAGATCACCTGTGGTTTGATTATATTTTCCTATTTGAATTCGATTATTACCGGGATCATGACAGCTATGGGTGACAGCAGAACACCGCTGCTTGCTAACTTCATCGGCCTGGTTTTGAATATGATACTGGATCCTGTCCTGATCTTTGGGGTGGGTCCATTGAAGGGTTCAGGAGTGGCGGGAGCGGCCATTGCCACGGTCATGGCCCAGGCAGTCGTCACCACAGTATTTCTCATTGCCATACGAAAGGACCAGATGGTGTTTGATAAGGTAAAGGTACTCTGTAAGGTTCCCTGGGATTATATGAAAGCCATGATCCGGATCGGTTTCCCTGCCTCTGTTCAGAACTTTATCTATACCAGCATTTCCATGATCCTGACCCGGTTTGTGACTGGATTTGGAGATACAGCTGTGGCAGTGCTCCGGGTGGGCGGCCAGATCGAATCCATATCATGGATGACGGCAGATGGATTTGGGGCAGCCATTAATTCCTTTGTGGGGCAAAATTACGGGGCCAGACAGTATGGAAGAGTGAAAAAGGGCTATTTTACGGCTACGGGAGTTATGTTTGTATGGGGATTGTTCTGCACGGTTCTTCTGATCGCCTTTCCGGAGCAAATATTCGGATTGTTCATCCATGAACCAGAGGTTATTCCCATGGGAGTGAGCTATCTGGTGATCCTGGGCTTCTGCCAGATGTTCATGTGCATTGAACTGACAACAGTAGGGGCCCTCTCAGGCCTTGGCAGGACCCTTCTCTGCTCAGTCATCAGCGTTGTGTTTACTTCTGCCAGGATACCTCTTGCCATGGTGTTAAGCAGTACCTCCCTTGGGCTTGACGGAATCTGGTGGGCTTTCACCATTTCAAGCATCATCAAAGGAATTTTATTCTTTATCTCTTTTCTTATAGTGTCGGGAAAACTGCCCAGGGATAAACATCTGGTCCAGGCGGAAACAGGTCTTGAACAGACGGATTAAAAGAGAAATGGGCATTTGCCGTATTTTTACAGTAATAATGATCTGCGCACTACTGGGGAATAGAAGAGAATGAGGGTTAAAGAGGCCAATCATCCGGTTATTTCATAAATATATCAAAATTTAACAAAATAGTACTTGAATTTTACCATGATTATACGCTAACATATAAGGTAGAAAAAAGGGAAAAGGAACTGACGATGAAACGAAAAATACAGAATATGTATGAAAGAAACAGGAGAATGTTCAAAAAGCTTCTCTGCGGTCTGTTGGTAAGTGCAATGGTCTGCGGCCAGACTGTTCCCGCCTGGGCCACGTCAAAAGCGGAAAAAGAAAAACAGGAAGCGCAAAAAAAGCTGGAAGAGGCAAATAAAAAAGCCCAGGATGCAGAAAGCAAAAAGAGTGCTGCCCAGAATCAGGTGTCAAAGCTGACCTCTGATCTGACTACTCTTTTGTCTGATATCAAGGTTCTGGAAAGTGATATGGCAAGCAAGGAAGCAGAGATCAAGCAGGCTGAGCTTGATTATGCAGAGGCTAAGAAAGATGAGGAAAAGCAGTACGTCTCCATGAAGAAGAGGATCCAGTACATGTATGAAAAGGGAGATACAGAATATCTGGATATTTTCCTTCAGGTGAAGAACATGTCTGACCTTCTTAATAAGGCGGAATACGTAGAAGGAATTTATACATACGATCGGGATATGCTGATAACCTTCCAGGAGACAAAGCAGAAGGTGGCCGATTATAAGTCAGACTTAGAAGAGGACAAGGCTGAGATGGAGGTCATGGAGTTAGAGTACAAGGAACAGCAGTCCGCACTGGAAACTCTGATCTCCACGAAGAAAAAAGAAGTATCTAATTTTGACAGCCAGCTTGCACAGGCTAAGCAGGATGCGGCTGCTTATGCCAAGACGGTAGCAAAGAAGAATGAGGAGATCCGCAAGGCAAAAGAAGAGGAGGCCAGGAAGAAGGCAGCCGAAGAAGCCAGGAAAAAGGCGGAGGAAGAGGCCAGAAGAAAGGCTGCGGCAAACACCAGCTCAAAACCCAAGTCCTCTAATGCCAACAACAAGTACACCGGTCCGTCTGCAGCCAAGAGCAACGGCGGAACAGCGGAAGGACGTGCGGTCGCAGATTACGGTCTTCAGTTTGTGGGGAACCCCTATGTATTTGGAGGAACCAGCCTGACCAATGGTGCAGACTGCTCCGGATTTGTACAGGCTATTTACAGGCATTTCGGATATTCTCTTCCAAGAAGCTCTTCGGAGCAGCGCTCTGCTGGCCGGGAGGTATCCTATTCCGAGGCCCAGCCGGGAGACCTTATCTGCTATGCAGGCCATATCGGGATCTATATCGGTAATGGACAAATTGTTCATGCCAGTTCTCCGGCAACAGGAATTAAGGTGGGAACGGCTACTTACAGGACGATCCTTTCCGTAAGAAGAATTTTATAGGGCATCCGGAAACAGGGGGGGGATAATCATATCCCCCCCTGTTTCCTTAAAAAAGGCTTGCGGAATTCGACATTATATGAGAAAATGTAATCAAGTATGATGTGATATATTTAACAAAGTACTGTTCACAATTATTACTTATTCGAAAGGAGTTTTAACATGATTTATTCACAGGAAGTAGAAGAGATGTGCACAGTGGCACAGGGCGTTCATCACGGCGCTGCTCCAATCCCAGAAGAAGCAAAATGGGTAAAATCTAGAGAAGTTAAAGATATCTCCGGTCTGACACATGGCGTTGGCTGGTGTGCTCCTCAGCAGGGTGCATGCAAGTTGACTCTTAACGTAAAAGAGGGTATTATTCAGGAAGCATTAGTAGAGACAATCGGCTGCTCCGGTATGACACACTCTGCTGCTATGGCAGCAGAGATCCTGCCAGGACTTACCGTTTTAGAAGCATTAAATACAGACCTTGTTTGTGACGCTATCAACACCGCTATGAGAGAGTTATTCTTACAGATCGCATACGGCAGAACACAGAGTGCATTTTCTGAGGATGGACTTCCGGTAGGTGCAGGACTGGAAGATTTAGGAAAGGGTCTCCGTTCACAGGTTGGTACCATGTACGGAACATTAAAGAAAGGTCCTCGTTACTTAGAGATGGCGGAAGGCTATGTAACCGGTATTGCTCTCGATGAAGAAGACCAGATCATTGGCTATCAGTTCGTAAGCCTTGGAAAGATGACTGACTTCATCAAGAAGGGTGATGATCCGAATACTGCTTGGGAAAAGGCAAAGGGACAGTACGGACGCGTTGCCGAAGCTGCTAAGATCATTGACCCAAGACATGAATAATCGGTTTGGAACAAGCCTGTCGGTTACCGGTTATCAAAGCGAAGATATTTGGCCAATAATAAGGAGGACAAGATAATGGCATTATTTGAATCATATGAAAGAAGAATTGACAAAATCAATTCTGTATTAAACAGCTATGGCATTGCTTCTATTGAAGAAGCTGAAAAGATTACAAAAGATGCAGGTCTGGATGTATACGAGCAGGTGAAGAAGATTCAGCCTATCTGCTTTGAAAATGCCTGTTGGGCTTACATCGTTGGCGCAGCAATTGCAATCAAGAAGGACTGCAGAAAAGCGGCTGACGCAGCAGCAGCGATTGGAGAAGGTCTTCAGGCTTTCTGTATTCCAGGTTCCGTTGCCGACCAGCGTAAAGTAGGTCTGGGACATGGTAACTTAGGAAAGATGCTTCTGGAAGAAGATACTGATTGCTTCTGCTTTTTAGCAGGCCATGAGTCCTTTGCAGCAGCAGAAGGCGCAATTGGTATTGCTGAGAAGGCAAACAAGGTTCGTCAGAAACCATTAAGAGTTATTTTAAATGGTTTAGGAAAGGATGCAGCCCAGATCATTTCCAGAATCAATGGATTTACATATGTTGAAACAGAGATGGATTATTACACAGGCGAAGTAAAAGAGCTTTGGAGAAAGTCCTACTCAGAAGGCTTAAGAGCAAAGGTTAACTGCTACGGCGCAAACGATGTAACAGAAGGCGTTGCAGTTATGTGGAAGGAAGGCGTTGACGTTTCCATCACAGGAAACTCCACCAACCCAACCAGATTCCAGCATCCGGTAGCAGGAACCTATAAGAAGGAATGTACAGAGAAGGGTAAAAAGTACTTCTCCGTAGCATCCGGCGGCGGTACAGGACGTACCCTTCATCCGGATAATATGGCAGCAGGTCCTGCTTCCTACGGTATGACTGATACCATGGGACGTATGCATTCTGATGCCCAGTTCGCAGGTTCTTCTTCCGTTCCGGCTCACGTGGAAATGATGGGTCTGATCGGTATGGGCAACAACCCAATGGTTGGAGCTACCGTAGCTGTGGCTGTAGGGATCGAGGAAGCTGCAAAAGAAGGTAAATTCTAAGTAAGTCGATAAATCAATACTTTGTGAATGTGGTTAGGAGTAGTGGAAAGTGAATAAATGTATGTAAGTCGTGCATTATTCCTACACTACTCCTATAACCGTATTCCTACACTAAAAACAATCTATTTTATTTTTTCAATTTCTGTTTTTAACCAGTCAATTTCTCTCTTGGTATATATTCGCTCAGTAATATCAGTTATAGAGTGTCCAACTATGTATTTGATAGCATATTCGTCAACACCATATTTCTTAGCCATGGTTATGAATTGCATTCGTCCATCATGTGCTCTATGTTGAGGATTAATTTTTAATTGATCTCGTATTTTATTAAATCTTTTTTGATATTTGTCATAGGTGAACATTAAACTACTTCGATGGGTAGTAGCATCTGTACAATTGATTAGGTACGCACTTCTTAATTCTTCAGCTTCTTTATATTTCTTTTCTACCAAAGAACGAATCTTAGAATGAATGGGTACAATTCGATTAGTACCGGCTTTGGTTTTCATTCCCCCAATAAAAGTCCAATCATCAAGATTTATATTTTCAAGTTTCAATAATCCAAGTTCTTGAGGCCTCCAGCCAGAATAGCATTGGATAAGAATTACATCTACGTACTGTATCGTTTCTACATGCCCCCATAAGATTTGTATTTCATCATCTTTAAATGGAATATGACCTCTCTTAGCTTCTTCTTTCTCTTTGATAATATCATCCGAGACATTGAATGTTCTAGCGTAATTTCGACCCACGATCTCATATTCCAAAGCATAATCTAACATTAGATTAAACATGGATTTTATTCTAGCTTTTGTACCAGCGGTTGGATGCTGTTCTTTTCCTTTGATAATAGCTATACCTTCGTCCATGCAACCTTTTATATGTCGTGCCCGTATATCGGAAGCCCTCATGTCATAGACAGAAGAGCAGTATACCCAAGCAGAGGTAATTGTACGGGAACTTGAGTCAGATTTCAAAGTTTTAAAGTATTCTTCGGTCCATCTATCATATAACTGTTTTACGGTAATTGAAGGTTCAAGATCGTACGGATTTTTGTTATATTCTACGAGAGCAGTGTAAGCATCATTATAAGTTGGAAAGTATGAATCTGGCTTTAACGGTTTACAAATGGGTCTACCGGTAGAGGTCTTTCCGACCGTAACCATAGCTCGAAATGGATTTCGTAAATTTCGGTTTTTAATTTCACTTATTTGACCAAAGCCATTGGGCAATCGTCTTCGTTTATTTGATTTGCGAGGTTTTCTTGGCGTTATATTTGGCTGTAGTGGATAACCACAATGAGGACATGATAACGCCTTTTCACTAACTTGTAATTCACATTCAGGACATAAAATTAACATATTTTCCTCCTTTATGACAGAACTGGTATTGATGATTATAATTACTAGTGTAGGAATAGTCAACTAGTATATTTCTATTCTAGATTAAAAACTTTACGAAAGAAGGAAATCAAAATGGTTAGTTTTGGGGCGGAGGTATGCCCAGAGTGTGGTGGAGAGTTACGTTTCTTTGATAAGGTTAGAAGGATTTACTGGACGAAGCGAAAGATAACAAAAAGGATCGGTATAAGACGGTTTAAATGCACTAAATGTAAAAAGATACATAGAGAGATTCCAGATTATATTTTACCGCATAAAAGGTATGAGTCCGAAATCATATTCGGTGTTTTAGAAGGTTTTATTACTCCTGAAACTTTAGGATTTGAAGACCACCCTTGTGAGACCACAATGATTCGTTGGAAGTCGCAAAATAAACAATTCCTTTTATGAAAGATAATGAACTTTTGTAGGAGGATTATTTATGGAATATGCTGAACACAAACTTGTATGTAAAATACGCTTTTTAGAGGACAAACTTTTAATGAGCAAAGATATTTATGAACAAGAGCGCATTCAGAAAGACTTAATGCAACTGAGAAAAGAGTTACAAAAACTGAAATATAAGAATCAGTCCTAACAAGGGCTGTTTTCTTTTGTCCGCAGAAAAATCAACTTATATAATGAAGACCAAATAACATTTCGGAAGGAGATATTATTATGAGGAGATTTAATAATTGGCTTAACAAGGCTTATACAAGGAAAGATTGTCTGATGTATACGGTGATTGGCATGGTGATTTCACTAATCTATTTAGCGTTTGCATTTGGATACTTTTATGACTTGCAGGAGAAAAGTGAAAAGCTGAGAGACAAAATTTTTCACAAGAATAACTATTCTAGCAGAGATGTATGATTTTCAAGGACAGAGTCCCTAACAAGGACTCTTTTCTTTCGTCCGCAGAATTTACAGTTTATATAATGAAAGGGGGTGTCTGGATGATATTATTTGTATTGCTATTAGCAGTACTAATGATACTTATGATATGTGTGGCAGTAGCTGGAGCTATAGGAGTAACAGCTTTTGTATTGCTATTTGGAGATGTTATTGTGTGTGTGGCAATAATTGTATTTATCATCAAACATCTTATTAGGAAGAAGAGAAGGAGATCTTAACGGGTCTCTTTCTTTTAACTTCACTCGCTTTGTTTTTACAGGGCGTAGAGAGTAATATATGATAACCTTCGAAAGGGGCGATGCTTATGGAAGAATTTCCAGCAGGTTCAGTACCGACAGCAGTAGCTGCAAGAGTTTATGGCAAAGACGCATCATGGGTACGAGCTGGAATAGTATCAGGATGGTTAAAGATTGGAAAAGCAACCAGAAAAGGAAAGCCGGTAACCCAAATTGAAGAAATGGATTCCAAGCTAGGGCGCATAAACTATTATATTTCGCCTAAAATGCTTTGGGAAGAAACCGGTTATAAATGGAAAGGGGAAAAGAAATGATGAGAACAACTACAAGATCAGAGGTATCTAAGAAAAACAGCTATTGGATCAATAACCATCGGTATCATGAGTTGAAATATTTCTGCCTGCAATATTATCATTGGAAATCAGCATATGATAATCTTGATAGTTTTATTTCAAGTCCTGCCGTATTAGAAGTGTATTATAACACAAGCGATATAAGCGACCCAACGGCCAGAGTAGCAGAATCAAAGTTATTTTTCCGTGAGCGTATGGAGATGATTGAACAAACCGCCATAAAGGCTGATCCTGATCTGGCAAAATGGCTCATAGAGGGTGTCACACGCGGTGTATCATATACTTATCTTAGAACTAAACTTGATATCCCATGTAATAGAAATGACTATTACGAGCTTTACAGAAAGTTCTTCTGGTTACTTAGTGCAGAAAGAAAGTGATTTATATTTGGAGGGAGATCTTAACCGGTCTCCTTCTTTTTATTTTGTGCACGCAAACGACCGAAAACCGTGTTATATTTGTATTCTGAAAGGAGACTTTATATGTTATTATTATTTGCGTTGATTGCATTTATAATTGGTATGGTCTTTGGTGGCTGGATTGTTTGGCTAGTTGCAAATCCCAATCCAATAGGAACTATACGAGTGGATTCCTCCGAACCTGGGGAGGCACCATTAATGTTTTTAGAGCTTGACAACCAGGCGTCTCTAGCATCTATATTGTCATCCAAAGAGGTTATGTTAAGAATCAAAATGGAGAATTTTATTTCCCATAAATAGTAGAGAAGTCCTAACGAGGACTTTTCTTTTTTTCTTCGCAGGATAAACATTCTCTATTATGGAACAAATTATTTATTTGAAAGGAGATAAACATGAACAAAGATAACAAAGAGTTGTTAGAGAGTATAATCGCTAAGAAATTAGCAGCAGCTCTGTATGATGACGACAAGGACGATGAGAAATTTAAGGAGGCTATGAAGGCTATCGATCGACAGATTGAAATTAACAAACTCGAGAACTCTTCAATTGAGCAAGATCAAGCGAAGAAAGATTCAAAATGGGGAATGATAATTAAAGCTGCCGAGATTGGAGCGACTATATTAATAGTACCAACGATAGATTATCTCTGTAAGAGAGCATTTGCAGAACGTATCTGCACATTTGAGCGAGAAGATACTTTTAGAACACAAGCAGGTAAGTCTTTGTCAGGATTATTCAGATTCAAGAAATAATTGTTAGAAACGAGGGAGTATGGAATTTACATATTCTCTTGTTTTTTTTGTCGCGATTTTTACAACTTATATATTGAGAAAGGAGAACATAAAAGCGCTTTTATCTCTGGACTTAATGCTTATAGCATTATATACTCATAATAGCTGTTTAAAACATTAAAAGGAGATGAAATTTTATGAATAAGAAAGGGACAAAAGAAACTATTACTTACAATGGGATTGGTGAAGAAATTCACGTATTTGATGGTCAAAATGGTAGGGAAGCTATTAAGAAATTACATGCCAAACTCCCAACAGGAAAAGAATATTGTCCTGATTGTCATAAGCCGATAATACATAAGGCTGGATATTGGGAATGCCAGATTTGCAAGTATAGTATAACAGACGAAGAATCCGAATACGGTGATGGATATCCAACTTTGGAATCCACATACGAAGAAGATTACGGAAATGCTTTTGATAATCACGACTTTGATGATGAAGCATAGGATTATGATTTAGATTAATTAATAACGAAGAGGGGTCCTTAACAAGGACTCTTTCTTTTTTTATGGAGAATTTATGAGATACTACTATGAGAAACCTAAAGTATATTCTAGTATGTATGGACAGTTTTATATTTGTGATCATCCGGTTTATAATAGATGTACTTTATTCAAAATAGGCGAGAAGGGCTTATCCGTAATACAGCAACAATACGAACGTAATGATAAAACAACTTGGTGGGGCGAAATTGATGTATGGTTATGTGCTGAACTATATTTACATCCTGAATTTAAATCATATTTTGATAAGCGTGCTGAAGTTCCGGTAAATGGTCTATATCCAACAGTCACCATACGACAAATTATGTGGGCACTTAAAATGAAGCCTTTAAAACGAGAAAGATGGGAGACCGTGTTTGATCGAAAAGATATTTGAGTCGCAAGATAATCATCCCCTATTATGGAAACCTAAAATAAAAAAGGAGGATTATATTATGAATGATAAGACATTTGAAAAAGCTTATAAACAGGGAGGAGACAATATGAACAAGTTTACTAAAGCAGCAACATATATAACTGAACATTACATTGGCGAACTTCCAAATCATCCATTAACAACGGAAGATAGGAATACAATAATGGAATGTATGGCTGCAGATATGGCTGCTGGTGCTGAACTGGTAAAATGTAAATATTTGATTATAGGTGCGTTGATTGGTGCATCGGGATTATATTTAGCAACTAAAGTTATTAAGAAGTTTACCAAGAAGGTGGAGTCCTAACAAGGACTCTTTTCTTTTCGCAAAATTTGCAACTTCTATAATGAAGAGGAGAGGAAAACTGATACCGTGGCTTCGATTGCTACGACGCGTTAACCTAACGGTAAGGAGAGTATCCACTAGAAATAGTGCTCGTCCTCAAACAAATTTGAGAGCTGATTGCAGGCTCTTATTTTTCTGTCTAAATGAAAGGAGATAAGAAATGAACGTATCAAAATTGCTTTACAAATCGGGAAGAAGTCTTAAAAAAGCAATGCCTACTATTCTTACAATTGTATCCGCTGCTGGAGTAGTATGGACCGTTATTGAGGCATCTAACGCAGGAGCTAAAGCTAAAGAGTTACTTGATAATGCCGCTGAAGAAAAGGGCGAAGATCTTACACTTAAGGAGAAAGTCAAAGTGGCTGCTCCAGTGTATGCTAAAACGGCTGTAGCCGCAGGAGCTACTATAGCAAGTGTGGTAGGATCGAACGTATTAAACAAGCAACAACAAGCCGAAATCATGAGCGCCTACACCCTTGTTACCAAACAGTTTAAGGACTACAAGAAGAAAGTTGAAAAAGTTGTCGATGAGGAAACAAAAAAGAGGATTAAAGAAGAAGTCGTGAAGGACAAGATTGACGAGGATAAGCCGCCGTTTGAAGAGATACCATACGGGCAACAGATATTCTTTGATGAATACTCTGAGCAGTTCTTCATATCTACAATTGATCAGGTTGAAGATGCCGCTGAACAACTCAACAATATGCTCATGAGAAAAGGGTTTGCGACATTATGGGATTATTATGATCTATTGAATATCAGAAAAGATACAATGTTTAAGGGCTGTTGGTGGTCTGAAGAATATGTACAAGCCCACGGCTTTAACAAGATAGTATTTAACTATGAACCTATGGATGAGGTATACGATAGCAGCAATGCATGTGCCAATAATTGCTGGGTTATATCTATGGAACTATGCCCGGAGACGTACAGCGGGGTTTAACCATTTCGCAAAATAAACAGAATCTGTAACGAAGGAGGTGACACTTTGAAACTTAATAGAAACGTTATTAACATGATTGGAGTAGCTGCAACGGCTATTAGTTTTGGTCTGACCATAGTAGCGGATTGGGCTAGCCAGAAGGAACTTGAGGAGTTTGTTAAAGAGGAAGTAGCTAATAAATTCGATGAAAAGAAAGGGGAATAGATATGAAGAAAAATGCACTACTTAAGTTTGGTAAAGGAATTATGAGGCTATCTATCAAACACGCTCCCGGGATCTTAACTGGTCTCGGGATTTCTGGTATGTTCGGGGCAGCTATTGGTGCTGTTATGGCAACTCCTCAGGCATTAAGAAATATTGAAGCTGAAAAAGAAAGACTGGATGTGGAGAAATTAACACCTAAAGAGACCGTGAAGGTAACGTATAAGGGTTATCTCCCCTCCATAATCACCGGTGCAACATCGGCTATATGTATTGTATGCGGTCATAGACTCCATGCAAGACGTAACGCGGCTATTGCAACCGCCTTCTCACTTCAGGAGATCGCTATGTCTGAATATAAGAATAAAGTGCGTAAAGTGGTTGGCGAGAAGAAAGAGCAGGATATACGAGACGAAATTAACAAAGACCGGATGGACAAGGTGCCATATCGTAGTTCCGAAGTGTTCATTACCCCACTGGGCGAGACTTTATTTCTCGATGTAATGAGTAAAAGATATTTTAAGTCAGATATTAACCGGGTTCGGGCTATTATTAATGACATAAATAGGCGCTTATTATCGGAGATGTATATTTCGCTCAACGAGCTTTACTATGAGTTAGGACTTGCTTCAACCAAACAGGGCGAATTACTCGGCTGGCACGTGGATGACGGTCTTATCGAGCTGGATATCAGCGCTCACTTATCAGAAGATGATACTCCGTGTCTCGTACTTGATTATAAAGTAGGTCCTCGCTATAGGGACTATTAAAGCTTCGCAGAAAAAACAAGCTGTTTAATGAACAGAACAATATTTTAAATAAAAGGAGATTTTATTATGAATGAGAATGAAGTTATGACAAACGAGATCGAAGAGATGGAGTCAAATGAAGTTGCGGTTACAAATACCGAAGTGGAAGAGACAAATTCAGGAAGCGGTTTAATGGTTGGCGTAGCTGTAGGTGCTTTGTTAACTTGGGGAGTAATCGCCGGGGTAAAGAAGGCTAAACAGTGGAATGAAAACCGTAAAGCGAAGAAGAATTTGAAAGAAGCTGAAGTGCTTGAACCAGACGGAACTGAAGAAGTTGTCGAGCGTGAAGATGCAACGGAAGAAACTAAATCAGATAAGAAACCTAATAAAAAATAACTGATGTTTAAAGGGAGAATGCCTAACAAGGTGTTTTCTCTTTTTCTTTTGAAAGAGGGCATTATCCCATGAACAAAAAAGATTTCTTAGATATCCGTGAAATAAGATTTGGCAACCGTGAAGATGCAGAAAGAGTATTGAACACCTTAAAATGCCTCGTAGAAATGCGAGGTTTTGCTCTTTCTGAGAACCTGTTATTAGAAGCGGGATACATCGGCTCTACTAAAGTTCCTTACTATGGCTGGACCGATTTATCAAGCGCTTATATTTACAAATCCGGAGAGAAGTACGCACTGGCGTTACCTAAACTTGAAAAGTTTATTATTGCAAAGGAGATTAAAGCATGATCAACCACTTGGAGAGTTATTCATATACAGGCCCGGTGATGGAATTTAATAACTGTATCGCAAACAATTGGTCTGGAGAGACGCAGGCAGTATCAGAATCAAAGGCCCGTAACAATCTTATCTATCAATTCAAAAAACAGAATAATAGAGTCCCAGGTACTAAGATTACATTGCCGGGGAAACTCATGACAGGAAGGTGACAACATAATGGACGATTACAAACCAAATTCAGACCGGTTTAGAAATGAACAAAGGACCGGTACTAAACCCACAGGACCAGTCGGACCTTTGCCTGAAGAAAAGAAGAAGCTTAAGCCGGTAGTAACAAAAACCACAAAAACTAAAAAGTCGAATAGTTTCATGTCAAATGCTAAGAACTTTGCAGTAGACTTTATACTCGATAAGAAAGATACCATGATCAAAGATGTCATAATTCCTGGGGTCTTAGACTGTGTATCGGGTATCTGGCATAGTCTTGGTGATACCATATTTGGAGGTGGAGGATATCGAGGCGGTTATGGTGGATACAGAGGGAGTACTCCAGGATCAAGGGTACAATACGGCAAGTTCTTTAGCGGCAACCAGACTCAATCCCAGCCCATGAGCAACAAAGACCGATATGACCTTGACTATGATGGAATCGTTATTCCAGATAGGCAGGAGGCTGAAGAGTTACTTACTGTAATGCGAGCCATGATCGATCAAGAAGGTGAAGTATCAGTTGGTGAGTTCTTTGAGCTTGCCGGTATCCGTACACAGAACTATGTGGTTGCCAATAACTACGGGTGGAAGAACTTACGATCGGCAGCACTCATTCCAAGAGGCCGTGAAGGCTGGGAGATTCGACTGCCAAGAGCACATCAGTTAGAGAATTAGGAGTTCCGTATGATAGATAGTACTATGAATGCAGAAGGAACACGATGTAAATGGGCTGAAGAAGCATTACCGGATACTGTTAAGTACGCTATGGAATGTCCATATTGGGACGGGTATTACTGTGCCTGCGAAGACTACGTTAAATACATTTCCGGAGTAATGTCAAACTATAAAACAAGTAAAAAGGAGAATTAAAATGAATAAATTATTACCGCCAAAAGTTACAAGAAAAATCTATAGAGCTGGTATGAAGCTTAAGAAGCACAGTCCAACTCTCTTTGTCATAGGAGGCTCTATTGGTGTGTTTACCGGCTTTGGACTGGCCATCGCGGCAACTGTACGAGCCATTGATGTTGTAAATGATGCAAAAGAGGCACTGGATACCGTGGACGAACAGTTTGCAGATGGTGTACCGGATGAAGAAACTGGTGACGTAGTTGATCCAGATACTGTGAAGAAGGCTATCAAAGTTAAAGCGGGACTAACATTAGTCAAAACCTATGCTCCGGCATTCATCACGACAACTGCTTCCGTAGGTCTCATGCTTGCTTCTCACCGAGTGCTTACAAACCGTAATGCTGGGCTTGCGGCTGCTTATGCTGCACTAGATCAGAGCTTTAAGGCTTATCGGGCTAGAGTCATCGAACGGGGCGGCGCTGAACTTGATAAGGAATATCGGTACGACTTAAAAGCCACTGAAGTACCCGCAACAACCGCCAACGAGAACGGTGAAGAAGTTGAAACAACTAAGATCGTTAACGCTGCCAGACCGGAGATTTTAAGAGAACGCTCTGACTATGCCATGGTGTTTGATAGTAGCTGTATGGGATGGGACAAGAACCTTGACTACGCTATGAACCAGCTTGCCATTTACGAGAGACTTGCTAATGACTTATTGCAGGCTAAAGGTGTGCTCTTCCTAAATGAAATCTACGACTTGTTCCAGAGTGAGAAATATCCACGTACCAAAGCCGGTCAGATTGTTGGGTGGGTCTATAACGAAAAGAATCCAGTTGGTGATAACTATGTACGCTTCATTAAAGATATCATCCATGTGATTCCGTCTCCTGATTATCCAGATGCATTCGAACCGACGATCATTCTGGATTTCAACGTGGATGGTAACGTACTTGACTTAATGGAATAAAAATAATTAACTAAATTTGCTCCGGGTTGCTAAAAAGTAGCTCGGAGTATTTATATTTGAAAGGGGTAATAGGTATGACAGGACGAGAACTTATTATTTATATTTTGGAGAATAATCTTGAGGAAAAAGAAGTATTTGATAGCATGACCGGTGATATTTTAGGTCTTATGACAGTCGAGCAGGCAGCACTTAAGTTTGGTGTCGGTTGGGCTACGATAAGAGTTTGGATTAATGAGGGAAGCCTAGATGCTATTCGTCTCGGAGATGTCATATATATTCCCGCAAATTCTAAAAACCCTAAAAAATCAAAGGAGAATTAAAAACATGCATAATGTACTACGGATATTATCGATATCAATTCTTACCACTTTTCTTGTTATGACTATAATGACCATTAGTGGTGGATTTATAGCGACTGATTTAGTAGCAAAAGCAGAAATTGTAACGGAAAGTCCCATGCCGATTCCAAAGATCGAGTATTTTGACATAGAAGATTGCAAAGCGGAGAGCGAACCGGTGATAGAAGAAACACCAATCGAGGTATACATACCCACTGAACCAGAGATAACCATGAGCGAAGAAGATATTTCTCTTATTGCGCTTCTTACGATGGCTGAAGCAGAGAATCAACCAGAAGAAGGGAAGCGAGTAGTTATTGATACGGTACTTAATCGCATGGACTCAGAACACTTCCCAGATACAGCGCATGGGGTTATTTATCAACCAAGTCACTTTTCATCAATGTGGAACGGTCGGGTTAATAAAGTGTCTGCTACGGAAGAGTGCAAACAACTTGTAAGGGAAGAACTGGTTTCGAGACGGGATAGTGAAGTTGTATATTTTACAGCTGGGCACTATGGAAAGTACGGAAAACCGAAATACAAATTAGGAGATCATTATTTCTCAACATATAATTAAGGAGGATTTTAACATGTCTAATAGAACGTTAGTAAGTGGGATGGTTAGAATCATTGGTTTAGGAACTGGGGTTGCGTGTGCTATATATTCGCATATCCAGGTTAATAAGTTATGCAAAAAAGTGGAGCAATCGGTGGACGATTTGGCAGACAAGACGTCAGTGGATATTTCAGAAGCTATGGTGCAGAAAGCTGTCAATAAGACCGTCGAAAGAGAAGTTGGAAAAGCTGTATCCATTGCTGTTCAAGTTATATCAAGCGAGATCCAGTCTGATATTCGTTCAAGAGTAAAGACTGCTATAAAAGAGTCATATGAAGACATTGAAGGTGATGTAAAAAAAGAAGTTACTAAGCAGGTAGAAAACATCGATATCTACAAGCTTAAAAAGGATGTACGAGAAGCAGCTAAGAAGGCTGTTGTGGAGAAGTTTGACGGAGAACTTGATGATCTGCTTGATGACTACAATAAGCGGCTCGAGAACGTATCAACGATTTACGAGTCCATTGCCAAGAACATAACCAAGAAAGAAACTACATTTACCATATTATAGGAGAATTTTATTATGAGTAAAGGATTATCTAGAGCAATCGGAATATCAGTATTTTTTGTATCTGGGTCAGTGTTCACAGTTGCCGGTATATTAATATTGAGTTTATTTTTGGAGGATTAATTATGTATAACACAATTATTAAGAGCGTTTGTTATGTGAGTGCTATTATGTCAGTGGTGTGCTTTGTAGGAGCCTTTGCTATTGCTTTCGGAGGAAGGAGATAGCTGCATGAGAAGAGTACAATGTGGTATGGATTTTATCAATTATTTAAGACATAATTCGGATCAAAGAAAAGCTTTTACTATACTGATTACCGCATCAGTGGGTTTTGTAGTAATACTTACGCTTGGGATAAATCTCACTAAGGGGGAAGATTATCAAATCATTATGATTGACGAAAAGGAGGTCGCTAATGATCAAAATATTAAAGATGAACAGCAATCTTAAAACCGTGCTTATATTTGCAGCGGGGGCCGGTTTTGGGTCCCTGATAACTAGATATGTAATGAAGTCAAGATATGGAGGTCAAATTATAGAAGCGGGTGTTATTGATGAGGGATGGGACGATGAACCTCGGGACCCTACGGATACCGATAATCCCTATATTGAGTGGGAAGAAGGCCTTACTCCGGAAATTCTTGAACAGCAGATCAGAGAAGGCGGTTTCATGGCAGAAGTTAATGAAGGTATTATTGCAGATGCTGTAGCTGAATGTGATGAACCATATGAAATTACTGAAGATGAGTACCAGGAAGACATGGGCTACCGGGCTATAAATTTAATGCTCTGGTCTGACGGATACTTGACAGAGGACTTCGAGTTATTTGAAGACCCGGATTATTATGTCGGTGACCATAACCTTATTCCATTTATACAAAACGATGACATTGACATGCTCTTTGTACGTAACCCTAGGCTTGCTATCGAGTATGAAGTTATAAAAGATACCAGGAATTACCGAGACGTATTAGCAACAAAACCATATTTAAGGACTAAATTGGAGGACTTAAACAGCGATGAGTAGAAAAGTAATAAAGACGCGACCGGACATAAGAGAAGCTTATATGGAAGAACTGGCTAAGATTGTCCAGGTACGTCACGGTCGTAAATCATATTTCAAATTGTTACAAAAGCTCCATGATGTTTCGTTCACTTATGATATTTTAATGGACGAGAATAGATTTGTGGACGGAGTATCTCTTAGGTATATTATTGGGAGAGAGCTTGGATATCCGGATGCCGTAATAGCAACATTATTAGACGATAAGCCATGTAGTGTCCTAGAGATGCTCGTGGCTTTATGTTTGTCTATAGAGGAAAGAATTATGAGTGATCCGGAATGTGGGGATAGGACGTCAGAATGGTTCTGGCTTATCATGAGTAACTTAGGACTTCATCAGTTTCATGACATGACGTTTGACTGTTATCAGGCCGACCATGAGATTGATGGTATTATGGATATATTCTTAAACCACCAGTATCACAGGGACGGATCTAATGGCGGTGCTTTTATCATTCCGGATATTGAGCCGGGAAAAGACATGCGTAAAACGGAGCTTTGGTATCAGGCTTGTTGGTACTTAAATACTATATTTGATAGGGAGGATTTCTTAAATGAAGGTTAGAGTGAATGGTGTAACTTATGATTCCTGCCAAATCCTCATTATGATTAAACTGGATGCTGATGAGAAAAATCTGATTGGTGAAATGGCCCTGGATAATACAGTATTTGCGAGCTTCCCAGATGATAGTATTTATGATATATCCATGGTCGAAAAAATGCTTGATAAGTTTAAAGCGGAAGAAGATTAATTAAAGAGAGGGGATTAGCGATGACATGTTTGACTTCTTAAAGATCTCCTATGTCACTATCAAGAAAGGTTATGTTGAAATATTTCCTAAATTCATTGTTAAGAAGAGCAAAGACCTCATGATTCGAGGCGGTGACTTTTATGCAGCGTGGATTGAGGAAAAAGGAATGTGGTCTACAGATGAAGATGATATAACAGACATTGTGGATCGCGAACTCCGTAATTATAAAAAGAAGCTTGAAGAAACTGCCGAGCCAGGCACTACGATTGTTGTAAAGTACATGCAAGACTCAAGTTCTGGTGTAATTGATGCTTGGCATAAATACTGTCAAAGGCAGATGAGGCAAAACTTTGAGCCCCTTGACGAGAAAATTATATTTGCTAATGATGGTATAAATCGTTCCGACTATGCAAGTAAAAGGCTCCCATATCCATTAGAAGAGGGTTCTATAACAGCTTGGGATAAACTCATAGGTGCTCTTTATGATGAGGATAATCGCAGAAAGATTGAGTGGGCTATCGGTGCTATTGTAACAGGTGATGCTAGAGAAATACAAAAGTTTATCGTATTCTATGGCTCGGCAGGAACAGGTAAGAGTACCATTATAAAAGTGATTGAACAGTTATTCGATGGTTACTGTGCTACATTCAATTCTAAAGCTCTAGGGTCATCATCTGCACAATTTGCACTTGAGCCATTCCGCGTAAATCCGATGGTTGCGATTGAACACGATGGTGACCTATCTCGTATCGAAGATAACACGAGGCTTAACAGCTTAGTATCACATGAGAAAATGACTGTTAATGAAAAGCATAGACAGCAATATGACAACCGTTTCAAGTGTTTTTTAATCATGGGTACTAACAAACCTGTAAAAATAACCGACGGTAAATCAGGTCTCATTCGAAGACTTATCGACATCTCGCCAACCGGTAATAAAATTCCAGCAAGAGAGTATAAACAATTAACCAAACAAGTATCTTTCGAGTTAGGAGCAATCGCTTGGCATTGTAAAGAAGTATATTTGTCATATGCTGACATATATGATGACTATATTCCAAAAGACATGCTGGGCGCTTCTAATGACTTCTATAACTTTATTCTTGATAATTATGACCGTTTTGAAGAAGACAACGGGGTTACTTTAAAGACTGCGTGGGAAATGTATAAAGCTTACTGTGATGAGGCGCGGGTCAATTATCCACTTCCGCAGAGAGCATTCAAAGAGGAACTTAAGAACTATTTTAATAATTATGATGAGCGATTCTTACGGCCTGACGGAACTAGAGTTAGGAGTTATTACTATGAGTTTAGTACGGATAAGTTCGAGCAACCAGATACCACCGAAATCGGTAAAAAGAAGAAAGAAGAACCGGCTCTTACGTCCTGGATCGATCTAAAAGAGCAAGAATCCATATTTGACAAATTATATCCGGATTATATTGCTCAGTACTCTACATCGAACGATACTCCAATGAGAGCCTGGGATAAAGTAAAGACCCTACTTAAATCGCTTGATACTAAAAGAGGTCATTATGTAAAAGTACCAGAGAATCATATTGTAATTGACTTTGATATAAAGGACTCTACCGGTAAAAAAAACTTCGCCTTAAACCTTGAAGCAGCATCCAAGTGGCCACAGACATATACTGAGCTTAGTAAAGGTGGAGAAGGTATTCATCTTCATTATATTTACTCAGGTGATGTTAATATGCTTAGTAGGATTTATGATGAAAATATCGAGGTGAAAGTATTTCAGGGTGGATCAGCGCTTAGACGCCGGTTAAGTAAGTGTAATGATCTGCCCGTTGCAACAATTAGTTCTGGATTACCACTGAAAGGGGATACGAGTGTGGTTGATGATCAAGTAATACAAACCGAAAAAGGTATCCGTACGACAATAAAACGAAGTCTTAATAAGGAATACGCACCATATGCTACTGGTCCTATGATTGACTTTATTAATCACGTTTTAGACAAGGCGTATGATAATGGGGTTAAATACGACGTATCAGATATGAGACAAGCTATCTTTACGTTTGCATCAAACAGCACTAACCAGGCGGATAGGTGTCTTAAGATAGTTGCTAAAATGAAGTTTAAGTCGGAAGAGCCTATTGAAGCAAAACCAGATACTAGGGATCGCTTGGAAGCCCCAATAGCATTCTTTGATATCGAGATATTCCCTAACTTATTTGTTATCTGTTATAAGGAGCAGGGAAAAGATAAGCCTAAAATTAAGCTCATAAATCCTACAGCAAGTGAGATCGAACAAATGCTTAAATACAGGCTTATTGGATTTAACTGTAGGCGTTATGACAATCATCCGGTTTATGCTGCTGAATATTTGAGCTACACAGTCGAAGAGCTTTATAAGATGTCTCAGAAGATCATTAACGGCTCGGCAAACTGTTTCATCGGTAATGCATATAATCTAAGCTATACCGATGTGTACGACTTTGCTTCCGAAAAACAGAGTCTTAAGAAATGGGAAATAGACTTAGGACTAAAACATAATGAGCTTGGGCTTCCTTGGGATAAACCGGTACCGATGGCCTTGTGGCAGAAAGTTGCCGATTATTGTTGCGATGATGTAGATGCTACCGAAGCGGTGTTTGAGACTCGTAAGGGTGACTGGATTGCAAGACAGATTCTGGCTGAAATGGCTGGGTTAACGTATAATGATACAACCAATACTCTTACTACTAAAATCATATTTGGTAATAACCGCAAGCCACAGAGTCAGTTTAATTACCGAGATTTGTCAAAGCCAGTTAAAGAGTTAGACCCGGATATGCTTGTGTTCTTAAAAGAAGCCAAACCCAAAATGATGGCTCAGTTACATGGTCCTAATGGTGAATCTTTGCTTCCATACTTCCCAGGGTACGAGTACTCATATGGCAAGAGCTTATATCGTGGAATTGATCCCAAAGAAGGAGGCTTCGTATTTGCAATACCAGGTATTCACGGTAATGTAGCGTTACTTGACGCAGCATCAATGCATCCTAATAGCGCTATATGTGAGGTCCTATTTGGTGTTGAATTTACCAAGAGGTTCAAACAGATCGTGGATGGCAGAGTAAACATAAAGCACGAGGCTTGGGATATTGTTAATACTATGCTTGGTGGAATACTCGTTCCATACGTACAGAAAGTACTTGATGGGGAAATCACGACTGAGGATTTGGCATTTGCGCTTAAGATAGCTATAAACTCGGTATACGGCTTAACAGCTGCCAAGTTTGAGCATCCGTTCAAAGATCCACGTAACGTTGACAACATTGTAGCTAAGCGTGGTGCACTATTTATGATTGATTTAAAGTACGAGGTAGAGGCACAAGGATTTACGGTTGCTCATATTAAGACTGATTCAATCAAGATACCAGATGCAACTCCTGAAATAATTCAATTTGTGATGGATTTTGGAGCCAAGTATGGTTATGACTTTGAGCATGAAGCTACATATGAACGTATGTGTCTAGTCAATGATGCTGTGTATATTGCCAAGTATGCTACGCCAAGTAAGTGCAATGAGCTTTACGGATATGTACCAAAAGATTGTAAGAAGAAAGGTGGAACTTGGACAGCTACAGGTACTCAGTTTGCGGTACCGTATGTATTTAAGTCTCTGTTTAGTAAAGAAAAGCTGGAATTTAAGGACTACTGCAACACGCTTAGTACTCAGACAGCTTTATATCTCGACATGAACGAACGGCTTCCTGATATGAGTATATTTGAGATCATTAAGGATGTACGTAAAAGACTGCATGACGATGCTGATGCCAAAGTAACTGTTAGGGACAGAAAGTTAGCTGAGGAATATAGCAGGCTTAGTGATGAAGAGCTTGATGCTGAAATTAATAAAGGCCACGACTATAAGTTTGTAGGGAAAGTAGGCCAGTTCACACCAGTTAAAGAAGGATCAGGTGGCGGAGTCTTACTGCGGCTTGGTAATAACGATAAATACGCTTCTGCTAATGGAACTAAAGGATACCGGTGGATGGAATCAGAAATGGTTAAGAACTTAGGTAAAGAAGCGGATATTGATAGGAAGTATTTCGATGACCTTACAACTGATGCAGTAGCTACAATTTCACAGTACGGTGACTTTGAATGGTTTGTATCAGACGATCCATATATCGGTCCAGTATACGTGGATGGAAAGCCAATATATGATGAATCGGGTGTACAGTATGCGTAAATTACAGGGGGTGCAATGAATACAAGAGAAGTATCTAAATAGGCTGAGGTGCTACATTAATTAAATGTGGTATCTTGGCTTTTATATTTTAGGAAAGGGGTGTTTTAAGATGATTGATTTAGCACTTAATCATGAGGAGGATGTTGTTCAGAAACTAAAAAGTACCTGGTTTAAAGAGAAATATAAGTTTTATTCTTTTGCCGATTATTATGACATTATCGAGTTAGAAAAAAGTACTTGGAAAGAACACCAACTAGTATCACTTAATTCTAACGGGGAAGTAATTGGATTTATAAGTTATAATATCGACCGCTCTTGTAATAGTGTTACTAACTTTGCGCTGGTTAATTTCTCAGGTAAAGAAAATAATATTACTTTCGGGGTTGATACCCTGGTAGCAGTTCGGGAGATATTTGAAAAATTTAAATTCCGTAAAATGAACTTCGAAGTAATTATTGGTAATCCGGCAGAGAGACATTATGATAGGATTATTAATAAATATGGCGGGCGAATAGTCGGTATCAAATTAGAGGATATAAAGCTGTTTGATGGTTCCTATTACGATACTAAGCTATATGAAATATCAAAAGAATCTTATGACTTGGCTAGAGGGTTTTATCATGATTGTGCCGAGGGAAGAATACGGTCCAGCAATGAATGAAGTATTGCAGCTTTATTATGATAAGGAACTGAATCGTTTCTTTGGTGAAGACGGTTATTATGTGGATCATATTTATTCCTTTGTTAGACCGTATATGCTAACTTTATTCTTTAAAGCTAAAGACTATATGTGTTTCGAAGTCTCAAAGGGCTGCTTTGTAGAACTTATATATCCTGATGAAGATGCCGATTATCCTGACTACGGTTATAATATGGACCCAGATATAATAGACCGACTTCCTTTCAACTAAATTCCGCAAAATAATCAGGGCCTTTAACGAAGGAGGTGCGTCTTATGATGTGATTATTAGAGATTCATATTTATGTGTCTTTAGTTTTATTAGTCACGAGCGTTATTGCAACAATGCTCACAAAGAAGTCTGTATGGAGAATGGGGTGGAAACCGTGTTCAACGAGGTCAATATTAAAGGCGTCGTGGATATGGTTCATACCATTATTGAATATAGGTTCTACGGTAGTAGCATTTTTAAATACTTATTGTGACTTAGACGAATATGCAGAACGTTTGAAAAATATAATCGAAAAAGAATAAAAAGCACTAAAATTAATTAGAGGTATTATGGAAACATAGTATCTCTATTTCATTTATAAAAAATTAAAATAAAAAAGGAGATATTTATCATGGCTTATGAAAACATTACAAACATCAAGGTAGCAGGTGCAAAAATTAAGTTTAAGAATTTCGAGGGTAGAGTAACAGAGTACAACAAAAATGGCATCCGGGAGTTCAGTCTTGTCTTGGATGAAGAGGATGCTCTTAACTTACAAGAAATTGGTTGGAAGGTTAAACCTAAAGAGCTTCGAGATGGATCTATTCAGTATACTTTACCTGTCGAAGTAAGTTTTAAGAGAGTCCCGAATATCAAACCAATGAAAGTCATGCAGGTTACAAGGAAGAATCAGTTGCGGCTTGATGAAGAGAATATCGGCAACCTTGACTATGCTGATATCTTAAACATCGATCTAACTATCCGTCCATACTGCTGGGGGCCTGTCCAGGGTAAAACTGGTATCAAAGCCTTCTTACAAGAGATGTGGGTGACTATTGATGAAGATGATTGGGCTGAGAAGTACAGTAATGTGAACGACCAGTATCCGCCTGAAGATGTTACACCGTTTGTAGATTAAAAATTGGAAAGAACAAATATTATGATAATAAAATTTCCAGAAAAGGATTTCTTAACTCCCGATGAGTTTGATACTAACAACGATTTTGTTACATATGCGAATAATTACCCTGGAGGAGTAAGAAATTATATATGTGAATATTACGCTAGATCTCTTATCTATGAGCAAAAGATGGAACTGTCGCTGGATGAAGCAAGAACAATAATTTATGAACAGATTGATGACATACTAAGCTGTTTTGATCAATTTGTAAGAAAACAAATACTTAAAGAAGGAGCAATAAGCAATGAAGAAATTTAACTCAATAGGATTTGCTAAGAAAAGCGCTATAAGAATTGGAAGCTACCTAATTACCGGAGGGGCCTTAACGGTCCTTGCCGGGATGCATATTTTGACAAGGGGCGCTGAGTGGTATCGTGGAGTAGACGGGGAGACAGTAGATATGATAAATGAGCTTCAGGGAGAGTTATCTAAGAACCGTAAAGGAGGTAATAAGGAATGAACGGATACAGCGAATCTATAAAGAAACGAATCAATTTATTGTGTTCTAAACATGGCTGGTATTAATTTACGTCCTCATCAATTCGAGGCTCTTGGTAAAATGAAAAACGGTTGTATCTTAAACGGCGGGGTCGGTTCTGGTAAGTCTAGAACTGGTCTCGCTTATTATTATGCAGTGGAGGGAGGAAAAGTTGGTACTAAGGATTATGTTAAACTTAAGAAAGAGAAACCGAGGGACCTCTATATAATTACTACTGCAAGGAAGAGGGATACTCTTGAATGGGATAAGGAGTTGATGCCGTTTCAGTTATCAGTTCATCCAGACGTTAATCTTTATAAAAACAAAGTAGTAATAGACTCATGGAATAATATTAAGAAGTACGAACATGTAAAAGATGCTTTCTTTATATTTGATGAGGACCGTGTCGTAGGATCAGGAGCTTGGGTAAGGGCTTTCTTAAAGATATCTAAAAGTAACTTATGGATACTTCTTTCAGCTACAGCCGGAGACACGTGGTCTGATTATATTCCCGTGTTTATTGCTAATGGGTTTTATAAAAACCGTACAGAGTTTCAGGAGGACCATATAGTTTACAAGAGATTTAGCAAATTCCCACAGATTGATAGATATTTAAACACTGGACGTCTTGTAAGACTCAGAAACAATATCTTAATACCCATGGAAGATAAGCGGCATACAGTCACGTGGGATGAAGATATTTGGTGTTCTTATGATCAGTTTAACTACAAGTTACTATATCAAAAACGTTGGAACCCATGGAAAGAACAACCTATAGAAAATGCTTCAGAGCTATGTTATGCACTAAGAAAATTAGTAAACTCTGATCCATCAAGACAAAACGCCATACTTGAATTATACGAAAAGCACCCAAAAATGATAATCTTTTATAACTTCGATTATGAGCTTGATATTTTAAAAGGTTTATATTTTGGTGATGGCGTAGAAGTAGCAGAATGGAACGGACATAAGCACCAACCCGTCCCAGACAGTAATAGGTGGGTATATTTAGTTCAGTACAACGCCGGAGCAGAAGGATGGAACTGTATTCAAACCGATACGATTGTGTTCTTTTCTCAGAATTATTCATATAAAATAATGGCTCAATCAAGCGGACGTATTAATCGGCTGAATACTCCGTTTATAGATCTTTATTATTACCATTTAAAGAGTAAAAGTAAGATTGATCTTGCCATTGCTGAAGCTCTAAGAAACAAGAAGAAATTCAATGAAACCGGATGGGTTAGAAAGGCGGTTTAATATGTTAGTTTATATTTTGTTTTATATTGTTATAGGGGTTTTATGGAACAAGTTTTTATGTTGGACCAGTAACAATTACACAGACCTGGGGAATGGGGTTTTACGGTTAAGTTTGTAGCATTGTTATACGGACTATTTATGTTTATAGGAGGGAAAGGAGCAAATCATGACAATAGCAAGTAAAGTAATAGAGCATTTATTTAATCTTAGAAGTACAGAAGCGGACCTTCCGATTCATTCTTTTGATATGCGTAGTGGGATTAAATTTAATGATAGGTCATATGAACTATGGGTTAGCTTTTTCAAGGACGACGACCATTTTACTTACGGTTTCAATTTATGGGATATAAGGTTTTTCTGTGATAGTGAGCTTGAAATAGCCGACACTATTTGGAAAAAATTAAAATCTAATATGGACCGAGATTATTTTTCGAATCTTTCTATAGAGCCAGCAAAAGTAAAAAGTATAACACATGCTCAAATGAATATCGGAATGATCAGCTTATTCTGCAAAGAGAATGATATATTCTTTGAGTTTGATACGGCGGTTGAGGTTTGGCCCGAGCATTCCAAGGTGTACCGATTCGAGTGTTATAGATATATGGATAACGGTACGAAAATGGGTATATTTCGGTCAATTTCGGAAAGTGATTTTTATTTGGATAAGGATCACGAATTTGGTAAATCAATTATCAAGTATCTTAAAGAGTCTTTTGCTGTTAAGGAGGATCACCTATGCGAAACGTAGATATCAAACTTATCAAATGGAAGGAAGAAACGCCACAAGATAATAGAAATCTTTGGATAATGGAGTTTTATGAATATATTAATTTCTGGTGCGCTGACATTCTTCCTCTATTTGATGCTGTTACCGGGCCAATACCAGATACTAATATGGACGGTTTAGATTCTTATTACGATCAGAGGGCTACTAATATCAATAAGATTCATGATATTGTAGGTCAGCACTTCAGTAAATCCATAAAACATCCGGTAGTCAAGATTACGTACAAAGGTTTTACTATCGTATTCCGGTATAACTTCTTTGGTTATGAGGTTTACATTGACGGTGAGAAATGGCTTACTTTACCTCAGAAAGATATATTTGTGTCTAAAAATGCTAGGTTCTTCTATGAAGGTTTCCCGGATGAGTACAAAACTGAATTACGTTACGAACATGGTCGTAGAAAGTTTATGGTCGCCGTTGCAGATCATAATAGGTTCTTTGCGTTCATGGTAATTTTAAGAAATGAGATCGACCGTATACAATATTTATGGTCACCGGTAGATCTTCTGATATGATATTTGGGCTGTGGCCGCCATTTGGACATTGGGTTCATTTGGCGGTCTTTTATTATGTGAAAGGTGGATTAAAAAATGCAAAAATATAAAGTATTGTGGTTCGGTGTGTTATTTGTTGTAATGATGATTGGGGGCTGTTCTACTCAAGCATCTAGAGCTAGTTATAACCTAGCGCAGGAAGCAGATTCGTTCAACGTGGTTAGACAAGTAACGGTGATTAACTGTTTTACCATGGATACCTTATTTCAAATGACTGGTAAATTGTCCATTACAAAAGATAATTCTGATAATCAACTTGAAGTTGTGATAGAGGACGAATACGGGCGTTATCAGAAAGGGATTATCGGCCTTAATGATTTTGTGACATATACGGTGAACGATCTACAAGTTACCAATGTAGAGAATTACAAATACACCATAAACTACAACCCTAAAATGTGGATGCCTATTGAGTTTGAAACCATTGATTGATTTTGTTTGAAAGGTGGAAATAAAAATATGTTAAAAATTGTTCGTGATAAATGGGATAAAAACAAAGAACTGCTTCGTAACGAACTTATTAATGGTACTAACTTCAACGACTGCTCTTATCTTGATCTTGTAAAGTTGGCTTTTGATTATATATATAATTCTGATGAAACACATAGCAAGAAGCTTAATGTGTCTGATATAACAGAAATTGATAATGGAGACTATCAGGGAACGCTGATCTATCTTATTCCGTTTAATACCTATCAGCCTGATGAATGTCAATATCTTATGACTTACGTTGGTTACGGTTCATGCAGTGCTTGTGATACATTACAGGAAATTCAGGCATGGGGAAGAGGAGCGCTTACAGAGCAGCAGGTTTCCAACTTTATGATTTTGTGTAAAGATATTCTTACGAACACCATAAAACCATACAATCATGGTTGGCGGAATGACGGGCGATTTGATCAGATAAAGGGGGTAGAAGAGTGATCAAACTAGAAGTTGAAGATTACTGTCAAAACTGTCCTAACTTTGAAATTTATACAGATACTCGTACAACGGTTGGATATGCTAACGGCATTGGGCAATTAAGTCTTACTGATCACACTATAAAATGTAAACACCGGGAATTATGTATCGGGATCATGATCATATTAAAATGCACATTATGGGATCAAAGAAGGGAGAAACAGAAAATGACAATAAATGATGGAAGTATCAGCGACGGACTGATCATCGGGTTTGACAGGGCTAAGAATGGCGATAATACGGTTTTAATTGTTGGACGGCAGCAGAAAGATAGTAATGTTAAGGTGGTCAATGTGTTTGCTGGGGACGAGGCGTATGAACTGTATAAGAAGCTTGTGGAAAAGAGGGAGGAGGAAAATTTAAATGAGTAATAGACCAAAAATCATAGCAGTGGACTGCGACGGTACGTTATTTGAAAACAAGTGGCCGGATCTTGGGGAGCCTAATACTGCATTAATTGAACATCTTATAAAAGCGCAGAAAGACGATTCTAAGATAATTCTTTGGACATGCCGGTGTGGGGAGATGCTTACTAACGCTGTACTTGCCTGTCTTGAGCAGGGGCTTAAGTTTGATGCGGTTAATGAAAACATTCCAGAGATTATCAGGGATTTCGGCTCAGACACCAGGAAGATCTTTGCTAACGAATATATTGATGATCGTAATGTGCATTATTTAAATCTGCCGTTTATTGTAGAACATACTGGAATCACAGACGAAATGATTAGCAAGATTGAAAAGGCGTTTAGGTTTACATTATATCCTTGGCAGGTCAATTACTTACAGGGACAAGCTAAGAACTTTGGGATACACCAAACTGAACGCCGTAATGGAAAGACGTTTGTTTATATTCTTAAGAAACTTCTCTCTAATCAGGAGAGGACTATTAATCCTATGGTAAGATCAGATATTTTGAGAGCCATGGATGCACCCGATCATATGGGGTATAGTATATGGTTTCGTGATGAGATGATAGCTATTAACCGGGTTCTTATTAACCATGGGTTTGATACAAATCTTACTAGTTTCGATACAATAGGGCAGGAAATAGATAAAGGATTTCAACGAGGTTATGATGATTTTGCGAAACGTGTTTGCTTAATTAAACCACTAACCATTGATACGGAGGATGAGTTATGAAAATATTTGTTATTGGATCACCTACGAATGTTCATTTAATTAAACGTATCGCTGAAAAGTACGGTGTGGCAGGAAGTGATGTTGATTATGTTAAACCGGAATCATCTTATACATTTACTCAGTGTGTACAACAGGCTTTTGACAAGATCATGAAGTCCGACATAGTAGTCGTGATTCCTAAGCATGACGGATCGTTGAAAAGAGGCACAATCTATGAAATGATATTTGCTGAAGAAATGGGTAAGCAATTAGATCTGTTTATTGAAGATGTGGAGGAATAGCTTATGAGTGCCAGGACGGATAAAGGGTACGCCGAACGTTACGAAGCGGATGTTAAGTGGTATGAGGGTTTTAAGGAGAGCGAACAGTTTTTAGATCCTCCTACTGAAGCACAAATGAGGTTAATAAGAGCTATTGAAACTAGGAGCGGTAAGAGGTTCTTTGGAGAGACAAAGGCTGCCGCTTCTTTATTTATAAGAGATAATAAATAATTATATTTAGGGACTCGTCTGGTGAGATGCTGGATGAGTCTTTTCTTTATGAAAGGTGGATTTATATGCACAAACTAAAATATATCATTGGCTTATGTATCTTATTAACTTTATGTCTTGCGGGTTGCGAGCAATCAATGGTTAAATCCGGAATGGGCAGTATGACTATGAAGTTGGAACCTGGTTATAAGCTTGAGATGATTACGTGGAAAGATGACTCGCTATGGTATCTTGTAAAACCTATGACCGAAGATGACGTTGCGGAAACTCACATATTCAGGCAAAACAGTCCTGCTGGAATATTTCAAGGTGAAGTAACAATTGTTGAGAAGAAAGCGGAGGAGTAATAATTATGGCTAGAAGAGTTCAGATTTTATTTGATAATGCAAGAGCAAATAAAGCTCCATATATGATGATCAATGGGGAGCACTTTTCTTTGGAGAGTTTGATTCATTCTTACAGTACAGCGGATGGAGACGGACCAGGACATCAGATGATTAATGCTGCTGGGTATTTTTCTGGCAAGCAGGAGCGGTCAATTGTAACATATGATGTTGTTACTGGGGAGCTTATTATTGATGGGGTTAGTAATTTTAAAAATAAAGAAGATTTGGAGGAGGAACAAAATGAGTTTGGGGCATAAAATTAATATGGAAATGATTGATAGAGTAACAAAATGTACAGGAGTTGAGTTTGACTATTTAGAAAAAGGTTATTTGATGGGCGAGATTGAACGCAATCAGGTAACTACATATAATGCAATCGGTGGCGTATTAGATACTGTTAAAATGCTTCTTGACGATAGGAAGGTATTTTGCATTGATGAGCTTGGGTTGCCGCATGGATGTGATATATACGGTGATCTTGATAGGTATTTATGTAGAGTAAATGACTTAAACGAACGGCTAGAAAAATATGGTGGATTTATAACTAATGGATACTCTTATTTAAGACACACTCCGAATCAGATTCGTATGAAAATGAGTTTGCAGACGATTGAGGATAGGTATTATGTTGCTAACATTGAAGATAAGAAAAATATCACTCCAGTAGAAGCGGCTAAAATACTTAAACAATATTGCCAGGGCTATCATTATTCTTGCGCCGGTTGTGAGCTACGTGAAACGGACGAAAACGGTAACCGGGGATTGTGTTCAATCAAAGGTCTACCGGAAAACTGGGAGGTATGAGTATAAATAGCGAGCACATGATGTATTTTTGTAGAAGGATGGATCTTTTAAGACAGCTTAAAGAATTGGAGGAAAACGAAAATGAGTAAAGATCTAAGAATATTTTGTATTAAGCATGGAATTGATTTAGACGAGTTGGGACCTGTTGGAGAAATCTCTGACGGGTCCCATACGTTTAACGACCTGTATCACCAGAGAGCAGTGCTCTTTGCGGTGCTTTGTAATATATTCCCTAATTACTCTTGGAAGAGCTGGCGGCATCATGACGGAGAGAAGTGTTTTGGGGCGGATGATTGGTTTATTGTAGGGATTGAGACGCCTGAAGGTCAGTATACCTATCATTACGAGAAAAAGTACTGGGATATGTTTAAGTGCCAGGAAGTGGATCAGGCGCCAGAATGGGACAGGCATACTGATAAAGATGTTAAGAGGTTGCTGTCATTGGGGGCGGTACATATAGGCGTTGATCTTGCACATAGTGAAAATATGACTAACAGTCCGGATTCGGTGTCAATTATTAACTGTTATATAACCAATAACTATAGTCCTTTAGGAGGTAGAGTATGGGAAGAGCAGAAAGAAGAAGAGAAGAACGATTAAAAGAAGCATCAAATGGGTCTGGACGAGTATCCCTTAGCCACAAAGAGATTGGACAGATCAAAGAGGCTGCTGAAACTAAGATCCTTGAATATAATGTAGAGGCGCTTATGACATGTTTTGCGCTTGTTATGTATGAGATTGATGGGATAGTCATTGATGATGTTCAAATGGCTTTACAGCGCATTGACGAGCTTATGGGGGGTATTGTGAGCGGAAAAGAGACTGTAGAAGGATATAAAAAGGCGTTGCAGGATAGAACTGGGCTCGTGGTAAGTTGTAAGTAATTACTTGGAAATTTATGGAAAAATTGTTTGATGTAACTGTGGATGAATGGTATAATATAGCCACTGAATTAAAGGAGGGCGATTTAATATGAAGAAGCTTTATATGGTGTTACTTTTGGTTTGCTTATTAATGGTAGGAGGGGTGTTGGCGGGATGTAGTAAGAGTGTTTCGAATCCTATAAAGATTGAAGATATTGATTGGACTGTTGTGGGCGATAATATATGGGGGGAGTCGGCATTATCATTTAATTATACAAATAAGTCGAAATATACAATAACCGATGTCGAACTCAGGTTTAAACTTAAGGAAAATGTGACAGACGAACAGCTTGATATAATTGATGCTCCTTTTGGCGATGTAAAAGATGTATTCATTATAGGATATAATAGACGCTTTGCTGATCCAGGAGAGACTGTTATAAATTCTCCATGTGTTATCAATGGAACTTATACACTTGTAAAAAATATGGATCAGTTTAATCTTATGGAGCCTGATAATATAAAAATATCTTATATAGGTAAAAATAATAAAATGTACGCGACTAGTTATGACTACGCTACAAAAGAATATAGTGAGTATGGTGAGACCATAGATCTTATAACGTGGCCGGATAGTAAAATTAGTAAAACGATACCAAAACCAAAGGCCAAAGTTATAACTACTAGCACGGATGAAGAAGATTCATTTTGGTTTAAAATTTACGATTATACAACTAAAGATGTTTCTGATTATATTACAAAATGCAAAGACGCTGGCTTTAACATAGAGCTATCAGAAAAGAAAACATCTATGCATGCTAAAAATTCAGAAGGATATGAACTAAGCTTATCGTACAATGATATTGAAGAAACACTAAATGGATCAGTTGAAGTAGCAGATATTAGTGAAAGCGTAGCCTCTACTGATAATATAAAAATGAGCAGTCGTTCATATGCTAATTTAACTTTTGATATTGATAACACCTGGAAAGAAGAAGTGTTAGAAGACGGGCGTAAACTTTATTATCCGCCAGTTGAAGAAGAGACAGGATTCTTTCAAGCGCGGACATTGGACATCAAAGCAAGTGGATTATCTGATGAACAATACACAGTGTTATTTACTAACGCAATGAAAGGGGGTAAAGAACCATTTAAAAATGTTAAAGACATTGATACTAAATATTTTGAAATGGACGGTAAAAAGGCAATAAGATACAGTTTTTCATATACAACCGATGATGATTCAATAGGCATAATTGATACCGTAGTAGTTGTATATGAAGATGGAACATCAATGTTTACTGCTTTATACTCAGATACGGAATATTATGAAACATATAAAGCTCAAATC
>JAISYJ010000070.1:0-7194 GCA_031270005.1 Hungatella sp. | reverse complement strand
ACTGCTGTCAGAAGGAGATATAAAGATACCATGTATGTATGAAAGAGTAAATATAAACTGTGCAGAGGTAAACTCTACCTGGGTAAGTGGTGGTGGAATTTACTTTTTCAATTTTCATGCTGAACTTTTTCAAAAAGTGGTTGTTGAAGAATAACCGGACAAATGGTAAAATTATCTCAAAGCCGCACAGATATTGTGCGGTTTTGAGGCATTAAAGAAGGTGAGAAGTTATGAAAATACTGTTGGCAGAAGATGAAAAATTATTGTCCTCAGCAATTGCCAAAGGACTTAAAAAAGTGGGCTACGCAGTAGATCAAACCTATGATGGGGAGGAAGCGTTGGAATATCTTGAGATAAATAAATATGACCTTCTTATACTCGATCTTAATATGCCAAAGGTGGACGGCATTACAGTCTTGAAGACGCTTCGCGGAACAGACACCGAGTTGAAGGTATTGATTTTATCCGCGAGGAGCGAGATCGAGGACAAGGTACAGGGGCTCGACTGCGGTGCAAATGATTATTTAGCAAAGCCTTTTGATTTTGAAGAACTTACTGCCAGAATACGGAATCTTTTGCGCTGGTCTTTTACTTATAAGGAAAGTCTCTTAATTTGCGACGGTCTTGAACTGGATATGCTTGGCAAGGCTGTTTCCGTAGACAGTTTACCCATAAACCTTACCAATAAAGAGTATTCCATTTTGGAGTACCTGATGTTCCATATAGGAAAGGTTATCAGTGCCGAAGAAATCATTGAGCATGTATGGGACAGCGAGGTTGATTTGTTTTCCAACTCCTTTAAATATCACATGCACTCGCTGAAAAAGAAGCTGTCAGCTGGCGGGGGAGACTGCATAAAAAATATCCGGGGGCAGGGTTATATCATAAGAGAGGGGAACCAGGATGCATAAAATTTCTCTCAGGCTTAGAATTACTCTCTTGGTAGGACTTCTTCTTGTACTGCTTACAACGGTACTGACAATAGTTTCAATTCTGAGCGCAAACTATTACTTTGTTGCTCCGCAATTAGAGGAAGGTTCTTATGGGAAGATGAACAAAGTAATTCTGGATAACGCTCCAATAGACAGCAACCAGGATGTGAATGCCGATACTTTTAATAACCTCTCGGTTCAAATGGAAATCACGGCCGCACAAAGAGGATTTTCTTTTCAAAGCATTACAGTGCTAATTGTAATTATTATCTTTGGTCTTGGCGTCACCTATTGGATTATGGGGCGGGCATTGAGGCCTCTTACGGTACTAAGTGAAACCATACACGATATCAACGAGCATAATTTAAGCAAGTCCATTGAAGAAACTACTGCTAAAGATGAGGTGGGCAGCATCACTGCTTCATTTAACGGTATGCTTGACAGGCTTAAGAACTCTTTTGAGCAACAAAAACGCTTTTCCGCCAGCGCAGCCCATGAGTTAAAAACGCCGCTTGCCACAATGAAGACTACTTTACAGGTGTTACAGCTGGACGATTTACCAAGCACTGACGACTATAAGGATACCATTTTGGTTATGGAGCAAAATGTCGACCGGATGATTTGTATTGTCAGTGATTTGCTTTTATTATCCTCTCAGGAAAAAACGGAATTGGATGACGAAATTTCTCTCCGTACTTTGCTTTGTGAGGTAGCTGAAGAACTCAAGGAGGCTATTCAAAGTAAAAATCTCTGTTGTATCCTTCCCCCAAATGACTGTTTGATTACAGGCAACCGTATGCTGCTGAGATCCGCTTTTTACAACCTTTTTGAAAATGCTGTCAAGTATAACAAGGACGGCGGTACGGTGGAGGCGAAACTTCAAAATACTCCTGACGGAAAAATCTCTGTATTAATATGTGATACAGGCATTGGAATGACAGAAGAAGATGCGGCACGGGCATTCGAGCCGTTCTTTCGAGCGGATCGTTCCCGCTTACAACAGATTCCCGGCAACGGCCTGGGGATGTCCATCATACAGGCGATTATAGAACGGCATGGCGGAGAGATTCTTTTAGAAAGCAAAATTAACATTGGAACAAAAGTTACCGTAGTTCTGTAATTGTAAATTGGATAGCCTTTAAAAAAACCGGAGACAAATAGCTGTACAATTAATTCATCACTTTACAAAATCAGCAAATGGGTGTATATTAACCATGTATCATAAATGCGCTGGTAGCTCAGCTGGATAGAGCGTCTGGCTACGGACCAGAAGGCCGCGAGTTCGAATCTTGTCCGGCGCATGAAAAGAACAGTTTTATTTAATCATGAAACTGTTCTTTTTTCATATCTGCTTCGGTGGATTTCATTGGAAGTCCGTATTTATACAAATAATAGCTTGATTTTTTTTCAGAATTTATTATACTAAGCTTAGGGCTTTGGGGGAGATAAAATCAGGTGCGATGAGGTAGCTGTAGACAATAGGTGCAGTGCCTCTTTTTTTATATCAGGCCGTCAAATCAGGCCGGCAGGGAGTTTATTTATAGGTATGAAAGACGAAATAATAAAGAAGCTGGAACAGCTTCCTGGAAAAATCAGTTTTCTATATGAAAATTTGAAGACAGGAGACGGGTTTGCTTATCACGGACAGGAACCCATGATGGCGGCAAGCGTCATCAAGCTGTTTGTCATGGCGGCTGCATTTGAGAAGAGAAAAAAAGGAACCTTCCAGGTGGATGAACTGTTTGCAGTGAAAAGGGAGGACTGCGTTCCTTCCTGCGGCGCTCTTACTTATCTTCACGAGGGAATTCTGGTAACGGGTATGGACCTGGTCACCTTAATGATCATTTTTAGTGATAATACGGCAACCAATGTTTTGATTGATATTCTTGGAATGGATGAGATCAACGAAGCGATCCGGGGGCTTGGGTTCCGGCAGACCCTTCTCCAGAGAAAAATGTATGATATGGAAAAGTCAGCCCGGGGAATCCAGAACTACATAACTGCCTGTGAAACAGGCAGGCTTCTGAAAATGATGTATGACGGAATTCTTATCGATAAGCAGTCCAGTGAAACAATGATTTCAATTCTAAAAAATCAACAGTTATGCAGTAAGATTCCATTTTATCTGCAGGCTCTTTCGGATAATCCGGAGATTGCCCACAAGACCGGGGAAGATACGGGGATCACTCATGATGTGGGGATCGTCTATGGAAAGGAGCCGTTTTTGGTCTGCTTTTGCGGAAATGAGACGGATACTCCTGCCTTTGAAAGGGCCATGGCTGAGATTTCCCTGGACTTATTTAAGCAGGCCAATAAGAAAATCCAGGAAATTGAGGGAAAATGAATGAAAATTGTAAAGATAGAAACAGCAAAGGTCAATATTCCTCTTGTAACACCATTTAAAACGGCTTTAAGAACGGTTGACAGTGTAAACGATATTGTGGTGAGGATCACAACGGATGACGGCCAGACTGGGGTTGGTGAGGCGCCTCCTACTGCGGTGATCACAGGGGATACCCATGGCTCCATTCTGTCCGCCATTGAGGAGTTCATGGCTCCGGCAATTATTGGCATGGAGATTGAAAACCTGGATGGGATCATGAAAAAACTTCATGGCTGCATACTGAAGAACAGTTCTGCTAAGGCCGCGGTGGACATGGCTGTTTATGACCTTTTTGCAAAGTCCTGCAGGAAGCCCTTATATAAGATACTGGGAGGCGGGCGTGAGGAGATCGAAACGGATCTGACCATTAGCGTCAATGGTGTGGAAGAGATGGTTTCTGACAGCCTAAAGGCCGTTTCACAGGGCTTTCGTATCCTGAAAGTCAAAGTGGGAAAAGAAAGCAGAAAGGATGTGGAGCGGATTCAGGCCATCCGTCAGGCAGTGGGGCCGGATATCAGGCTGCGCATTGATGCAAATCAGGGCTGGTCTGCCAAGGAGGCAGTCAGGATCATAAGGACTCTGGAAGATATGGGAATTGGCATGGATCTGGTGGAGCAGCCGGTAAATGCCCATGACTTTGAGGGGATGAAGCTTGTTACCAGCCAGGTGTATACGCCCATCCTGGCGGATGAGAGCGTTTTTTCTCCGGAGGATGCCTTAAGGATCATCAGGGAACGGGCGGCGGATCTCATTAATATTAAGCTTATGAAGACCGGGGGTATCTATGAGGCTTTAAAGATCTGCGCCATTGCGGAAAGCTTTGGAATGGAGTGCATGATCGGATGTATGCTGGAGAGCAAGATCGCAGTGACCGCGGCAGCTCATCTGGCAGCCGGAAAGGGGATCATTACCCGGGTGGATCTGGATGGACCGTCTCTTTGCATGGAAGATCCATACATAGGAGGACCTGTTTTTGACGGACCCAGGATTATTATGAATGAAGATCCTGGAATGGGAATCAGCAAGGTGGCGGCATTTTGTGACTGATGTAATAAAAAGGTACTAATCCCGTTCGGGTTAGGAATATTAGGAAAGTGGAGGAGAATTTATGAAAAAAGGAAGACTGATGGCTGCGGTGCTATGCGCAGTTCTGGCTGCTTCTGCGGCATTGAGCGGCTGTGGCGGGAATAAGACCGCAGGAGATGGCTCTAAGGCCCCAGGGAATGAAAACGGAGCAGCGGAGAGTGGAACTTCTGCTGTCTATACCAAGCTGTATGGTTCTGAGGCGACGACCCTTAATTATCTTACTTCCTCAGCGGAAGTTGATCACAAAATAGGGGCAAACTGTGTGGACACCCTGATTGAATATGATAACAAGGGACAGATTAAGCCGGGGCTTGCAACAGAATGGAGCTATGACGAGGCCACGCTGACATGGACCTTTAAGCTGAGGGAGGCAAAATGGGTGGATCATACCGGCACTGAGGCTGCGGATGTGACTGCCCAGGATTTTGTTGATGCCATGAAATATGAGCTGTCCCCTGAGTATGAAAGTGCAAATGTACAGAACCTTTTTGGTGTCATAGCCAATGCGGAGAAATATTATAATGGACTGGCATATAACGGCGGAGCGGATAAGGACGGAACGGTCTGGGAACCAATTGATTTTTCAGAGGTAGGTGTAAAGGCGGTTGATGAACATACCCTTACCTACACCCTGGAGAAAGAGGTTCCGTATTTTCTTTCTTCCCTGGTTTACGTAGTATATATGCCGGCTTATGGCCCGCAGCTTGCGGAACTGGGAAAGGATTTTGGTACGGGCGTGGATAAGATGTACTATAACGGTGGGTTTTATCTGGAGGAATTTTCTCCCCAGGAGAAGCATGTATTCAAAAAGAATGCCGCAAATTATGATGCGGATATGGTTTACATAAATGAAATCCAGGAAATCTATAATGCGGAATACAATACCATTGGACCTGAAATGATAAAGCGCGGGGAAATCGATTATGCGGAGATTTCCTCAGACATTCTGGACAACTGGATGAGCAGCGAGGATACCAAGAACCTGGTCAGCCGTGAAAGGCCGAAAACCAGCTATTCTTATTTCTATTGCTTTAACTTTAATCCTCAGTTTGATGCCCAGTATGAGCCGGATAACTGGAGAAAAGCGGTGAATAATGAAAACTTCCGCAAGTCATTATTTGCAGGCTTAAATAAGACAAAAGAAGTGGCGGTTCTGGAGCCTGCGGCTCCTGATGATTTTGTGATCAATTCCATTACGCCGGCCAACTTTACATTCAACGCAGATGGAGCGGATTACACTACAGTGGGCGATATGGCATCCCTTGGGCAGACTTTTAACGAAGCAAAGGCAAAGGAATACCGTGACCTGGCAAAGACGGAGCTTACGGCTGAGGGGGTTACCTTCCCGGTAAAGGTTCTGATGCCCTATAACCCTTCCGAGGTCAACTGGGATAAGGAATGCCAGGTGGTGGAACAGCAGATGGAAAGCCTGCTTGGCACGGACTTTATTGATATCATTGTGGAGGCCGGTCCTGCGGATGGGTTTTTAACGGAAGTGCGCCGAAACGGCAAGTTTGCATTGATGAAATGTAACTGGGGTGCTGATTATGCAGATCCGGAAACCTGGACTGATCCATTCTACCAGGCAAAGGGCGAGGAGGGATATGACCTTGGATATAAGTATGGAAATATTGCAAAGGCCATTGAAGAGGGGACCCCTTCCGCAGATGCGGCAGCGGAATACTTTTCTCTGGTAGAGGCAGCCAAGGATATCAAGGTGGATATCAACGCCCGCTATGAGGCATTTGCCAAAGCGGAAGCGAGTCTGGTAAACCATGGATTTGTACTGCCTTTCAGCATTTCAGTCAGCAAATATGTAGCCTGCAAGCTGGATGTATTTGAAGGCCAGTATGCACCTTTTGGCGTATCAAGCTTAAGGTATAAAGGCCAGCATCTACTGGACCATTACGTTTCCATGGATGAGTATAAGGCTAACAGGGAAGCAAACGGGAAGTAATCCCTTATAGCAGGCTAAAGAGCATGGCTCACTGCCTGAAGAAATAAACGGCAGGTATATACGCCGGATCATTGGCTGTAAAGCATATGGTCCGGCGGAAAAATACCGTCTGAAAAGGATGTGCCGGAGCTACGTCTTCTTCCGAGGGTATTTTTAAAAGAAAACACAAAGGAGCCGAGAAACAGATGTTAAAGTATTTAGGTAAACGAATCGCACGTTCATTTCTTACACTGATCATCATCCTGACCGTGGTGTTCTGTCTGCTTCGTCTGATGCCCATTGAGGGATATTTTCAGAATTTTGATAAGATGACCCCTCAGCAGATCCAGGTGGGATTAAAGGAGATGGGTCTTACGGATCCTCTTCCGGTTCAGGTGATCCGCTTCTTTAAAGACCTTCTTCACGGGAATCTGGGCGTGTCCAGGATTTACCGTTCCAATGTTCCTGTGTCGGATATTTTAAAGGACAAGGTTCCTGTTTCTGTGAAACTGGGAGTCTGGTCCATGGCAGTCTCTCTTCTTGTGGGACTTCCCATGGGAGCCCTGATGGCGAGGTATAGATACAGGTGGTTCGATAAGATCGGAACCTTGTTTGTTGTCTGCATTCAGGCAGTTCCGGCGGCTGTTTATTTTCTGTATATCCAGCTCTACGGCACCAAGCTGATGGGGGTAGGATTGTTATTCCAGATCAATGATCCGAAATACTGGGTCCTTCCGGTTCTATCCATGTCCCTTGGAAATATCGCCTTTTACGGCATATGGCTGAGAAGGTATATGGTGGATGAAAGCAATAAGGATTATGTGAAATTAGCGAAGGCAAAGGGGATGTCAGAGGGC
>JAISYJ010000068.1:0-27556 GCA_031270005.1 Hungatella sp. | reverse complement strand
ACTGCTGTCAGAAGGAGATATAAAGATACCATGTATGTATGAAAGAGTAAATATAAACTGTGCAGAGGTAAACTCTACCTGGGTAAGTGGTGGTGGAATTTACTTTTTCAATTTTCATGGACATAAAGGTATGCAGGCAGGGCTTTTCTATCTGCGGAAAATATGTTATAGTAAAAAAGAGCAAATGAAACAGGGAGAAAACAGCATGGATTCCAAACGCAGTACAGAAGTTTTAATAGATGGTAAGATTTACGCATTGGGCGGAAGAGAAGAGGAAAGTTATATTCACCGCCTGGCCAGCTACATCAATGAGATGATTATAACGCTGAAGCATCAGGAAGGGTTCACGAAGCAGAGCGCAGAATATCAGAATATTATGATCCAGCTGAATATGGCGGATGATTACTTCAAGGCCAGAGAACAGTCTGCCAGACTGGAGCAGCAGAAGGCGGAGATGGAAAAGGAGATCTATAGCTTAAAACATGAACTTGTGGCCACTCAGATGAAGCTTGAGTCGGCAAAGCTGGAACTGGCGGAAGCCAGGAAATCTGCGGATTCCGATAAGAAAGAATAAGTCAGGAGGGGATGTTGGGCGGCAGGGCCGTGACATCCTCTCTTTCATCAATAAAGGGTAAGAGGAGGAACTTGTGAAGAAAGCAGTTGAAATTCTTGCTCCGGCAGGATCGTTTGAAAGTATGAGGGCAGCGGTGGCGGCAGGCGCCGATGCGGTCTATATGGGCGGCAGCCGGTTTGGAGCAAGGGCTTATGCGGAAAATCCCGAAGAGGACAAGCTGCTTGAAGCCATTGATTACGTCCATCTTCATGGGCGAAAGCTGTACATGACTGTTAATACGCTGATGAAGGAGCAGGAGCTGCATGAGCTTTACGATTATCTTCTTCCATATTACAGGCAGGGCCTGGATGCGGTGATTGTACAGGACATGGGAACCTTCCGATTCATCCGGGAGAATTTTCCGGGACTTCCCATTCATGCCAGCACGCAGATGACCATTACCGGCGCTTATGGAGCCAGGATTTTAAAAGATCTGGGGGCGGACCGGGTTGTTACTGCCAGGGAATTGTCCTTAAAGGAAATTGCCAATATCCATGATCAGGTGGATGTGGAGATCGAAAGCTTTGTACACGGCGCATTGTGCTACTGCTATTCCGGCCAATGCTTATTCAGCAGCCTCATAGGAGGGCGAAGCGGAAACAGGGGAAGATGTGCCCAAACCTGCCGCCTGCCCTACGAGGTAAAACGGGAAGGACAGGTTCTTTCAGGAGGAGATGACCGTTACTGCTTAAGCCTCAAGGATTTGAGCACTCTGGATATCATACCGGACCTGATAGAAGCCGGAGTCTATTCCATGAAAATTGAAGGAAGGATGAAGAGCCCCAGATACACAGCAGGAGTCGTGAGCATTTACCGAAAGTATGTGGACCTTTATCTGGCTAAAGGAAGAAAGGGCTACCAGGTCGAAGGGCAGGATAAGAAAATGCTTCTGGACTTATTTGACCGGGGCGGACAGACCGACGGATACTATACGCGCCAAAACGGGCGGGATATGGTGGTCTGGAAAGAGAAGCCGGCTTTTCGGGAAGGCAATCAGCCGTTGTTCGATTACCTTGATAAAAATTTTGTAGAAAAGCAGGTAAGGGAGCCGGTGGTTGGAACCGCGTTTCTGGAAGAGGGACAAAAGGCTTCTTTGCTTCTAAGTGCCTGCGGTCATAATGCTGCCGTCACCGGAAAGATCGTGCAGACAGCCCAAAATCAGCCTATAACAGAGGAAAAGGTGAGAAAGCAGCTGGACAAGACGGGAAATACTCCCTTTTATTTTGAAAATCTTGATATTAACATAAAAGGAAACATATTTTTGCCGGTTCAGGCCCTCAATGATCTGCGCAGGCGGGGGCTGGAAGCCTTGGAATATGAGATCCTTAAGGATTACAAAGAGAACAGGCAGGCAGAGCCGGCAAAGGCCGCCGGGGAGGCTGCCTGCAGACGGAAGCCAGCTTCAGAAGGTCCGGTGCTTACGGTTTCTCTGGAGCGGCCGGATTGCTTTGAAGAAGCGGTGAACAGTCCTGATGTAAAAAGAATTTATATTGATGCTGCAGAATTTAAGCCGGAACAGTGGAAAGCGTCTGTAGAAAGCTGCCACAGGGCCGGTAAGGAATGTATGCTTACCATGCCCCATATTTTCAGAACCAGGGCGGAACAGTTCTTTGATAAACATTTAACGGAACTGAAAACTGCTGCATTTGACGGATTCCTGATCCGTTCTCTGGAGGAAACCGGCTATTTAAAAGAGAAGGGAATCAGGGGAAGCCTGATCTTTGATTTTGGAATGTATGGAATGAATAATCCAGCCCAGGAGATGCTGATGGAACTGGGGGCAGATGAGCTGACCTGGCCGGTAGAATTAAACAGCCGGGAATTGGGAAAACTAAGAGTTCCGGGAGAGCTTTTGGTATACGGCCGTCTTCCTATGATGGTGACTGCCCAGTGCCTTCATCAGGGAATGGAGGGGTGTGATAAGACACCGGTTGTTTTGACATTAAAGGACCGGAAGGGAAAATCATTTCCCGTAAAAAACCATTGTGCTTTCTGCTACAATTCCATTTATAATTCGGCGGCCTTGTCCCTTCTTGGGTTAGAGGATGCGGTAAAGGCATTATCCCCCTTAGGGCTGCGGCTGCAGTTCACCACAGAGAACAAAGCACAGACAAAAGCGGTGATACAAAGCTTTTCTGACGGATTCCTTTATGGGAGAGAAGCAAAGCTGACTTTTGAAGAATTTACAAGAGGTCATTTCAAACGCGGTGTAGAGTAGGTGGCATATGATTAATCTGATTATTGATGTCTCCAGATATCTGATGATACTGTTGATTACATTATACACATATTTTAATTTTCGTTTTTTTTCTTTTCCGGATGAAATCAGGAAAAGGAAAATTTGCGGGCGCCAGAATTTTGCCATGTTTCTCATTCACCTGCTTGCCTATCTGATCATCTGGCTGGAGACGGAGGATGAAAAGATGCTGGTGTTTTACGTGGCACAGGTAATATTCTTTTTCTGTTACCTTTTTCTGTACCGGCTTATTTACCGCAATGTATCCAGGCTTCTGGTCAACAATATGTGCATGCTCCTTACCATAGGATTTATTATGCTGACCAGGCTTTCTTTTGACCGGGCAATAAAGCAGTTTGTCATCGTGGCCTCTGCGGCCCTGGTGACCTTTGTCATCCCCTTTATCATTGACAGGGTATGGCAGCTGAGCCGGATTCCATGGATCTATGGGATCGGTGGACTTCTCCTCCTTGGCATCGTATGCATTGCCGGAACCAGCAGCTACGGCGCCCAGCTTTCCCTGGGGATCGGCGGCTATTCTTTCCAGCCCACGGAATTTGTGAAGATCAGCTATGTCTTTTTTATAGCCACTATGTTTTACCGGTCTACCAGTTTAAAGACCATCCTTATTGTAACTGCAGCGGCAGCCCTTCATGTTCTTATTCTGGTGGCCTCCAGAGATCTTGGAAGCGCCCTCATTTTCTTTGTTACTTATATTTTCATGCTCTTTGTGGCAACAGGAAAATGGCTCTATCTTCTGGCGGGGGCAGGAGGCGGGACTTTTGCGGCTATGCTGGCCTATGAGCTGTTCGGCCATGTAAGGACCAGAGTATCGGCGTGGCTAAACCCCTGGTCAGATATTGCGGGAAAGGGATACCAGATCACCCAGTCTTTATTTGCCATTGGTACCGGAGGTTTGTTTGGCATGGGACTATACCGGGGGATGCCAGGAAGAATCCCGGTGGTAGAAAAGGATTTTATATTTTCAGCGATTTCGGAGGAGCTGGGAGGCATTTTTGCCCTGTGTGTCCTTCTTATCTGTCTGGGATGCTTTTTACAGTTCATGATGATTGCCAGCCGGATGCAGGCAGTGTTCTATAAGCTGATTGCATTTGGTCTTGGAACTATTTATATTATTCAGGTATTTTTAACCGTTGGAGGAGTGACGAAATTCATTCCTTCCACAGGAGTGACGCTCCCCCTGGTCAGTTATGGAGGAAGCTCCATTTTAAGCACCTTTATCATCTTTGGAATCATCCAGGGACTTTATATACTCAAACGCAATGAAGAGGAAGAAGAAAAATATGAAGGCTAACCCGAATCCAAAAGCAAATCACCATATCCTGATACTTACCTATGGGGTCGTACTACTTTTTGTAGGGCTTGCGGTTTATTTCGGCTATTTTCTGCTTGCGAAGAGCGACAGTGTGATCAATAATTCCTATAATGCCAGACTTGACAGCTTTGCAGACCGGGTGGTACGTGGGGAGATCTACAGCAATGACGGCAGGGCCCTTGCCAGGACAGAGGTGGATGGAGAGGGAAAGGAAACAAGGGTTTATCCCTATGATTCGCTGTTTGCCCATGTGGTGGGATATTCCACCAATGGAAAGACCGGTCTGGAGGCCTTGGCCAATTTCTATCTCTTGACCAGCCACGTAAATCTTGTGGAGCAGGTGGTAAATGAACTGTCATCCGTAAAAAATCAGGGGGACAGTGTTGTCTCTACGCTTGATGTGGACTTACAGAAAGCAGCTTATGATGCCTTGGGCAAGCGAAAAGGAGCGGTGGTAGTGATGGAGCCGGATACCGGCAAGATCCTTGCCATGGTATCCAAGCCGGATTACAATCCCAACACCCTGGCTGCGGACTGGAGTCATCTGGTTGCGGAGGAAAATACGTCAGGACAGCTATTAAACCGTGCAACCCAGGGACTTTATTCTCCTGGTTCCACCTTTAAGCTGGTGACGGCTTTGGAGTATATAAGGGAAAATCCGTCCAATTATAATGATTACACCTTTGACTGCAACGGGATTTATAAAAATGGGGATTATACCATCCGCTGTTACCATGGGACAGCCCATGGACATCAAAATCTGGAACAGGCATTTGCAAACTCCTGCAACGGGGCTTTTTCCAATCTTGGTTTACAACTGGACTTAAATGGATTAAAGAATACTGCGGATCAGCTTCTGTTTAATTCGGACCTGGCCCTGCCCATTGCCAGCAGTAAAAGCTCCTATTCCATGGAAAACGGTGCTGATACGTGGCAGATCCTTCAGACCTCCATCGGCCAGGGCCAGACTCAGATAACGCCCATTCATAATGCAATGATCGTGGCGGCCATTGCCAATGGGGGTACCCTTATGAAGCCATACTTCATTGATAGGGTGGAAAACGTAGGGGGAGATGTCATTAAGAAGTTTATGCCTCAGTCCTACACGAATCTTATGACTGCCGTGGAGGCCTCTGAATTGACCGAGTTTATGCGTTCTGTTGTAACAGAGGGAACCGGCTCTGCCCTTAGGACCGATGCCTATACAGTAGCCGGAAAGACCGGATCTGCGGAATTTGAAAAAGGCAAGGAAACCCATGCCTGGTTTGTGGGATTTGCTCCGGCAGAGCATCCAAGAGTAGTCATAAGCGTGATTGCAGAAGAAAGCGGCTCCGGCGGACAGGCGGCAGCACCCATTGCCAGAGCGCTTTTTGATTTATATTTTTCCAAACAATAAAAAGAATGATATTTGCTTTCCATGATTACACACTTGCATATGAGTCCAAAAAGAGGTATACTAGAGCCAGTCTGTGTGACACACCAAAACCGGACTTCCAAAGGAAGTTACGGTTTCACTCTGGAGGAATTGCAATGATTGAAGCAACGAGTTGTGGCGGTGTGGTTATTTTTCGAGGTAAAATTCTGGTTTTATATAAGAATTACAAAAATAAGTATGAAGGTTGGGTTTTGCCAAAGGGAACAGTAGAAGCGGGTGAAGAGTATAAAGAGACGGCTCTCCGGGAAGTAAAGGAAGAGACAGGCGTAAGTGCGTCCATAATCAAATACATTGGTAAGAGCCAGTACTCCTTTAACACGCCTCAGGATATGGTGGAAAAAGATGTGCACTGGTATCTAATGATGGCCGACAGCTATTACAGTAAACCACAGCGGGAAGAATATTTTATTGATTCAGGATATTACAAGTTCCATGAAGCGTATCATCTTCTGAAGTTTTCAAATGAAAAGCAAATATTGGAAAAGGCCTACAATGAATATCTGGATTTAAAGAAGAGTAATTTGTGGGGCAATAAGAAGTATTTCTGAAAGGTGAGTTCAGGGAAGTGCCTGGGCTTTCACTGGGAGAGCCGGAAAAGTTGCGGTTGAACTTTTCCGGCTCTTTTCACAGGGATCAATATGGAAAGACAGCTTAAAAAGCGGTTTCCAGTTCTTTTAATCTGGCGAATAAGGACTTTGTGTTAAGCTCAAAGATAAGACCTTCGATTTTTGGACTTTCCATTACCTGACTGATATAGGAGCAATGGTTTACCATGGGATCCTGGTCCCTGCCTGCTATGACATCTAAGTCTTCTACTGCAACGATCTCGTCAACTACGATTCCCCATCCCATTCCATCCAGGATAAGAACCATTTCCTTGTAAATCGTTGAACGGAATAAATCCTTTGTCTGGTCCAGAAGATTTAAGATCGTTGGCATGGATTCTTCCTTTACCTGTTTTAAAATCTTAAAGAGGCATTCTTCCCTCTGGCAGCCTTCACAGTCTTTTTTACAGCGTTCCGCTTCGTCGGCAGCCAGATGAAGCCTTGCATGCGGCTCCTCTATTTTACTGAGATGACGGGTAATGGTAACGTTGTCAGTTTTAAATTCATCATACCACTTTCCTAAAGCGCACTGATGGGGATCCTTTGCCAGGCCGAAGGTTCCGCCCTTATTGATGAAACGCTCCAGTTCCTTTACCCAATTGATGTGATCCTGCTTTCTGGCATCAATCATCTCTTCAAAATCCCTGCACTCATCTGAAATAGGTTTTAGTCCAAAGGTTACCCGTAAATCAAGCATTTGTATGACCTCATTCCGGTATTTGAACATTCCGGTCACATTAGCTGGGGCGGCCGGTATTGTGCTGTATTGGGGCAGCTGCACAATGGTTGATATGTATTTACTGTTAATGCAATAGAGGGAACCGGCAATTTTAAATAAAATATACGGATATTTGATCTCTTTTTCCATTTTTTGATAGTACCTTCCCTTTTTATTCTTGATATCTGTATTATATAGCCTCTTGCTACATAGTTCAACGTCTTTTGAGGAAAATTATATTTTAAAACGAAATATTAGACTATGAATAAATGGAAAATCAGAGTATAATGGAATGGAATATCTGATCGGGATAGCACATATTTATCAGGGAGGAAGGAACATGGTAAAAGTAAGCTCTTTAAGCCGCAGCATCAATGCATTTTATGTGGAATGGAGTGCTCTCAATCACTACTTGTCATCCTATGAATGCGAGCGGAATGGAGTACCATATGTCGGTTTTGGGGACCCTCGCGTCCAAAAGCTATGGAAGGGATTATCTGCCCAGGAGCGGAAAGAGGTTATGAAACGCCTGGGTGCGAGAAATGAAACAGAATTGCAGAATTATTTTACCTGATTCTGCAAAGATATTTGAAGAAATGGAGAAATACATGTCTGAAAGAAAATTTGTAGTCGTTGACGGTTCCTCTATGCTGTCGACATGCTATTATGCGGTTTTACCAAGGGAGATTATGTTTGCAAAGTCAGAGGAGGAAAAGCAGAAGCATTATGATAAGATCCTCCATGCAAAGGACGGCACTTATACCAACGCAATTTTTGGAATGCTTAAGATGGTGGTCTCTCTGATGAAAAAACAGCAGCCGGATCACATTGCCTTTGTGTTTGACAGAACCAGGGATACATTTCGAAGAGAATTGTACCCGGATTATAAGGGAACCAGGGGAGCCACACCGGAGCCCTTAAAAAGCCAGTTTATCCTGATGGAAGAAATCTTAAAAGACGTGGGCTTTCAGGTGCTTTTGAGTGAACAGTATGAAGCTGATGATTATGCCGGAAGCCTGGTCATGAAATTCAGAGACGAGATTTCCATGATCCTCCTCACAAAGGACCACGATTATCTCCAGCTAGTAAATGATGAATATAATGTCCGGGCGTGGATGGTTCAGTCACGGCAGGAAAAAGCGGACGAGCTGTATAAAAAATATTATTCTTTTTACGGTGTAAAAAAAGAAGAGGTCAACCTTCCTGAAAAGGTTTTTGAATATACCTCTGATACGGTGTTATATGAAGAGGGAGTAAGGCCGGAGCAGATTGCGGATTTAAAGGGGATCCAGGGAGATCCTTCTGATAATATTCCGGGAGTAAAGGGAGTAAGCAGCGCGGTTCCTCCGCTTCTTAGGGAATATGGTACTGTGGAAGAGATATACCGTTCCATTCATGAGGCCGAGTCTGATAAAAAGAGCTTAAAAGCGCTTCAGGATTTCTGGAAAAATGAACTTGGAATCACCCGTTCTCCATATAAGGCATTGACAAAGACCAGTGATGAGGAATTATGCGGGGAAAAAGCAGCCCTGCTTTCCAAAACCCTGGCTACCATGAAAACGGATATTCCCATTGACATGGAGCTTGAAGCTTTTTCAGCAAACGCATATCAGGAGGAAAAAGTCAAAAATTGGCTTAAAACCCTTGATATAAAAGAAGCTTCCATTTTTGGCTCCAGTAAGTGATAGTTATAAAAGTATTTTTTTATTCCGCCTGGGGACACTCATACAGAGCGTCCCTGATTTTAAGCGGAATACCCGGTATAAATACCAGGCAGTATTTAAATCTTTAAGCATTTGCCAGATGAAAGAATGCTTGCATTCCCAAGTCTGGATTATTATTTGCAGAAATAAAGGAGAAACAGATTATGAGCAAATTTTATGAAATTTTATCCTCTTTACTGGAAAAGACGATGGCACTCCAAACCTCTCTTGTCCTTTTTGAATGGGATAATGAAACTCTTGCTCCGGAAGGTGCCGGTTCCTATACTTCAAGGGTGATCGGTGTGCTCTCTGAGGAATATTACAAGGTTATGACAGGAGAAGAGATGGGGAAAGCCATTGCCGGCTGCGAGGAAGATAACAGTCTGTCCGATGTAGAGCGGGCCATTGCCAAGGGAGCGAAGGAAGCCAGAGAAGAACTGGTGTGCATTCCGTCAAACGAGTACCGGGAGAATGCCCAGCTTATAGCAGAGGCAGCCAGAATCTGGTCAAAGGCCAAAAAAGAGGAAGATTTTGATTCCTTTGCGCCGACTCTTGAAAAAGTAATCGGTTTTAAAAAGAAATTTGCTTCTTACCGGAAAAAGGAAGGCCAGAAGCTTTATGATATCATATTGGATGAGTTTGAAAAAGGGTTCAATATGAAGCTCCTGGATGAATTCTTTAGCCGGCTTAAAGAAGAGATTGTACCTCTTTTAAAAGAGATTAAGGAAAATGGTAAGAACATTGATGATTCCTTTTTATCAGGCGGTTATTCTGAAGAAAAACAAAGGGAGATGGCACATTATCTTGCGGAATATGTTGGCTTTGACTTTACAAAGGGTGTTCTTTCAGAAAGCGCCCATCCGTTTACGACAAATCTCCATAACCATGATGTCAGGATCACTACCAGCTACCGGGAGAAGGTGGATAATTCCATGTTCTCTGTGATTCATGAAGCGGGTCATGGACTTTATGAGCTTGGAATCAGTGATGAGATCACCCAGACTCCGGTGGGTCAGGGGACATCCATGGGAATGCACGAATCCCAGTCCCGCTTTTTTGAGAACATCATCGGCCGCAGCCAGGCCTTCTGGGTTCCTATTTATAAAAAGCTTCAGGAGCTTTATCCTGAACAATTAAAGGAAATTTCCATAGAACAGTATATGGATGCAATTAATAAGGTGGAGCCAAGCTTTATCCGGACAGAGGCAGACGAACTCACCTACAATCTTCATATTATGATCCGCTATGAATTAGAGAAAATGATTATAGAAGAAGATGTGGACTTAAAGAAGCTTCCGGAAATCTGGGCGGATAAATATGAGGAATATCTTGGGGTGCGTCCGGAAAATCCATCAGAGGGGATCCTTCAGGATATTCACTGGTCCCAGGGACTGATCGGTTATTTTCCGTCTTATGCACTGGGGAATGCTTTTGGGGCTCAGCTTTATTACCATATGAGAAAAGAGATGGATTTTGACGAACTTCTTAAAAATGGAAAGCTTGACGTTATAAGAGAGTATTTAAGGGAACATGTTCACAAGTTTGGAAAGCTGAAAACCAGCCGTGAAATCTTAAAGGATGTTACGGGTGAGGATTTTACTCCGGATTATTTCATTCAGTACTTAAAGGAGAAGTATCGCAGCCTTTATGAGTTGTCATAATGCCTCAGCCGGACCAGTTTGCGAATATCCGCTTGATTCTGGTGAGGTTTAAATAAAAAGGGAACCTGTTTAAGAATATTTTTTGGTTGAAAAGAGGATGAATATGGAAAATATTAAAAAAAGCGCATCTGAACTGATCGGCCATACACCCCTTGTGGAATTGTCCAATTATGGGAAACGGCACCATGTGGCAGCTGCCATTATAGGGAAGCTGGAATATTTTAATCCTGCAGGAAGCGTAAAGGACCGGGCGGCCCTTTATATGATTCAGGCTGGGGAAAAGTCCGGCGCCTTAAAGCCAGGTGCCACGATCATAGAACCGACTTCCGGCAACACTGGAATCGGCATCGCAAGCATAGCTGCCATGAGGGGATATAAGGCCATTCTTACCATGCCGGAGACCATGAGCGTGGAACGGCGCAATCTTTTAAAGGCCTATGGAGCGGAAATTGTATTGACAGAAGGAGCAAAAGGGATGTCAGGCGCCATTGCAAAGGCGAAAGAGCTGCAGGATGAAATAGCCGGTTCCGTCATTCTGGGACAGTTTGACAATCCGTCCAATTCCAGAGCCCATTATGAAACCACCGGCCCGGAGATATGGGAGGATACTGATGGAAAGATCGATGTTTTTATAGCCGGCGTGGGAACCGGAGGCACCATTACCGGAGCAGGAGAATACTTAAAAAGTAAAAATCCTGACATAAAGGTAATAGCAGTGGAACCTGCCGCTTCACCGGTTCTTTCCGGAGGAAAGCCGGGGCCACATGGAATCCAGGGAATCGGAGCAGGGTTTGTCCCATCAATCCTAAATACGGATGTTTACGATGAAATTATACCGGTGGAAAATGGAGATGCTTACGAGACAGGAAAAGAACTGGCACAAACAGAAGGGATCTTGGTGGGGATTTCCTCCTCTGCAGCCGTATGGGCTGCCAGGGAAGTGGCAAAGCGTCCGGAATATGCCGGAAAAAGGATCGTTGTTGTTCTTCCTGATACCGGGGACAGATACTTATCAACTCCTTTGTTTACCTAAATTATAAACATTGCAAATATTAAAACCAGGGCAGCTGCTATTATGCAAGCCCTGGTTTTTGATTAATAGCGGGTATGCTCTTTCCAGCTTATGGAATAATAATAATTAATTTCGGCTCCGAAAAACAGAATGCAGATACAGGCATAAATCCATAGCATTAACAGCACAATGGCGGTAAGGCTTCCGTACATGACAGAGTAATTTCCGAAATTATTAAAATAAATGGAAAACGCAAAGGAAGAACCGATCCAGCCTAATGTGCAAAAGGCGGCTCCAGGAAGCTGACTGAAAAAGTGCTGCTTTTTTTCCGGAACATAGGTATAAAGGACAGCAAAGCAGATCGTCAGCATGAAAACAAGCATGGTGCGAAACGTAAGAACATACTGGGTGATCTCGGCCAGCAGCGGAAAGTGGCGGTTCATAAAGCTCTGAATGGAGCCTCCAAGGACCAGCAGGACAAGGGTCAGGAGACAGATGACCATAAAAATGATGGTATAGCCGGCGCAGATGATCCGGGTCACAATATAGTTTCGCTTTTTCTCCTGGCCAAATACCCGGTTCAAGCCCCGCTCAATGCTGAGCATCCCCTTGGAAGCAGACCATATGGCAGCCACTGCGGTCACAGATAGGACTGCTACCGGAGAATTCGTATAAAGGTCATCGATAACAGATACGATTAAGCTGTTCAATTCCAGTGTGCTTGGGATGATTGTGATCATAAGCTGGAGCAGATTGGCTTTCGTAATGGATGGGATAAGCTGTATCAATGCCAGTAAAAGCATCATAAAGGGAAATGCCGCAATGATGGAGAAGAAGGAGGCCTGGGCTGCATATACGGTCATCTCATCCCTGCTGTATTTGTCATAGATTTGTTTGCAGCGCAATAAGAATCGAATCATAATACCTCCTTTTCCTGTCATGATTTTCCCCGCTAATATTAGAATATTATCATGGAACAAAAAAAATATCAAGACATAGGTAAAAACACGTACATAATTGACAGATCCGTTCATAAATCTTAGAATGAAGCCAGTGAGTATGAAAATGGAAGTGAGGAAAGGAACGAAAAACAGATGGAAAATATTCCTGCAAAGACCATAGTGACCAGAACAAAAGGCTCCCAGTGGTTTGGTATTGATTATAATATGAATATTTATAAAGGGTGCTGCCATGGCTGCATTTATTGTGACAGCCGCTCAGACTGTTACCGGATTGCGGATTTTGATTCGGTGCGGGCCAAGGAGGATGCCCTTCGCATCATCCGGGACGATTTAAGGCGTAAGGTGAGAACCGGTATTGTAGGGACAGGAGCCATGAGCGATCCCTACAATCCATTTGAAAAAGAGCTTGAATTAACAAGACATGCCCTTGAGCTTATTGATGCATATGGCTTTGGAGCAGCAGTGGCTACGAAAAGCGCCCTTCTTAAGCGGGATGTGGATGTTCTTAAAGGAATCATGGAGCATTCCCCTGTCCTGTGCAAAGTGACGGTTACTACCACAGACGATGATCTGGCGAAAAAAATCGAACCCAATGTATCCCGCCCTTCCGAGCGGCTGGCGTTGATTGAGGCATTAAGAAAGAACGGGATATTTGCGGGGATATTATTGATGCCGGTTCTTCCGTTTCTGGAGGATAGCGAGGAAAATATCCTTTCAATTGTAAAAGCCGCCCATGATACCGGAGCCAGCTTTATTTATCCCGCTTTTGGGGTGACTTTGCGGAATAATCAGAGAGAATGGTATTTTGACCGCCTCCGGGAACAGTTTCCCCAGCAGGATCTGGTTTCCGAATATATCAGGCGTTATGGAAACAGTTATGAATGTACAAGCCCGGGAGCAAGAAAGCTGTGGCAGATATTTTCCAGAGAGTGTGAGCGGTATGGGATATTATACCGGATGAAAGATATCATTCATGGGTACAAAAAGAATTATCAGGTAATCCAGTTAAGCCTTTTTGATTAGGAAAGGGACATCAGTTCACCAAAATAGGAAACAAATTCTTTGGCTATGTTTGAAACATAGCCATTTTTTTTATATACAGCTGCCATCCTGGTAACAGTATCCTTAGAGTCGATCTCCCTGAAAACAAGACCGGTATGTTCCCCTGCTTTGCTGATGGATTCAGGCACCAGGGCGATCCCAAGGCCGGTGGCTGCCCATTGGAGACAGGTCCTGGCATCATCATTGCGGCAAAAAACATTGGGCACTATGCCGCTGTTTTGGAAGGCAAGGGAGATGATGGAATCAAACCGGCGGTAATAGATCAAAGGCTTGCCTGAAAGGTCTGTCAGCCTGATTTTATTCATGGGAACGCCTGAAAAAAAGGAAGGGGTTCCAACCGCTATTAAAGGTTCTTCTTTTCCGTATCCGCATTCAAAACCCTCCGCATTAAATGGAGTCCGGATAATGGAGCATTCCACAATCCCGTTTTTCATCTTTTCCAAAAGCTCATAGGTATTTCCTTCTGTGACCTCAAACCGTACCTTTGGATGGGTGGCGCAGTATGCCTTTAAAAAGTCGTGGAGCATATTACCGGAAGAAGAGATAGTTCCCAGCTTTAAAATTCCATTGGAAGCAGCCTGGAAATGATGGAGTTCTTCCGCAATGGAGTCCATCATGGACAGAATGTCTTTGGCCCGGGAATATAAAAAAGCACCTGCTTCCGTCAGATCAGTCTTTCTGGAGCCGCGTTCAAAAAGCTTTACCCCAAGCTCTTCTTCCAGCAGAAAAATCTGCTTGCTTAAAGGCGGCTGGGATAATCCCAGTTTTTTTGCTGCGGCTGTAAAGCCTCCGGTTTCTGCAATTATAGTAAAATAGTAAAGCTGCCTTGAATTAATTGGATTCATTGGGATATCCTCTATTTCATATTTAGTATTGTATTATTATATCAAAATGGTATAATGTTACAAGGTATTATTCCAAAAATATATTAAATTTTCAAAAGCGGAGGAATATTAGGATGAAAAAGCTCCTGAAATATTTAAAGGACTATAAGCTGGAAAGCGTCATGGGGCCGTTATTTAAGCTTCTGGAAGCCTGCTTTGAATTATTGGTGCCTCTTGTAATGGCAAAGGTGATCGACGTGGGGATCAAGTCCCAGAATATGCCTTATATATTTAAGATGGGCGGATTATTGGTGCTGCTTGGCATCATTGGCCTTGCCTGTTCTATTACGGCCCAGTATTTTGCGGCAAAAGCAGCGGCAGGCTTTGGAACTTCTCTGCGAAATGATTTGTTTGCCCATATTAACAAGCTCTCGTACCAGGAAATTGATTCCATTGGGACCGCCACCCTGATTACCCGTATAACCAGTGATGCCAATCAGGTTCAGTCAGGAGTAAATTTATTCCTCCGTCTGTTCCTTCGTTCTCCGTTTGTGGTATGCGGCGCCATGATCATGGCATTTACCATCAATGTCAGGACAGCTGTTATTTTTGCGGTGCTTATCCCCATTCTATCCTTTGTGGTATTTGGCATTATGCTGGTCAGCATCCCATTGTATAAAAAGGTGCAGAAGCAATTGGACCAGGTGCTTTTGGCTGTCAGGGAGAATCTTGAAGGAGTCCGTGTTATCCGTGCCTTTGACCGCCAGGATGATGAAATACGCCGGTTTGATGAGGAAAATGGCCTTTTAGTACGTTTCCAGGTTTTTGTAGGTAAAATTTCAGCTTTAATGAATCCTCTAACCTATGTGATGATTAACTTAGGTATCATTGTTCTTATCAATGCCGGCGCCGGACAGGTCCAGAGCGGCATCATCACCCAGGGTGAAGTGATTGCTTTGGTAAATTACATGTCCCAGATTCTGGTGGAGCTTGTAAAACTGGCAAATTTAATCATTACGATTTCAAAGTCCTTAGCCTGCGCAAGCCGGATAAGCGCTGTATTTGAACAGGAGCCTGCCATTACAGAAACCTCTCATAAGGCTGTGGAAGAGAGACAGGGCACGCCTATGGTGGAATTTGACCATATGACCTTTACCTATGCAGGGGCTAAGGATGCGGCATTAAGCGGCTTGTCTTTTCAGGTCATGGAAGGAGAAACCATCGGAATCATCGGTGGAACAGGCTCCGGCAAGACCACTCTGGTAAATCTGATTCCCCGGTTTTATGAGGTTACAGAAGGTTCCGTAAAGGTAGGGGGAGTTGATGTGAGACAATATCCTTTGGGCCAGCTTCGGGAACTGGTTGGAATTGTCCCCCAAAAGGCTGTGCTTTTTAAAGGAAGCCTTCGGGAAAACATGAAGTGGGGGAAAAGGGAGGCAGCGGACAGGGAGATTTATGAGGCTCTTTCCATTGCCCAGGCAAAGGATTTTGTAGTGGAAAAAGGACAAGGGCTGGAGCTCATGATCCAGGCTGGAGGAAAGAACCTTTCCGGCGGGCAGCGGCAGAGACTTGCTATTGCAAGGGCTTTGGTAAAGGAGCCTCAGATCCTCATTATGGATGACAGCGCTTCCGCCCTGGATTTTGCTACCGATGCAAGGCTTAGAAAGGCAATTAAGGAAAGTACCGGGAATATGACCGTATTCCTAGTGTCCCAGAGAGCTTCCACCATTAAAAACGCAGACAGGATCCTGGTTCTTGATGACGGGCAAATGGCAGGCTGGGGAACCCATGAGGAGCTGTTAACTTCCTGCCAGGTTTACCGGGAAATCTGCTTATCCCAGCTGTCGAAAGAGGAGGTGCAATAACATGGACATAAAAAGATACAAATTCACTGTCAAACGGATCCTTGGATGCATTGGCCGTTATAAATGGGGAGTTGCCGCCTCTCTGGCCTGTGCCTTTGTCACGGTCCTGCTGACCTTGTACATTCCCATCCTCACAGGCCGGGCCATTGACTGCATTGTGGGACCAGGAGCTGTTGATTTTGCCGGCATGTGGCTGATTTTAAAGCAAATCGGAGTCATCATCGCAATAACAGCGGCAGCCCAGTGGCTTATGAGCCATATTAACAATCTGATTACCTACCGGGTGGTAAAGGATATCAGGACCCAGGCATTTAATAAGCTGGAGATCCTTCCTTTAAAATATATTGACTCCCATTCTCACGGAGATATCATAAACAGGATCATTGCGGATATCGATCAGTTCTCTGACGGGCTGTTAATGGGCTTTACCCAGCTCTTCACCGGAGTCCTCACCATTTTGGGAACATTGTTTTTCATGTTTTCCATGAATCCTGCCATAACGGTTGTAGTGGTGCTGGTAACACCGGTTTCCTTATTTGCCGCCAGTTTTATTGCAAGAAAGACCTTCCGCATGTTCAAGATGCAGTCACAGACCAGAGGAGACCTGACTTCTCTTGTGGAAGAGATGCTGGGAAATCAGAAGGTGGTGCAGGCTTTTGCCCATGAAGCCGATGCACAGGAGAAATTTGAAGATATTAATGAGGAATTGGGTGTCTGGAGCCTGAAAGCCACATTCTTTTCCTCCATTACCAATCCGGCGACCCGCTTTGTGAACAGCCTTGTTTATGCCAGCGTTGGAATTGCCGGAGCCTTTGCGGCTGTAAAGGGACTTTTATCCATAGGACAGCTTTCCAGCTTTTTAAGCTATGCCAATCAATATACAAAGCCGTTTAATGAAATATCAGGGGTGGTTACAGAGCTTCAAAACGCCCTTGCTTCTGCAACGCGCGTGTTTGAACTGATTGACGAAGAGCCTCAAATCCCGGAGGAGCCTGACGCAGCAGTGCTCTGCAATGCAGAGGGAGAGGTTTCCCTGGAGCATGTGTACTTCTCCTATAATCCGGAGACAGCATTAATTGAGGATATGAATCTAAAGGTGCGGCAGGGACAGAGAGTTGCCATTGTAGGCCCCACCGGCTGCGGAAAAAGTACGGTGATCAATCTTCTCATGCGCTTTTATGATGTGGATTCCGGTTCGATCCGGGTGGATGGGACAGATGTGCGTCATATGACCAGAAAAAGCTTAAGAACCAGTTACGGCATGGTGCTCCAGGAAACCTGGTTAAAGTCAGGGACCATTGGTGAAAATATCGCATACGGAAGGCCGGATGCATCTGAGGAGGAGATCATTCTTGCAGCAAAGGAGGCTCATGCCCATGGCTTTATCAGACGCATGCCGGAAGGATATGATACTGTCATAACGGAAGACGGCGGAAACTTATCCCAGGGCCAGAAGCAGCTTTTATGCATTGCAAGGGTCATGCTGTGTCTTCCTCCCATGCTGATCCTTGATGAAGCCACTTCTTCCATTGATACCAGAACCGAGATAAAAATACAGAAGGCTTTTGGAAAAATGATGGAGGGGCGTACCAGCTTTATTGTCGCTCACCGGCTTTCAACCATAAAAGAAGCGGATGTGATACTGGTCATGCGGGATGGCCACATCATTGAGCAGGGAAATCATGACAGCCTGCTTTCCCAAAATGGATTTTATGCCCAGCTTTATAACAGCCAATTTGCTGTGTAATTCCCATAAAAATATAAAAATGGCGCCAGAAAGCGATTCAAATGATGCTTTTCTGGCGCTATTATTATTTTTTTGTTATGAAACACTTTATAAATTTCGATATTCAATATAAAATAGCATTATAAAGGCGGTATGAATATGTCAGAGATTATTATGGAAGCAAGAAGGGCGGCCTCTTTCAGGCCCGTAAGAATTCCTTTGCAGTACACGGATAAAGGAAGGGGGTATGGATGATTTTTACGGTCACATTACAGGAATGGACTAAGATATTGAATCTGTAAAAGACAGAGTAAAAATCTTGGCCGTATTTTATGGTTTAAAAGAACAGGGGGAAAAAATGAGTTTTTTAGATATCATATTGACGGGTGCACTGATAGCTGAGAGTGTACTTATAATTTTGCTGGTCCATTTTTATAAAACAGAAAAAGAAAAAGTTGAAATTGAGAAAACAAAAAGAGCCGAAGATAAGGAGTATATTGATATTTTCATAGAGCACCTGGAAAAACGGGCGGAAACCTATGAAATACTCCTGGAATTTAAGAGAATTTTAGAAGAAGCCTATAAGGATGCTATTTAAAAAAGGAAAAAGGGCAGATGCCCGCCTTATTTCCTTCTGGCAGGATCCATATAAAAATAGTCCTTGACATTTTGAACATCCGTTATTACAATGGTACGTAACGTTACAATTAAAAATATTAAATGCAATGAAGGTGTAAGTAAATCCTTATTTTCTTCCAGAGAGAAGGGGCCATCGGCTGTAAGCCCTTTTAAGTTCAGCTAAGAGATTGAATTTCCCACCGAAGCAGCATGATTGAAACCAGCAGCAGCTTAGGCGGCCATTCTGGCGGGTAAGTCATGACGTCAATACACGTTACGTATACCGAGTGCCTGTGTGATACACAGGAATCAGGGTGGTACCGCGAATATAGCTTCGTCCCTTTTTGGGGCGGAGCTTTTTTTAGTTCATCTTACTGTTAAAACAGTAAATATAAAATTTGATTATGGAAAGAAGGAGAGCACGATGAAGGATCAATTGGAGAAAATCAAACAGGAAGCATTAAGGCAGATTGAAGCTTCCGATGCGCTGGAAAAACTGAACGACATTAAGGTCGCGTATCTTGGAAAAAAAGGTGAGCTGACCAGTGTATTAAAGAGTATGAAGGATGTTGCTCCGGAAGACAGACCAAAGGTGGGGCAGATGGTAAATGATGCCCGGACCCTGATCGAGGGGAAATTAGAGGAGGCCATGTCCGCCCTGCAAAAAAAAGCCAGAGAAGAACAGCTGAAAAAAGAAGTAATTGATGTGACCCTTCCCGGCAGACGGAATAAGGTAGGCCACACCCATCCCAATACCATTGCACTGGAAGAGGTTGAGAGAATCTTCATTGGCATGGGATATGAGGTCATTGAAGGACCGGAGGTGGAATACGACTCCTATAACTTTGAAAAATTAAATATACCCAAGAATCATCCGGCAAGAGATGAACAGGATACTTTTTATATCAGCGACAACATCGTATTAAGAAGCCAGACCTCACCGGTTCAGGTCAGGACCATGGAAAAGGGCAAGCTGCCCATCCGCATGCTGGCTCCGGGCCGTGTATTCCGGTCAGATGAAGTGGATGCAACCCATTCTCCTTCCTTCCACCAGATTGAAGGCCTTGTAATTGATAAAAATATCACATTTGCAGATTTAAAGGGAACCCTTGCAGAGTTTGCAAGAGAGCTTTTTGGCCTGGAGACAAAGGTGAAATTCCGTCCGCACCATTTCCCGTTTACAGAACCAAGCGCGGAGATGGATGTTACCTGCTTTAAATGCGGTGGAAAAGGCTGCCGTTTCTGCAAAGGTTCGGGCTGGATTGAGATTCTCGGCTGCGGCATGGTCCATCCAAATGTGCTTACAATGAGCGGCATCGATCCCAATGAATATACCGGCTTTGCTTTTGGCGTTGGATTGGAGCGGATTGCCCTGTTAAAATATGAAATTGATGACATGAGATTATTATATGAGAACGACATCAGATTTTTAAAGCAGTTTTAAGGAAAGGGAGATAGATCAATGAATACACCATTATCATGGATTAAAGCATACGTTCCGGATTTAGACGTAACGGCTCAGGACTATACAGATGCCATGACACTTACCGGATCAAAGGTTGAGGGCTATGTATGCCTGGATAAAAACTTAGAGAAAATTGTAGTTGGGCAGATATTATCCATAGAACGTCATCCGGATGCGGATAAGTTAATCATCTGTCAGGTCAATGTTGGAGCAGAAACCGTACAGATCGTCACAGGCGCATCCAATGTAAAGACCGGAGATAAGATTCCTGTTGTATTAGATGGGGGTAAGGTGGCAGGAGGCCATGACGGCGGTCCTCTTCCGGAAGAAGGAATTAAGATCAAAAAGGGGAAGCTTAGAGGAATCGAATCCTGCGGCATGATGTGCTCCATTGAAGAACTGGGATTTTCCAGTGAAATGTATCCGGATGCTCCGGAAAGCGGAATTTATATTTTACCTGAGGATACGGAAGTAGGTGCTGACGCCGTTGAGGTACTGGGCCTTCGTGATTCCGTATTTGAATATGAAATCACCTCAAACCGTGTGGACTGCTACAGTGTAATAGGAATTGCAAGAGAAGCGGCTGCAACCTTTCATAAGACCTTTGTGCCTCCGGTGGTAACGGCCACAGGCAACAGCGAGGATATCCATAACTATCTGAAGGTATCCGTAGAGGACAGCAGCCTTTGTCCCCGCTATTGTGCAAGAATGGTAAAAAATATCAAGCTTGCTCCTTCCCCGGTCTGGATGCAGAGACGTCTTGCTGCATGCGGAATCCGCCCTATTAATAATATCGTGGACATCACAAATTATGTGATGGAAGAATACGGACAGCCAATGCATGCCTTTGATTATGACCTGCTTGCAAATCATGAGATCATTGTAAAACGCGCGAAAGAAGGCGACACCTTCCAGACCCTTGACGGACAGGAAAGAAAGCTGGACAGCACCATTCTCATGATCAATGATGGGGAAAAGGCGGTAGGAATCGCCGGCATCATGGGAGGAGAGAACTCCAAGATCACCGATGAGGTGAATACCATGGTGTTTGAATGCGCCTGCTTTGACGGAACCAATATCCGGCTTTCTTCCAAAAAAGTTGGATTAAGGACCGATGCTTCCGGCAAATTCGAAAAAGGGCTTGATCCAAACAACGCCGAGGAAGCCATTAACCGCGCCTGTCAGCTGATTGTAGAGCTGGGTGCAGGAGAAGTCGTAGGCGGCATGATCGATATTTATCCGTCCAAGCGGGAAGGGAAAAGACTTCCCTTTGAGCCGGAAAAGATGAACAGGCTTCTGGGAACTGAGATTGAACCGGAAACAATGCTTGGATACTTTAAAAAGCTGGATTTGGGATATGATGAAGCGGCAGGTGAAATCCTCATTCCTACCTTCCGTCAGGATTTAGGCTGTATGGCAGATCTGGCTGAGGAAGTTGCCAGATTCTTTGGATATGACAAGATCCCTGTATCCCTGCCAACAGGTGAGGCAACCACCGGCAAGCTGTCCTATAAATTAAGAATAGAAGAGGTGGCCAGAGAGGTGGCGGAATTCTGCGGATTTTCCCAGGGAATGACCTATTCCTTTGAAAGCCCCAGGGTATTTGACCGCCTGCTGATTCCGGATGACAGCCCGCTTCGCGTGACAGTGAATATATTAAATCCTTTGGGAGAGGATTTCAGCGTTATGAGGACCTCCCCTCTTCATGGAATGTTAAACTCCTTATCCACCAACTACAACCGCCGGAATAAGAATGTCCGCCTTTATGAGCTGGCCAATATTTATCTTCCAAAGGCGTTTCCATTAACAGAGCTTCCTGATGAAAGAATGCAGTTTACCCTAGGCTTTTATGGGGATGGCGATTTTTTTGACATGAAGGGCGTTGTTGAAGAATTCTTCGATAAAACGGGAATGCACAAAAAGCCTCATTATGATCCAAAGGGCGGAAAAACATTCCTTCATCCAGGAAGACAGGCAGATATCATTTATGATGGAGTGGCCATCGGATATCTGGGAGAAGTTCATCCGGAGGTGGCTGACAACTATAAGATCGGAGAACGGGCCTATGTGGCTGTGATCGATATGCCATCCATGATCCCGTTTACAAGCTTTGACCGGAAATACACCGGAATTGCAAAATATCCGGCTGTTACCAGGGATATCAGCATGGTGGTTCCAAAGGAAATTCTGGTGGGACAGATCGAAGAGATCATTGATCAGCGTGGCGGAAAGATATTGGAAAGCTATGAGCTTTTCGATATTTATGAAGGGACCCAGATTTTATCTGGATATAAGTCTGTTGCATATTCCATCACCTTCCGTGCAGGTGATCATACCCTGGAGGAGCAGGAGGTTCTTGCTGTTATGAAAAAAATCCTTAACGGATTACAGGGACTGGGAATTGAACTTCGGGCATAAAAGCCGTTTAACACGTAAACTAATTAGGAAAGATGTCAGGATGAAAGGAAAACCATCCTGGCATCTTTTTTCTTTTATACCTGCATGGAACTGGTAAATTCCGTCAATCCTTACGGTAAGAATGTAAGAAAGGACAGGAGGCAAAAAGATGTTAAACGGCCTTGATATTATAGAAATAACCGGAAGAATTGTTGGGGATTCCTGGGGATACCCGGGAGTAGAAGCTGAGGTGATCCTGGAAAACGGTGCCCATGGAAGAGCAGCGGTTTCCCTGGGAAACACCGGAAGAGCAGAGGAGCAGGCGAGGCTGGTCAATGACTGGCTTTCGGAGATCATTTTGTTTGAGGATGCATCAGACCAGGGAAAAATAGACCGGATGCTTTCCCAGGCGGCAGAGGAAATAAGAGCAGAAGGAGATGGGAATCAGGGGATTTTGGCTTTATCCATGGCGGTTGCAAGGGCAGCAGGCGCAGGACTTCGTCTTCCCCTTTACCGTTATCTGGGCGGAACCTCGGCTCCTGTGATGCCGGTTCCCATGATGAGCATGATAAGCGGAGGAGGCGGGGATAAAGGTCTTGATTTTCATGAGATCATGATCGTGCCTCAGGGAGCAAATTCCTATTCGGAAGGACTGCGCATGGGAGTGGAGATTTATCAGACATTAAAAAGGCTTTTATCCATGAGCGGCTTTGGCACCTCCACAGGAGATGGGGGCGGCTTTGAACCGGATATGAAAAACTCAGAGGAAGCATTGCATTATTTAATGGATGCTTTTATGCTTACCGGATATAAGCCGGGGGAAGATGTGCTGGTGGCCATCAATGCAGATGCAGACCGGTTGTACGTAAAGGAAGACGGTACCTACTGTTTTTCAAAGGAAAGCAGGAAGGGCGGAATCACCATAAACAGGGCACAAAAGGATATGCTTGCCTATTATCTGAGGCTGGCGGACGGATTTCCCATCTGTGCGGTCATGAACGGTCTTTGGAAAGAAGATCTGGAGGGAAGAGAGCAAATGATGAAGCTACTGGAGCACCGCACCCTTCTGGTTTCCGATGATTTTGCAGCGGCTAATGCCACGATCATCCGGATGGAACAGGCGGGAACCGTTACCGGGGCACTTGAAATGGTGGAAAAGGCAAGAAAAGCCGGAAATAAGGTGATCATTGCCAGTGATGTGCAGGATACGGAAGAGTCTTTCCTTGCAGACATGGCAGCGGCTGTACATGCCGATTATGTAAAGAGCGGCGCACCGTGCAGGGGGGAATGTACCGCCAAATACAATGAGCTTCTGCGCATTGAAGAATTTTACAGGAAAACTTGGCGGGCAGTCATGGAATATTCTGGCTGACCGGTCAAAGGAAAAGAACTGAAATCTCCTCATGGATACATGCCATGGGCAGGACCTGATGCCGGGACACATAAGGATGAATATAAAAATATAAAAATATATTGTATTTTCAGATAAATTATGGTATGATATCCTTTGTTTGACTATAGGAGGTGGGAAAAATGATCAGGATTATTTTATCAATCATATTTGTTATCATATGTGTTGCTTTATCAGCAATAATCCTTTTACAGGAAGGAAAGAGTCAGGGCCTTGGTTCTATCGGCGGTATGGCAGATACCTACTGGGGCAGAAATAAAGGCCGTTCCATGGAAGGAAAACTGGAGAAATTCACAAAATACGGAGCAGTCCTGTTTTTCATTCTGGCACTGGTACTGAATCTGAATATACTGTAAAGATTAAACACTCTTGTGATATGGCAACAAGGGTGTTTTTTTCGCATAATGGGGAAGTATTTGTAATACCTGTTGTTAAAGTGCAGATAATATAACTTATCAGAAAATGCAAAGCAGATTCTGATAAAAGGGGCGTTCTTTGCCCCGTCCATCCGATTATGGGAAGTGCTTTCTGCATCCGATAATATAGGAAAGAATGAAAAAAGATAGATAAAAATGATAGTTAAGAGAGGAAAACAATGACAGAAGAACAGTTAACGCAAAGGAAAGCCATGCTTCTCCAGCTGATTCATGATCCTGCCTATGTGCCTATGAAATTAAAGGAATTAGCCATTCTTTTTAACATTCCAAAGGAGCAGAGGGAAGATTTAAAAGAGGTACTTAATGCACTTTTAGCGGAAGGAAAGATTGGCGTATCACAAAAAGGAAAATACGGAAAGCCGGATATCGGCTCCATTGCCGGAGTATTTTCCGGACACTCCAAAGGCTTTGGTTTTGTAGCGGTAGAAGGGCTTGATCAGGATATTTTTATTCCGGAAGATAAGACAGGCGGCGCACTTCACGGTGATACCGTGCAGATATCGGCCGAATCAAAGCCGGGTAACGGAAAAAGGGCTGAGGGCCATGTGATCAAGGTGCTGGTCCATGCAAATGAGGAGATCATAGGGTATTACCAGAAAAATAAGAGTTTTGGTTTCGTCATTCCGGACAACCAGAAGATTTCAAAGGATGTGTTCGTTCCCCAGGGCAAGGACATGGGAGCAGTGACCGGTCACAAGGTGGTGGTTAAGGTTACGGATTTTGGCGGGCCGGAACGGAAACCGGAAGGGATCATAACGGAAATCATTGGCCACGTCAATGATCCTGGTACGGATATTCTTTCTATTGTAAGAGCATATGGGCTTCCGGAGGAATTTCCGGACGGCGTGATGAAACAGGTAGGAGCAGTGCCAGATACGGTTACCGGTAAAGACATGCAGGGACGCCTGGACTTAAGAAATTTACAGACAGTTACCATTGATGGGGAAGATGCAAAGGACCTTGACGATGCCATTACCATATCAAAAAAGGACGGAGCCTATACCTTAGGCGTCCACATCGCTGATGTTACAAATTACGTAACGGAAAACAGCCCATTGGATGAGGAAGCTTTAAGACGGGGGACCAGCGTTTATCTTGTGGACCGGGTAATCCCCATGCTGCCCCATAAGCTGTCAAATGGAATCTGCTCCTTAAACCAGGGAGAAGACCGGCTGGCTTTAAGCTGCATCATGGACATTGATGAAAACGGCAATGTAATGGGACACCGGATAGCGGAAACCATCATAAACGTGGACCGGAGAATGACCTATACAGCAGTCAACGCCATTATAACCGACCGGGATGAGGCGGTTATGAAGGAATACGAAGCTTTTGTTCCCATGTTTGAGCAAATGAAGGAACTGGCTGATATTCTGCGGGAAAAGAGAAAGAAGAGGGGCTCCATTGATTTTGATTTCCCGGAAACAAAGGTGATTCTTGATGAACGGGGAAAGCCTCTGGAAATCAAGCCTTATGAAAGAAATGCGGCAACGAAAATCATTGAGGATTTTATGCTGATGGCAAATGAGACGGTTGCGGAGGATTATTTCTGGCAGGAGATCCCCTTCCTCTACCGTACTCATGATAATCCGGATCCGGAAAAGATGAAGAGCCTTGCAACTTTGATTAATAATTTTGGATATTCCATCCGTTTCCACAACGGTGAGGTTTACCCGAAGGAAGTCCAGAAACTGCTCGCCAATGCAGAAGATACGCCGGAAGAAGCCCTGATCAGCCGTCTGGCCCTGCGTTCCATGAAACAGGCCAAATATACGGTTGCAAATACCGGGCACTTTGGTCTGGCGGCTAAATATTACACACACTTTACCTCTCCAATCAGAAGGTATCCGGACTTGCAGATCCACCGCATTATTAAGGAGAACTTAAGATCAGGCTTATCTGAGAAGAGGATCAGCCATTACGATAAGATCCTTCAGCAGGTGTCAGTCCAGTCCTCTGCCATGGAGCGGAGGGCCGATGAAGCCGAGCGGGAGACCATTAAGCTTAAAAAGTGCGAATATATGTCCAGACACGTTGGGGAAGAGTTTGACGGAGTGATTTCCGGAGTGACCAACTGGGGGCTTTATGTGGAGCTTCCCAATACCGTAGAGGGCTTGATTCATGTGAATCAGCTCCAGGATGATTATTATCATTTTGATGAAGAACATTATGAGCTGGTAGGAGAAATGACAAAAAAGACCTATAAACTTGGTCAGCCTATCAGGGTCATGGTGCTGGGTACGGATAAACTTTTGCGTACCATCGACTTTATTCCGGCGAAGAGTTTTGAAGAGGAATAACAGGAGGAATGAAAATGGGGAAAGAGAGTTTCAAATTAATTGCCAATAATAAAAAGGCATATCACGATTATTTTATTGATGAAAAATACGAGGCCGGCATCGAACTGGCCGGAACAGAAGTAAAATCCATCCGCATGGGCAAATGCAGCGTAAAGGAATCCTTTGTCAGAATTGATAAAGGAGAAGTTTATGTTTGTGGCATGAACATCAGCCCTTATGAAAAAGGAAATATTTTTAACAAGGATCCGCTGAGGGTCAGAAAGCTGCTGCTTCACAAGTCTGAGATCGGAAAGCTGGATGCAAAGATCGCCCAGAAGGGATATACCCTGGTTCCTCTGCAGGTATATTTTAAAGGCAGCCTGGTGAAGGTGGAGATCGGACTTGCCAGAGGTAAAAAGCTATACGATAAAAGAGATGACATTGCTAAAAAGGATCAGAAAAGAGAACTGGAAAGAGACTTTAAGGTGAGAAATCTTTAACTGACTAACACTTTAATGGGCCTCCTGAATAATCTGTACAGAAAGCTGTTTTAATGCTAAAATAACCTTAGAAAATGTTGGAGGGAAAACGGATGGCATTATACGATTACGTAGGGGCATTAAGGCGGGGCCGCAGGCAATATCAGGCTTCCGTATCAAAGGGAGAATATCCCTATCTGCCGGTGCTGGATGAGATACTGTCTTTTACGGATATTGTTTCGGAAGTGAACTTGGGAATCATGGATATTCCTCTGGAAAAGGTGGTAGGAACGAAAACTGAGGGGCGAACCAGCGCCTTTGCCAGTAATTTCATGCCTCTTTTATCGGAGAAATCGGAATTTGGAGCGAAATGGGCGTATTTATATGACCATCAGATTGAAGAGGGAATCCATGATCCTATTGAAGCTTATGAATTTATGAACCAGTATTACGTTCAGGAGGGCAACAAAAGGGTCAGCGTTTTAAAATATGTGGGTGCTTTCAGCATTTCGGCCTCAGTCACCCGCCTGATTCCAAAGAGGACCGATGACTTAGATAACAGGCTTTACTATGAATTTCTGGATTTTTACCAGGTCTCCTTTAACTGCGACGTCTGGTTCAGCAAAGAGGGAAGCTATGACAAGCTGATAAAGGCCATGAATAAAAACCTGGGAGAGCCCTGGAGCGAGGATGACAGGATCATCTTTAAGTC